>CACZRZ010000001.1 GCA_902783655.1 uncultured Bacteroidales bacterium
CGTTCACGTCCATCGTGATACCATAGGTGGGAGCTGTAGCACCGTTCTTGATGCGAACGCGAGCCCAGATGCTTACTTCGTAGTTGCCAGCAGCAAGGCCGGGAACGGTAGCGGTCAGGTTGGCAGTGCCGAGAGACTGATCGTCGCCGGTCCAGTACTCGAAGAAGGGAACATGGAAGTTAGAACCATCGTTGTCGCCTTCTACAGACCATGTGTTGATGTACAGGCTGGTGTTGTAGTCCTTGCACTGAACATCGTTGATGGTCCATGCAGAGAGCAGCAGGTCGTCAATGTCGTTGGCAGCGTGCCAGCCACTTACTGTCTGAGGATTAACCACAACCACGGGTGTGCCAGCCTCGAACTGAGCCAGAGCATTGTCATAGATAGCCTTGTAAGCCTCGAATGCCTCAGCGGTGTAAACGTTAGTGGCATCCATTTCAGCCTTCATGGCAGCCAGGGCAACCTGAGCGTCAGCAGCAGTCTTAACGCTGCTGATGGCAGCATCCAGAGCCTCGATAGCAGCCTTGTATTCGGCAACGGTGGTGGGGTTCTCAGCACCTTCCAGCGCCTTGGCAACATTCTCGGCATAGGTAGCGGGCAGACCTTCGCAATTCAATGCTGAAGCCTCAGCCTTGAGAGCATTGAGCTGTTCCTTCAGGGCAGAGAACTTGACATCTTCCATTTCGGCGTTCTTGCCGTAGTAGGTGAGGGTGAAGTTATCCCAGATACACCACAGGTTGGTGTTGCCCTGGAGCTTGGCACCCAGTTCCAGTTTGTGGTTGTAAACCTCCACGACAACCATGTCGCTGGTGTACTTGCCGGCAGAGAATGAGTTAGAAGCATCGGTCATGCTGTTCTCCGTACCAGTCTTGAGGGGGAATACTACCTCCTCGTCGTTGAGGAAGAATACGGGCAGGTGCTCATTGTCAGATCCATCCTGACGATAGAATCCCTGTGCGGTCAGTGCATAGATACCATTGGGCACACCCTCGATAGTCTGGCTGATGGTGAATACCGAATGGAAGGACTCAGCACACATGTTCTCGTTGGCACCGCCAGAGAGATTCTTGTTGGTGCAATCGGAGCTAATTACCCATGCGTTGCCACGGTCATTGTTAGAACCACCGCCATCGCGGTTGTTGCGACCGAAGTTGGCATCCTTGATGAAGAAGGTAGCGTTGATGGGGTTTTCGGCTGTAGCGGCAGCCAGATAGTTCTTGACGTCAGACTCAGCAACCAGTTCCCACTTCACGTTCTCGTCCTCAGGATTGGTGCAGGTGCTGCTACCGTCGAGGCCCATCTTGCTGTCCTTGCCATTGTAACCGAAGTACACGCCGTCAGCGCTAATGGTGTAGTAGTTGAGGTGATTCTCGATGGTGAGATGCTTAGGATTGCCATTGTCCATCCAGGTACCTTCGAAGTAGTACTGTGTACCACCGTTGTTGACGTTGGTCTCCAGAGTGTACGTACCATCCTCCAGCTTTGTGAGGGTCATGAACTCGGGATTGTCAACCAGAGAAGCATGTGTACCCCAGTCGTTGGCAGCACCCCAATACTTGCCAGTGGCAATGTTCTTGAGGAAGTAGCGTGCTGCCTTGGGAGCTGTACCATAGTTCACGTCCCAAACCATAACACGGTTGGTGAGTTCCAACTCGAAGGTCAGGTCTGTGCTGTTCTCGGGTACGTTAACCACAAAGGTGGCAGCCGCCTTGGCATCCTCGTCGTCAAATGCTACCTCGTAGGGAGCATAACCGGTGAAGCCAGGGTTAGCCTTCACTACAAAGGTCTTTACCACCTGGCCGCCAGAAGATACGATCAGATCCTGATCGGGCGTTCCCTTCGGTGTGATAGCCGTGAAGGCGAAAATGTTTGTGCCAGCAGGAATGTTCAGCACCAGCTTACCTTTTCTGCTACCACCGGCTCTGTAAGCGGGCTTTTCAACAGCTTCGCCACCGCCGATTGACTCGTAAACGTCTACCAGAGCAACGTTGACGCTACCATTGTTAACATCGAACGTTACGTCCTCAATGGCCTCATCGTCAGCAGACTGTGCGGCCTGATAAGCCTTGACTTCCTGGCTGATGAAAGCGTAGGCAAATGCCACAGCCGTCAATGCGCAGAACGAAAAGACTGTTCGTAGAGCTTTGTTCATTTGATTTAAGTTTTTAAAGGTTAATAAAATAAGTTAATTGTACATGTTTTCACTCTAATCTAAAGCATAGTACCTGCATACTACGCTTACATTGGGGCAAATTTATAGATTTTTTTTGAAACGATGAAAAGAAATGTAAAAAAAATGATTATTGCGGTGCAAAAAGAGTTAAAAAAGACAACAGGAGCCCCGACCAAGCAGCGAAGAAGGCTCATATACAATGGTAATTCCGCCATTTCGTCTGTTATTCTATGTATTATCAACATCATCGGTTAGGCAATGGAGTTGGCAATGCGGGCTATCCACGGAGTTTGTCACTTTTTATTGAGTATTCCTTGGAGAAAAATAATTAATGTATTATATTTGCAACGATAATCGCCTTAATTTATGAAAATTAACACTAAAATTCTGCTATATGAAGAGAGATTTCTTAACCAAGAGCTTGCTGCTAAGTCTGATGCTGGTCATTGGCAGCCTGCCGGTTGTTGGTCAGGAGACCATCAACATTCGTTTTGTCGATGAGAAAGGAGCGCCCCTTCGCAAGGCCAGCGCAACCCTACCCGACGTGATTCGTCTCGATGGCACAGGAGAATCGGCAACTGTAACCGTATCGGCAACAGGCCTGACGGAAGACATCCAGGTGAGCGTGACCAGCGGGTTCAGCGTGTCGCCACAGACCATCAAAGCTGGCACAGAAGAAACATCCGTAACCGTAACCCATCTCTCCACAAAGAATTACACGACAGGTCGCCTGATTTTGCGCTCGGGTGACATCCGCACGTATGTTAACATCGTGGCTCAGGGCACTCCCCTACAAGAGAAAGATCTTTCGCAGAATGCCATATACAAAGGCAAGGAGGACGATGAATCGAAGACGTTCGACGCCGCAGGACTGACTGACGCAGGGTTCACCGTGGAGGTGAGGGCAAGGACGGACAATGCAGCCAAGCAAATCCTGCCTTACGCCGTAACGGCTTCGGGAATGGGCTTCAAAAGCTACATCAAGGACACATCCATGGGTATGAAGAACTCCAAGGACGTCTTCGTC
>CACZRZ010000002.1 GCA_902783655.1 uncultured Bacteroidales bacterium
GAACACGGAGATGAAGGGTAAGTTCACCCCCCGCCACGGTACTATCATCCCCATCACAAGGGTTGAGAAAGAACGTCTGCTGAAAGCATTCCCCAACTACAAGCAACCCATCCTGCCCGGATTCCATGCCGACCCTGAGGTGCTCTACTCTAACAAAACCAAGAAGTATTACATCTACAGTACCACCGACGGCACTCCTGGCTGGGGTGGCCACGACTTCAGCGTATTCTCGTCTGAGAATCTCATTGACTGGACGGACGAAGGCAAGATGCTCGACGTAAAGGGCGACCAGGTAAAGTGGGCGACGGGCAATGCCTGGGCACCCTGTATCATTGAAAAGGATGGTAAGTATTATTTCTACTTCTCTGCCCACAATCCCAAGTCAGACCGCAAGGAAATCGGCGTGGCCGTCAGCGACAGTCCTACAGGACCGTTTGTAGGCAGCGGCGCCCCCATCATCACCGATGCTGACCGTCCCAAGGAGGCTCGTGGTGGACAAGCCATTGATGTCGATGTGTTTAAAGACCCGAAGAGCGGTAAGTACTATCTTTACTGGGGTAATGGCTTCATGGCCGGTGCCGAGCTGAACGACGACATGCTTTCCGTGAAGAAGGAGACCATCAAGCATCTAACGCCCGAAGGCGGCAACCTGCAGACCTGGGCCTTCCGCGAGGGAGCCTACGTGTTCTACCGAAAGGGAACATACTATTTCCTCTGGTCGGTCGATGACACTGGCTCGCCCAACTACCACGTGTGCTACGGCACCAGTAAGTCGCCCCTCGGCCCCATCACTATTGACCCGGAGAACTATCTGGTCATCAAGCAGAAGCCTGAGGACAAGATTTACGGTACGGCGCATAACTCCATCCTTCAGATTCCTGGCAAGGACGAGTGGTATATCGTCTACCACCGCATCAACAAGCATTTCGTGAACCACGAGCCGGGCATCCACCGTGAAGTGTGCATCGACCGCCTCACCTTCGACAAGAAAGGCCACATCATCCCCGTTACGCCCACGCTGGACGGCCCCGCTCCCCTTGGAAAATAACTCAAACCTCGCATCTCAATTCTCAAATCTCAAACCTCAATTCTCAAATCTAATTATGCAAGAACTGGCATTAAAGTACGGATGCAATCCGAACCAGAAGCCGTCGCGTGTCTACATGGCCGACGGCACAGAGCTACCCTTTGAAGTGCTGGGCGGTCGTCCCGGCTACATCAATCTTCTTGACGCTTTCAACTCCTGGCAGCTGGTACGCGAGCTGCGTCAGGCCACGGGTTTGCCCTCGGCTGCATCGTTCAAGCACGTCTCACCCGCTGGTGCCGCTGTGGGCCTGCCCCTTGACGACACGCTGAAGCACATCTGCTTCGTCGCCGACATCGAAGGACTCAACGACAGCCCCATCGCCTGTGCCTACGCCCGTGCCCGTGGTGCCGACCGCATGTCGAGCTACGGCGACTTCATCGCCCTGAGCGACACCTGCGACAAGACCACTGCCCTCATCATCAAGCGTGAGGTCTCCGATGGCATCATCGCCCCTGGCTATACCGACGAGGCACTGGAGATACTGCGTGAGAAACGCAAGGGTACTTATTGCATCCTGCGCATGAGTGAGGACTACCGTCCGAATCCCATAGAGACGAAGCAGGTCTTCGGCATCAGCTTCGAACAGGGGCGTAACGAGATACGCCTCGACGACCCCGCCCTGTTGGAGAATATTCCTACTCAGAACAAGACCTTCACCCCTGAGGCTCGCCGTGACCTGATGATTGCCCTCATCACCTTGAAATACACCCAGTCCAACTCTGTCTGCTACGTCAAGGACGGCCAGGCCATCGGCATTGGTGCTGGTCAGCAGAGCCGCATCCATTGTACGCGCTTGGCAGGTCAGAAGGCCGACATCTGGTGGCTGCGTCAGCATCCGAAGGTGCTTGCCCTGCCCTTCCTGCCGGGTATACGCCGTGCCGACCGTGACAACACCATCGATGTCTACCTCTCGGAGGAAGAGCACGATGACGTGCTGCGCGACGGAGCCTGGCAGCAGTTCTTCACCCGCCAGCCCGAAGTGCTGACCTTACAGGAAAAACATGAGTGGATAGCCCAGAACACTGGTGTCTCGCTGGGCAGCGACGCTTTCTTCCCCTTCGGCGACAACATCGAAAGGGCTCACAAGAGTGGTGTGCAATTCATTGCCCAGGCTGGCGGTTCCGTTCGCGATGACCATGTCATTATGACCTGCGATAAGTATGGCATCGCCATGGCCTTCACCGGCGTGAGACTTTTCCACCATTAATTCATCTGCGCTTGTCCAAGGTAAGCAACAGCTTACCGATGAACGCTCCGTGCTTGCCATTCTGGTCTACAGGCACGGGGCGTCCGTCTTTATTGTTCACATACTCCAGCTCCTGCATGTAGGTGTGTGAGTGACCTCCAAGCACGAGGTCAATGCCGCTGGTGTTCCCAATAAAGCGCTGGTCGGGATATTCAGTCGTCTTCCATCCCAGGTGGCTGATACAGATGACCATGTCGCATTTCATCTTCTTCTTCAGCAGACTGACCATCCTGCTGGCTGTCTCGGCAGGGTCGAGGAAGCGCAGCGGCCCGTAGTTCTTTGCTGCCACCAGACCTTCCAAAGGCGGGCAGAGGGCGAACACGCCAATCTTTACGCCCTTACGATTAATAATAATGTAGGGCTTGACGATGTCCTTCAGCTCCGTGTCGGCGAAGTCGTAGTTCGAGCATACGATGGGGAAGTTGGCCTTGCGGAAGAGCCGCGCCATATTCTCCAGACCAAAGTCGAACTCATGGTTGCCAATGGTCGAGGCATCGATACCCATCCGGTTCATCAGCCCTATCTCCACGTCCCCCTCGAACATGGTGTAGTAAGTGGAACCCTGCGAGAAGTCGCCGCTGTCGAAGTAGAGCAGTTCCGGGTCTTTCTGCCGTTCCTCCCTGAGCATGGCAATACGCCGCAAAAAACCTCCACGCCCGGCCAGCGTAGTGTCTGCCAAAGTGGCCTTCAGCGGCAGGATGCATGAATGGGTGTCATTAGAGTGGAGGATAGTGAGCTGTTTCTGTGCCATGCACAGCGTCAGATGGCAGATGACGAATGATATGGTAATAAGCAGTTTCCGCATTTCCCGAAAAGTTGATTAAGTGTGATAATTGGTGCAAAATTAAGCAATAAATTCCTAACATCCAAATTTTTTTGGCAGAAACGTTTCTCATGTTAAAACTTTGTCGTAACTTTGCAGCCATGAAACGTTTTATACTTATTTCTGTCATCGCCCTAGCTGCCATTTTCATCAATGGCCAATGGGCAATGGTCAATGCTCAGGAGCGCACCACCATGGCCACCCTTTATCCTGAGTTCAAGCCCTCCGTGATTTACCTTGCCGACGGGCGCAAGCTGAACCAGAACCTCACCAACGTGTTCCTGAAGAACAGCACGCTGGTTTACCTCAAGGGCACCTATACCATGGAGGCCAACATGGACAACATTGCCCGCGTGGAGTTCGACGACCGACAGTTCGATGTCATAGAGAAGCAGCTTGCCGAACTGGTGGACAGTATCGACGGCAACGCGGTGTACCGTGTGGACTACCTTGACCTGGATGCCTACCAGAGACAACTGAAGAACAACGTCAACATCTCCAACATCTCGCTGGGCGAGCAAATCAGCACCTCGACCATCGACCTGAACAACGAAGAGGATTTCAAATTTCCCCTTGTCCACAAATATTATATGCGCTATGGGGGCGAGACCTTCAATGTCCACGAGCGCGAAATCTGGCGGCGCCTGCCCAAGGACAAGGACGTGAGGCGCATGTTCAAGACCATCATCACGCAGCCCGACTTCAGCTGGACCAGCGACGAGAGCGTGTCCAAGCTGCTCAGGGCCATCATCAGCGTCAATAAGTCAGAGTAATTTTTTAGGGTTCCAACTCAGGCCATCCATCTGCCGTCCACGAAATAGGACGCTGGATGAGCATGGCGGCACCATTCTGTGTGGCGCTGTAGCCGTGGCAGATAAAGATGTCCTCGCCGTCGAAGTTGTAGGCAGCACAATGTCCAGCCGCCTCCCATTCCTTCTTGTCACCCTCCAAGAATAGCGTGCCACCACCGTTGGCCATGTCCTTGCCCGTGCGGTCAAGATAGGGACCTTCGACAGTCTTGCTACGTCCTACAGCCACGCGGTAGTTGCTCTTGGCACCACGGCAACAGTAGTCCCACGACACGAAGAGGTAGTAGTAGCCACCATGCTTGAAGATGAACGGGGCCTCTATGGCGTTGGTACCGGCATACTTCGACGTGGGATTCTCCTCCGTGGGTTTGTAGTTCGGGTCATAGCGACGGGCGATGGTGCGTGGCCAAGAATGTTTGTTGTTTATTGTATATTGTTTATTGTCAAAGTGCATGGTTGAGTCGAGAGGAGCCAGTTGTATGCCGTCCCAGAACGAACCCCAGACGAGCCACGGCTGGTCGTTGTCGTCGATGACGAAGTTGGGGTCTATGGCGTTCCAGTTGTCCCGCTTCTCCCGTGAGGTC
>CACZRZ010000003.1 GCA_902783655.1 uncultured Bacteroidales bacterium
AGCAACAAGGCTGCCGTCAGCAGCACCGAGGCCAACTACTGGAGCATCTGTGCCAACCTGGTGGAACTAGAAGACCAAATCATTAATACAGAGAACACTTTGGCCAACTTCATTGGCGAGGTACCCCACCACTTCCAGCGTGCCACGCTAAGTACCTTCCAGACGCCCAGCCTCTGTGTCACAGGCGTGCCTATCAGTCTGCTCGACCGGCGTCCCGATGTATATCAGGCCGAACTGGCATTGGCATCCGCCTTCTATGCTAAGAACCAAGCCAAGGCATCGTTCTTCCCCCAGCTCACCATCACGGCTAACGGACAGTATGCCAACTCGATGGGAGCCGCTATCGTCAATCCGGGCGGAGTTATTGCCTCACTCGTAGGTTCGCTCATGCAGCCCATATTCTCACAGGGCAAGTTGCGTGCCGCCTACAAGAACAGCAAGGCCGAGATTGAAATTGCCCGCATCGGCTTCCAACAGACGGTACTCAATGCTGGCTACGAGGTAGCATCGGCAATGGCTGCCCTCAAGGTTTGCCGTGCCAAGCAATCACTGATGGCCAATCAGGTTCGCAGTCTTTCCGAAGCCGTGGAGGCCACCGAAGCGTTAATGAAGAACAGCAATCAGGTTTCCTACCTCAATGTCCTGACAGCTCAGAGCAGCCTGCTCAATGCACAGCTCAGTGAAGTATTGAACAACTACAACATTGTTGCTCACACCATCAGCTTCTATCAGGCACTTGGCGGCGGCGCTAAGGATTAGTAATTGCTCACCAATCCTATAAAACACTAAGGGGATGTGCCGGTTTTGGCGCATCCCCTTAATTTGTTGCAATAAGAAACTAACCGTGTAGTTTCTTGCGAAGCGTCAGCACATTGTGGCCATCGGTGTACTCATAGTTGATAGAGTCCACAAGCTGACGAACCATATAAATACCCAGTCCTCCGATGGGACGTTCCTCGGCCGAAAGCGATGTGTCAGCATTCCCGACAGCCGTAGGGTCGAAGGGAATGCCATTGTCGATGATGGTGAACTTCAGCCGCACGTCGTTAGCCTTGGCCTCAATGTTGATGTTTCCCTTTGTACCCTTTGGATAGGCATAGTTCATGACATTAACCACGGCTTCCTCAACGGCCAAGTTCAGGTTCATCGTCGTTGAAGGGGCGAAGCCCACTTCCTCACATACATGTTGTACAAAATCCGAAAGACGGGGCACATTCTGGACATCGTTGAGCAGTGTGATGCTGCGCGAGAGGCGCTCCTCATGTTGTTCCTTGATATACTGAACCATCAACATCGTCAAGTCGTCGCTCTGTTCCGCTCCATTCACGAACTGGTGTACAGCTTCGGTCATGCGCTGTATAATTTCCGCAGGGTTTTCGGTCATGGCTTTGCGTGCCACTTCCAGCATACGGTCTTCGCCGAACTGCTCGTGCATAGCATTCTCGGCCTCCGTCACCCCGTCGCTGTAAAGGAAGATTATGGTCTGCGGCGAGATGAAGGCTTCTTGTGCCGTAAACTTCCAGTCGGGCATCAGTCCAATAGGAACGTTAGATTCTGCTGGAAGGGTGCCCACACTGCTACCCACTAACAGAGGGAGACAATGGCCGGCATTGCAATAATGAAGCCGTCCTGTAGGCAGGTCGAGCACACCGACAAACAGGGTTACGAACATGTTACTGTCATTCATCTCGGACATAGCTGCGTTGATAGACTCCATAATGCGACCAGGCATGGCTTCGCGCACCGATACGCTTCGGAACAAGCTCCTTGTGACTGCCATCACCAGCGAGGCGGGAACCCCCTTGCCCGATACGTCGCCCACGCAGAAAAAAAGTTTTTCGTCACGAATGAAGAAGTCGTAGAGGTCTCCCCCAACCTCCCTTGCCGGCAGCAATACACCGTAAACCTCCACATCGTCCCGGTCAGGGAAAGGCGGGAACGTCTTCGGTAGCATCCCCATCTGTATGGCATTTGCAATGCGAAGTTCACTTCCCATACGTTCTTTCTCGGCATTAACTTCCTGCAGGCGCTGGAATCCGCGAACGGTACGGAAAAGAAGATAAGCCATCAGGGCCAATCCTGCAACCATCAACAGGAAAAGCAAAAGACCTACTGTGTGCAGTCCACGATAGATTTCGTCGTCATTGCATACGACAGCCATCGACCATCCTGCATCACCCTCAATGGGAGCATAGAAGACACTCTTCTTGGTGCCGTTCTTGTCCTCGACGACTGCCTTTCCGCTCTTGCCGGATAGCATCTGTCGTCCGATGCTACTGATGGTGGTGTCGCCCATCCGCGTTGCAGCAGCATAGATGTTCTCGCGCATCACCACGCTATCCACAGGACAGGCCAAAATATGTCCCTCGCGCGAAAGCATCAGATTATAGCTGGAGGGATAAATGGGACGGGCATTGATGACTGCACTCAGCCAATCGAGAGATACGTCGGCACCGAGGACAGCCACTACGCGCCCGTTTGCATCGTGTATGGGCATGACATAAGTAAAGAGCATCATGCGCGCCCCAGCCTCGTCGAAGTATGGTTCGGTCCAACTGCCACGATTAGCTTTCAGTCCAGTTTGGTACCATTTAGACTTCAAGTAGTCGTGATCGGCCGAACCTATCTGCAGTTCCTCGATGCTGCCGTTGTCGCGCACCGTAACGTAGGGTTCATACCAATGGCCCTTCTCTGGATAATAATCGGGTATGAAGGCTATGCCGCAGCCGACAATGGTGGGGTTTTGTTCCACGAGCCGACGCCCCACAGGATATATGGAATCGGGATGGGACAGATTATGTTCGACGGCCCACACCATATTCTCCACAGCTACTTCTACGGCAGTCGTCACGTTGCGTATGTGCAGGCTGGTCATCCTCAGTTCTGTCTCGGCACGATAACGGGCTTCCCTGCGTATGCCCCTGGATGTGAAGACATACTGAACGACAGCCGTTGTCTCGATGAGCACTGCCGCCGTTATGAGAATGGAAAGACTCGATCCACTCTGCCGCGATTTTCGCAACCAATTCCACATTTTACCAATCATAATGAATTGTCATTTATGAATTATGCATTGTCACACCGTCCAATCCGAGAATGTGCTGCAGATGTCGAGTAAATAATCCTTACGTTTGGTTACACGATCGCCAAAAGCCTGCTGGCATTCACGCACGACGTCATCGGGGAACGAGTCGGATAGCGACAGCCAACTGAAGTTACGCACTACGCTTACAGTCTCAATCTGCTCCATACGGTGGGCAAAGTCTGGCTCCGAAAGTCCCTCGAAGTAATAGCGCATCGTGCGCTGCCACAGGTCGTGACACAATTCGGACGGCAAACCTATAATCTTGTCATAGTCGCCTATCAAAGTCACCATAGCCGAATGGGCATGTCCAAGGTCTATCATAGGATGTCCGTATCCCACTTCGCCCATGTCAATGAGCATCAGTTCGCCGTCCTGCATCATGGCATTCTTTGTCTGTAAGTCGCAGTGCAACAAACGGTCAGATGACGGAATAGCGGATAGGATACGCATCAGCAGGTCGATGGATGCTGCATCGAAGTAGCGGCCAATACGACGTATGGCCTCCTCTTCGCGCATCATCACACTGGGGATAAGACTCGGAGTCGGCACCTTGATGCTGTGCATCTGACGGAAAAGTCCCGCATAGAGACGGGCAAATTCATCAATGCGGCCTGGCTCCCGACGGATGCAGGCACTCAGGGTGTCAGCCTTGAGCAGTTCGTACACCAAACCATACTGACTGCCCACACGCACAACATCGTACGATATAGCTGTGGGCATACCCAAAACGAAGGCCTCTTTGGCCATTGTAATCTCACGCCGAACTTCTTCGATGTCCGAACCCTCGCGAAATACCTTGATGATGGTGTCTTCACTGATACGATAGACAATGCCTACACCTCCGCGACCAATCTCCTCACAACCATCCACCGACATGCGTCGCAAGGCACGCTCCACCGTCATCATCTTCGTGAATCCTGTCATTTCCAGCACCTGATAGACCTCTGGGCGTACCTCCGTCAGACGAAAGTCAGCACAACGCTTACGCAGGGTCAGCAGAATGCGCAAACCCGAACTGCTGATATAGGTCAGTTCGCTGGCATCGAGCACCATTTGCTCCACTGGTCCATCGGTTTCCAACTGGCTCTCGATTTCAGCCATTGTCTGCTGGGATGTAGCCGTGTCCAAGCGCCCCTCCAAATGAATGGTCGCACACGTTTTGTTTCTCGTCACGTTGATTCTCATGGTCTTATTATTACGGTTTCACGCCACAAAGATAACACTTTTTTTTAATTTACACATTGTCATGTCGCATAATCTTCGTAACTTTACAAACGAAACCAATTGCATTTGCCAATACACAATTAATATCTATGACTATGAACTTCAAGGAATTATGCCTGGCACGGCAGAGTTGCCGCCTTTACAAAAACGAGCCTGTTCCGCAGAACAAGTTGGACTACATCAAGGAGTGCGTACGGCTGGCACCCTCAGCCGTCAACCTCCAACCGTGGCGTTTCCTCGTCATCGACGACAAGGAACGACTGCAACAGATTCACGAGTGCTACAAACGCGAATGGATAAAGTCGGCCCCAACCATCGTCATCTGCCTGAAGAACGAGACGGAGGCCTGGACACGGCAATGCGACGGGCACAACCACGCCGACATCGACATTGCCATCGCCACCGAGCACCTTTGCCTGGCAGCTACGGAACAAGGACTCGGCACCTGCTGGGTTTGTAACTTCGACGTGGACAAACTCATGGCCACAGGTTTGATACCCAATGGCTACACACCCTCCGTCCTCGTTCCCCTGGGACTGCCAGCCGACGAGCAACGTCCCAAGACACGCAAGCCGTTGGACGTGGTGTGGGGCTAACATATCTGCCGTGAGCAAATTACAACATCAGTGTAAGAATACGAGACGTGAGCGGAAACAGATGTGGGATTTAATCGTTAACTTTGCACCGATGTTATAATTATTAACCAATAAACAAGTTATGAAAAAAACGATTCTCTGCATCTTCGCACTGGTGGGCGTCCTTTCGATGAACGCCCAGAATCCCTACCTGCCGCTTTGGGAGCACCTGCCCGACGGCGAACCGCGTGTGTTCGAAGACCCTGACAACCCAGGTAAGCTGCGTGCCTACATCATCGGCTCGCACGACACACACTATACCGAATATTGCGGCAATGACGTACGCATGTGGTCGGCTCCCGTCGAGGACCTGAGCCAATGGCGCGACGAAGGCCCCATCTTCTCGTGGTTTGTCGACGGACGCTGGGATACAATGTTTGCCCCCGACCTCGTGGAGGTAAAGGACAAGAAGACAGGCAAAAAGACCTATTACCTCTATCCCCACTCACGCGGATGGCGTCGTGTACCAATGGTGTGCAAGGGCGACCGTCCCAACGGTCCCTTCACACCCATCAACCTCACCGACGACGGACGTCAGTGCGTACCAGGTTCGCTCATCGACTTCGACCCCTCTGTGTTTGTAGAGAACATCACCGACAAGAAAGACCCCGACTTCGACCGAGGCTTCCGTGCCTACGTGTTTTACGGTTTCCAGCACTCTACGGCCTGCGAACTCGACCCCAATACGATGTACAGCAAACGCCCAGGCACAGAACTCATCGACCCCTTCATCCCAGCCAGCAGTCACGATGGACGTCTGCTTGACAAGGAAGGCAGTGAATACAAAGCCCTCTACAAGGGACAGAATCCGTTGGACTTCAACTTCTTCGAGGCTTCCAGCATTCGTCAGGTGGGCAACAAATACGTGATGGTATTCTCTGGCTACAGCGGCAAGGAATATGGACTTGGCAACACCAACTCAGCCCTGCGTTATGCCTACGGCGACTCGCCTCTGGGCCCCTGGCGCTCTGGTGGTGTGCTGGTGGATTCGCGAGGTGTGGTGCTGAACGATGATGGCTCAAAGCTCATCACCACCAATGCTGCACACAACACACACGGCTCCTTGCAGGAAATCAATGGCCAGTGGTATGTCTTCTATCACCGTCCGCCACGCGGCTTTGCTAATGCCCGTCAGCCGATGGTTGCACCAGTGAAGATTACCTGGGACAAGAAACCCGTAGCCAAGGGCGGACAGGTACACATCGTGGCTTACGACCCCTTTGCTCCCAACAACGAATGGACTGCTGCTGCCACAGACGGCAACACCTACACGGGAGCCGAAGTCACGAGCGAAGGTTTCCAAATCTTTGGCCTGCCTCCCTATCAATACTATTCCGCAGGCATCGCCTGCTGGATGTCTGGTCCCAACAGCAATCAATACATGCAGGACAACCACGACGTATGGAACAATCACATGGACCTGGCCGGCATTCTGAACGGTGGCACCATCGGCTTCAAGTACTTCGGTTTCGGCGGCTTGGCCCAGAATGAAAAGGGCGTGAAGGCTTTTGCTGGCATCAAGAAAGGCGACGGCGCTACTCTCAATCTGAACCTGACGCCCAGCGGCAAAGGTGCTTTCAAGATTCACGTTCGTCTCGACAACCCCTGGAAGGGACAAGAGATAGGTGTCATCAGTGTTGATGCATCGGCTCCGAAGAACCCTACCATCTTCAGCACCAGCGTTCCAGCTGTTGAGGGGCTCACTGGCAAGCATGCCATCTATCTTATAGCCGAGGGGCCTGAAGTTCAACAACCTGAACGTCCACAGCGTGGTCAGTGGGGACAGCGTCCGCAGCAGCCACAGCGTCCCGAAGGCCTCTTCGACCTTCACGGTATCGGTTTCTCCAAAGGTGCCGGTCTGAAGGCTCCTGTGGTTCCACAGGTCACCATCACCGTTGATGGCAAGCAGTTGCAACTGCCCCAGACACCCATTCGAACCACCAATGCCAACGGCCTGACCGATGCCACTCGCT
The DNA here is from genome assembly GCA_902783655.1 of uncultured Bacteroidales bacterium. GTDB lineage: Bacteria > Bacteroidota > Bacteroidia > Bacteroidales > Bacteroidaceae > Physcousia. Next base: position 6,918 of record CACZRZ010000003.1, read on the forward strand.
ATCAGGTATATGGTCCGCTGAAAGCCAACTCCGTGCTGAAGGCTACGGCTAACAATCCTGGAGTAAAGTGCGAAGTGAGCCGCATCGTTGATGGACGCGCCACAGTGCACTGCACCTATCAAGGCAAGGAGAAGGTTTACCTCATCAACTAACCGCTCGGCCAGTACTATTATTACAAAACATAAACGAGGGGGCATGTCCGCATGAAGCGCATACCCCCTCGTTTATGTTTCCCTTGATGAACAACCGATAGAACAATTAAAGGCAAAGCCGTGTTAAACGATGCACAAGCGTTGGAATAGTATAGACTAAGCCGTATTTACATGAGCTTTGCCGGCCAACAATACGTATCGTCCTTTGAC
>CACZRZ010000004.1 GCA_902783655.1 uncultured Bacteroidales bacterium
AAGCCCAGATGGCGGAATTGGTAGACGCGTTGGTCTCAAACACCAATGCCGCAAGGCGTGCCGGTTCGATCCCGGCTCTGGGTACGGAAAGCGGAAGTCGTTCATTCGGCTTCCGCTTTTTTATATCTTTTTATGTTCTTTTCTAATATCCTTTGCGGTATCGGTCCTCGTCCTTGTCCTCGAGCATGCCGAGATAGGAAGTGAAGCGGCTTTGGGAGATGCGTCCGTCGGCGACGGCTTCGAGTACGGCACAGTGTGGCTCGTGGGTGTGGGTGCAGTCCTGGAAGCGGCACTGCTGACCGATGCTGAATATCTCGCGGAAATAATGTCCCAGTTCCTCACGTTCGATGTCGAAGGTGCCGAAGCCTTTGATGCCCGGTGTGTCTATGAGACTGCCGCCTGTGGGCAGGTCGAACATCTGGCTGAAAGTGGTGGTATGCTGCCCCGTGTCGTGGGCTTCGCTTATCTCCTCGGTGCGGACTTCCAGACCCGGCACGAGGGTGTTCAGTAAGGTGGACTTGCCCACACCGCTGTTGCCCGAGAGCAGGGTCATACGGTCGCGGAGCAGGTCGCTTATTTGTTCAATGCCTTCACCGCTTAGGGCCGAGCAGGGCACACAAGGATAGTCGAGGCTCTGGTACAGATTCATCCACTCGTGCAACTGCTGCAGCTCGCTGGCATCATACAAATCCGTCTTGTTGAAGACGAGAATGACGGGAATGCGATAAGCCTCGGCCACGGCCAGGAAACGGTCGACAAAGGTCAAGCTGGTTTCGGGATGAGCAATGGTGACGAGCAGCAGCACCTGGTCGACATTGGCAGCCAGGATGTGGCTCTGCTTCGAAAGGTTGGTGGCCCGGCGGATGATGTAGTTTTTACGGTCCAGGATTTCCGTTATCAGCCCCACCCTTAATCCTTCTTGCTCTTCTTCGCTATGCAAGCGTCCCCCTACGTCGTTGGGCGCATCCTTCCCTTCTCCCCCTACAGGGGGCTGTGGGGGTCTCACCTCCACCCTGTCGCCCACGGCAACGGGATTCGTGCTGCGTATGCCGCGCAGTCGGAAGTTGCCCTTCACCTTACACGAAAACAACTGGCCATCGTCCGTGCGGACGACGTACCAGCTGCCAGTGTTCTTTATGATAGTGCCTATCATCAAGAATGAAGAATTATATTTAGAATGAAGAATGAAGAGTGAAGAAAAAGAAATACGTATAATGTAGCAAGATGTGAGGGTATTTAATTTCTTAAATCTTCACTCCTCATTTTTAATTCTTCATTTATACGGTCATGATTTCCTTCTCCTTGGCGGCCAGGAGCTCTTCAATCTTCTTGATGTATTTGTCGTGCAGCTTCTGCAGTTTTTCCTCGGCGTCCTTTTCGGCATCCTCGGCCAGGCCGTCCTTGATGGCTTTCTTCAGTTTTTCGATGATGTCGCGGCGGCCGTTGCGGACACTCACTTTGGCCTGCTCCTCTTCCTTGCCACACTGCTTCACCAGCTGTTTACGGCGTTCCTCGGTGAGGGGCGGGATGTTGATGCGGATGATTTCGCCGTTGTTCTCAGGCATGATGCCCAGGTCGGAGTTGATGATGGCCTTTTCAATCACCTTGAACATGGATTTGTCCCAAGGCTTGATGGCTATGGTGCGTGCATCGGGCGTGTTTACGGCGGCCACATTGTTCAGGGGTACCATCGAGCCGTAGCTGTCAACTCGGATGTTGTCCAGAAGTTTAAGATTAGCCTTGCCGGCACGTATGCGAGCCAGGGCATCCTCCAGATACATCACAGTTTCTTCGAAGCGCTCTTCAGCTTCGTTCAAAGTCTGTTTTACGTCTATCATAAGATCATATTTTAGGGTTATTTTTGGCAAAATTACGAATAAACTTAATAATTTGAAAGTAAATGGTAATCATTTTTAATATTTAATTTTCAATTTTTAATTTTTAGTTGTAACTTTGTCGCGATATGGTGAATAATGAGCACCTTGACGAGCGTATTCGCGACCTTGTAAATCAACTGGAGCCTATCACGCTGGAGGAGATGTCGGGCATCAAATTGATGAACCGCACCGATACTAAGTTTGTGACTAACAAACATCAGTTGATCCGTCTCTTAGAGATGGCTCGTGGTGAATATTATGCCCAGTTCACCAACGACAGCATGGTGGCCGAATACATCACCACATATTGGGACACCGACGAACTTTCCTATTACTTTCAGCACCACAACGGACGTGCGCCCCGCCAGAAGGTGAGGGTGCGTACCTACGTGGGCAGTGACCTGACTTTCCTGGAGGTGAAAACCAAGAACAACCACGGTCGGACGAAGAAGAAACGCATCGAAGTGCCCAGTCAGGAGGTGGAGCAGGTGAGGGCCGAGGCGGATGAGTTTTTGGAACCAAAGGTTCATCGTTCGCTCGCGGACATACATCGTACGGTGCAGAACCACTTCCACCGCATCACGTTGGTGAACAAGGGAAAGACGGAACGACTGACCATCGATTTTGACGTGGAGTTCCACAACTTCGACACCAACGATGAGGCTCATACGGGTGAGTTGGTCATCATCGAACTGAAGCGCGACGGCAATGTGCCCTCGCCTGTGCTCGACATCCTGCGCCAGTTGCGCATCAAGCCTTCGGGCTTCAGCAAGTACTGCATCGGTTCCGTCATGACCAACCGTGGTCTGAAGCACAACATGTTCAAGGAGAAAATGGTATGGATAAGAAAACTTGTGAATCGTAAATAAATTGTAAATTGTAAATTGCTAAATTGTAAATAACATTATGGATTTTACACAGATTAACAATCAATTGGGCGACATGTTTGGTGTTACCCTTTTCGACCCCCAGCAGTTCATCTCGCTGGTACTCCGATTTTTCATTAACCTTGTAGTGGTATTTGCCATTTCCCGTTTCTTCTACTATCCGCATAGTCGTCGCCGCGACTATATGTTCATCTTCATCCTCATGTCCATGAGCATCTTCCTGCTTGTCAGCCTCATGGAAGGTGGCGGCATGGAACTCGGCGCAGCAATGGGTCTGTTTGCCATCTTCGGCATCATGCGTTTCCGCACCGAGGCAGTGCCCATTCGTGAGATGACCTACCTGTTCATGCTCATAGCTGTCAGCGTCATCAATGCCGTTGCCCAGGGCGACTATCACCCGAAGGCGCAGTATTGGGACGGTGTAGGCATTGTCACCATCGTCTTCGTCAACCTTGTGTTCATCCTCATGGCCTGGCTCTTCGAGTCGAGCAAGATCATGACCGACAGTTGTTCGAAGTACATCAAGTATGACAACGTAGCCCTCGTGGCTCCTGATAAGCGAGAGGAACTGAAGGCCGACCTGGAGAAGCGCACGGGCCTGAAGATACAGCGCATCGAGGTGGGCATGATAGACTACCTGAAGGATGCCGTACTTATCCGCATTTTCTACAACGAGTCAGCCGACCGCGGCAGCAGCGTTGCCGAGATTATGAAAATGCCGAGATAATTGAAGATTGAAAATTGAAGATTGAAGATTGAACTTTTGGAACAGCGAGAGCCATCGGGCTTGCACGAACCTCCGACAAACCGAGTGCCAACGAGCTTGCTCGATTGGCCGAGGTGCGAAGGAGGAAGACGAAGTCAATGGCCGAGTCGTGACAAAAGTCATGGAACGAAGTGACAATAAAATTGAAATATCATAATAAATAGTACGATCATGCAGAAAAATAGAGTTATAGTTATTTGTGCTATGCTGTTCGGCGTAGCCCAATCTTCAATTTTCAATTTTCCATCTTCAATTATCCAAGCCGCCGACAACACGGGTGCCCTGTGGACCGAAGTGGGTGTCACCAAAGCCTTGCCCTACAACCTCAGCATCGACGCCGGTGTCGAATACCGTACGCTGGATTGGTTCGACTGGTCAAATCGTTGGAGTGCTGGTGTGGGGCTGAACTACAAACTCAATAAGTACATTAAGTTCGGACTGAGCTACAACTTCATTCAGAAACACTACCAGGAGGAGACGAAGGACCACTATAGCAGCACCTCCGGCAACTGGAACGGACTCAACGTGGATGCTGCCAACTGGGCCAACCGTCATCGCCTGGCGTTGGAC
>CACZRZ010000005.1 GCA_902783655.1 uncultured Bacteroidales bacterium
AATGTCGGAACAGGTGGGCAGCGACTATCAGAAGATAGAGCAGGTGGCCACCGTCAGCGCCAACAACGACCCCGAAATCGGTAAGCTCCTGGCCGATGCCATGGGCAAGGTCAGCAAGGACGGCGTCATCACCATCGAGGAGGCCAAGGGCCGCGACACCACCATCGGCGTTGTCGAGGGTATGCAGTTCGACCGCGGTTACCTGTCTCCCTACTTCGTCACCGATACGGAGAAGATGGAGTGCGTGATGGAGAATCCCTACATCCTCATCTATGACAAGAAGATTTCGAACCTGAAGGACTTCCTGCCCATCCTGGAACCCGCCGTACAGACCGGTCGTCCCCTGCTCGTTATCGCCGAGGACGTGGAGAGCGAGGCCCTGACCACACTGGTAGTGAACCGCCTTCGCACACAGCTGAAGATATGCGCCGTCAAGGCTCCTGGCTTCGGCGACCGCAGAAAGGCCATGCTGCAGGACATCGCCACCCTGACGGGCGGTCTGGTAATCAGCGAGGACACGGGTCTGAAGCTGGAGCAGGCCACTATCGAAATGCTGGGCTCGAGTGACAAAGTGACCATCTCGAAGGACAACACCACCATCGTGAACGGACACGGTCAGAGCGAGCTCATCAAGGACCGCATCAATCAGATTAAGAACGAGATAGCCAACACCACCAGCGACTACGACAAGGAGAAGCTGCAGGAGCGTCTTGCCAAATTGGCAGGTGGCGTGGCAGTGCTCTACGTGGGTGCTCCCAGCGAGGTGGAGATGAAGGAGAAGAAAGACCGCGTCGACGATGCCCTGTGCGCAACACGCGCAGCCATCGAGGAAGGTATCATCCCTGGCGGCGGTGTAGCCTACATCCGTGCCCAGAAGATTCTCGATGGTCTGAAGGCCGAGAATGCCGACGAGCAGACGGGTATCCAGATTATCCGTCGCGCCATCGAGGAGCCCCTGCGCCAGATTGTGGAGAACGCAGGCCTGGAAGGCAGCGTCGTAGTGAACGAGGTTCGCAACGGCGAAGGCGACTATGGTTACAACGCCCGTGCTGACAAGTACGAGAACCTGAAGGCATCGGGTATCATCGACCCTGCCAAGGTGGCACGTGTGGCCCTGGAGAACGCCGCCTCCATCGCAGGCATGTTCCTGACCACCGAGTGCGTCATCTGCGACGCCAAGGAGGACAAGCCCGAAATGCCGATGGGCAACCCCGGCATGGGAGGCATGGGAGGCATGATGTAAGCGACGGATAATTGGCAATGAACTACTGACAATTGACAATTGATAATAAAAAAAAAGCCCCGACGGTTTTGTCCGTCGGGGCTTTTTTTGTATCTTTGCTCCCTGTAGTGCATTATGTGAACCATGAAGGACAACACATACGGGTTACAGTTCATCGGCTATGGCATCATATTCTTCGGAGTATGGCTGGGGTTGGCGGCATACGCCCCCGTAGGGGGATATGTGTGGGATCCGTGGGTCATCAACATCTGCACGACCATCCTGTTCACCCTCTTCGTATGCCTGACGGCCCGTCTGGCACGCACCGACCAGACGGTAGCGGGCATTATTGCTACAGCGGCGTTCATCATCTTCTTCTGCCCTGGCGAGGAGGTCTTCTTCGAACGTGACCTGAACGCACTGGGCGAACTGTCGTCACAATGCATCGTTCCGTTCTTTATCGGGCAATACACCCGCGTGAGCCAGAAAGACTTCCATCGATGGTATCTGCTGATGCTGCTGATGGGAGTATTTTGTAGCTATACCCACAACGGTATCACCATCCCCCTGTGCTGCGCATTCGTGTGGCTGGCCTTCCAGCGGCGTGAGCGTTTCTTCCGCCAGGCCTGCTGGCCCATGGTGGTGGGTGTCATCATCGGCACGGGACTGAGCATCTGGCAGATGCGGCATGACAGCCTCAACCTGGCCACCGACCTGGAGGTGATGACCTCGGTCACGAACATCGCACTCAAGACCCTGTGGGAGACAAAGGTCTTCGTGCTGTCAATAGCCATCACCGCATACCTCGCCTCACGAAAGGAGGGGCGGCGCGTGTTGAAATACATCGCCCGACGCCACTATGTGCTGGCCCTGTGCGGCATCTTCGCCCTGCTCACAGTGCCTTTCGCTCCGCTGGGCATCGACAACGCCATTACCGGTGTCTGCTTCTTTTCCATGTTCTGGGTGCTTTTCCTATTCCAATATCATGCACAAAAATACTTTAACCGTAAAATATAATACAATGAAACAGTTTGAGAAGATTGCGGGCCTCATCGACGCCCCATTTACACCGTTCAAGCAGAATGGTGACGTGAATCTGGAACCCATTCCACAGTATGCACAGATGCTGGCCAAGAACGGCCTGCAGGGTGTGTTCATCAATGGCTCCTCGGGCGAGGGCTACATGCTGACGAGCGAGGAACGCATGCAGATTGCCGAAGCATGGATGAAGGCAGCGCCGGAAGGCTTCAAGGTGATTGTACATGTCGGCAGTTGCTGTGTGCGCGAGAGCCGCCGACTGGCCGAACATGCCCAGAAGATCGGTGCATGGGGCATCGGTGCCATGGCTCCTCCATTCCCCAAGGTGGGCCGCATAGAGGAACTGGTGAAGTACTGCGAGGAGATTGCCTGCGGTGCTCCCGAACTGCCCTTCTACTACTACCACATCCCTGCATTCAACGGTGCATTCCTGCCTATGGTGGAACTGCTGAAGGCTGTTGACGGTCGCATCCCCAACTTCGCCGGCATCAAGTACACCTTCGAGAGCATCTACGAATACAACCAGTGCCGACTCTATGCCGACGGCAAGTTCGACATGCTGCACGGACAGGACGAGACCATACTGCCCTCGTTGGCCATGGGTGGTGCACGCGGTGGCATCGGTGGCACCACGAACTACAATGGACGTGGTCTGGTGGGCATCATCGAGGCCTGGAAGAAGGGTGACCTGGAGAAGGCACGCGCCCTGCAGAACTATGCCCAGGAGGTCATCAACGTGATCTGTCACTTCCGCGGCAACATCGTGGGCGGCAAGCGCATCATGAAACTGATGGGACTGGATCTCGGCCCCAACCGTACTCCGTTCCAGAACATGACCGACGAGGAAGAGAAGCGTCTGAAGGCCGAACTCGACGCCATCGACTTCTGGAATCATTGCAATGTAATGTAAAACCCCTACCCCTCACCCTCCCCGAGGGAAGGGAGTAGATACGGACATGTATTATAATAAGTAACTATGCAGAATTAATCGTCATCAACTTGTAGGAACGCTATGTCGCGTCCCTACAATGAAGACAACGATGATTATGTAAACTAATTGTAAACATCTATTTATTAAAGGAATAAGGGATGAGATTTATCAAGACATTATACTCCCTCCCCTCGGGGAGGGTGAGGGGTAGGGGTCTCTTGGGGTTCCTGCTCTTAGTCCTGCCGCTGGCATTGCCAGCCCAACAGAAATTTAAGTTGGAGGCTCTGCTTCCCCACGCCACACTTGGCGGACAGGGTGTGGCAGCGGCTTTCACTGGACAAATCAACGGGACGCTCACCATTGCCGGCGGTTGCAACTTCCCCGACACGCCTGCTGCTGAGGGCGGACAGAAGAAGTTCTACGACTCTGTGTGGTATATGGGCAAGGACCAGTGGTTCAAACAGCAGTTCAGTCTGCCCCACCCCACGGCCTACGGTGCCAGCGTGACCCTTCCCGGTAAGGGTATCATATGCATCGGTGGCACGGACGGCGAACGAAGTCTGCCCGACGTATATCGACTGACGGATAACGAGCTGAAACCCCTACCCTCACTGCCCGTCGGCATCGACAACGCAGCCGCTGCCACCGACGGCAAGGACATCTACCTCGTGGGCGGACAAACTGACGGTAAACCGCAGATGTCCGTCTATCGCATCAATGCACAATCAGGTGAAGAATGGCAGCCCATCGCCGTCCTGCCTGGACAGGCACGCCTGCAACCCTGCGCAGTGGTACAAAGCAACGGGCTGGACATGGGACTATATGTCTTCGGTGGCTACGACCCAAAGACAGGAAAAGTGGCTGACGACGTACAGGTACTGAACCTGAAGACCATGCTGTGGGCCAGTCATCCCAACAGTCAGGCAACCGTGGGCATGACGGCCGCAAAGTCGGGCTACAGCCACGTATTGTTCTTCGGCGGTGTCAACAAGACGGTCTTCGAGAAAGCGGTTCGCGGTGAGTTTGGTGCCGACTATCTCACACATCCGGCTCCGTGGTACCAGTTCAACCCCAACATCCTTGTCTATCACACCATCACCGATTCGTGGTACGCCATCCCCGGAAACTCGCTGCTGGCACGCGCCGGAGCCGGACTGATAGAAACGAACGGCAGCTACATACTGGCCGACGGCGAGAGCAAGCCCGGCATCCGGGGCACTGAGGTCATGAAGGTAAACTTCACCCATGAGGTCAGCTTCGGCTGGCTCAACTGGCTGGTGCTCATCATCTACCTGGTGTCCATGCTGGGGCTGGGCGTGTATTTCATGCGCCGTGCCTCCAACTCCACCGAGGACTTCTTCAAGGGCGGCGGCCGCATACCCTGGTGGGCAGCAGGCATCAGCATCTTCGCCACCATGCTCTCGGCCATCACCTACATGGCCATCCCGGCTAAGGCGTATGCCACCGACTGGACGTACTATCCCATGCAGATATGCATCCTGATTGTGTCGTTCCCCGTCATCAAATACTACTTGCCCTTCTTCCGCCGGCTCAACGTCACCACTGCCTACGAATACCTTGAGGTACGCTTCAATGCTGCCACACGAACCATGGCCTCCGTGCTGTTCATCGTGTTCATGGTAGCACGTACGGCCCTTGTGCTGTTCCTGCCGTCATTGGCCATGACCGCCGTAACGGGCATCGACATCTACATCTGCATCGCACTCATGGCCCTCATCACCATCGTATATTGCACGATGGGCGGTGTGGAAGCTGTGGTTTGGGGCGACGTCATACAGGGCATCATACTCGTCGGCGGCGCCATCTTTGCAGCCATCTACCTTATCGTGAACACTGGTGAGAACGGCGCTTCCGACTTCTGGCAGATTGCTACGGACAACGACAAGCTGCGTGTATTCCTCTTCGATGCCGAACATCCGTTCGACTACGTGAATGCCACATGGTGGGTGGTCATCCTGGGTGGACTGGCCAACAACCTCATATCCTATACCTCGGACCAAACCGTCATCCAGCGCTACCTCACCACCAGCGACGAGAAGAGTGCTGCACGAGGCATCCTCACCAATGGTATCATGTCCGTCATCGTGACCATCGCCTTCTTCACCATCGGCACGGGTCTGTACACCTTCTTCAAGACCCACCCCGCGGAGCTCGACTTCACAATGGCCAAGGGCGATGCCATCTTCCCCTTCTTCATGATGAGCCAGATGCCACAGGGTGTGGCAGGACTATTGATAGCCGCCATCTTTGCAGCCACCATGAGCACCATTGCCTCTAACATCAACTCCGTGTCGACAGCCTTCACCGTTGACCTGTGGAGCAAGATAAAGGGCGACGGCAAGGCCGTTTCTGTCAAGACGGCCCGCATCGCCGGCATCATTGCAGGCATGCTGGGTATGGCCATCGCCTGGCTCATGGCCACTGTCGATATCCAGTCGCTGCTCGACTACTTCAACACCATCCTCGGCCTGCTCAGCGGAGCCATCGGCGGTCTGTTCCTCATGGGAATCTTCTTCCCACGCATCGGTTCGCGTGCCGCCATCACTGGTTTCATCTGTGGCACGGCGACGGTCATGTACATGAACTTCTTCACTCAGGCCAACTTCCTGTTGTTCGGCTTCGTATCGATGCTTGTCAGCGTTGTTGTCGGCTGGCTCCTGTCGCTGGGAAACAAGGCCCCAGCCAAGAAGGTATAACAACAAGTATCCAACAAACAAAAAGGCTGCTTCGCACGGACGCAGCCTTTTGTTTTCTCATTCTCTCAATCACTCTTTCTCTATTATCCGCTCCAACGTCTGCCATACCTGGAAGAGGCCACGGGGAACATGGAAGCAACCCTTCCACTTGCCGCCCTTCAAGGTCAGCAGCACTTCGCCCCTGCGGTTCAGGTAGCCGAACCATTCGGGATATTCTTCGTCACGGAAATGGCTCCAGGTGTAGTCATGTACACGCTTGAACCACTCCAGACACTGCTCGCTGCCCGTCAGTTCGTAGCCCTTAATCATGGTGATGAGCGTCTCGATGTGTACCCACCAAAGTTTCTGGTCCCACTCCAACTGCTGCAAGGGACGGCCCAGACGGTCCATGAAGTAGAAGATGCCTCCATACTGCTTGTCCCATCCGTATTCCACTTCGCGCAGGGCGATGTGTACGGCTTTGTCGATGAGGTCCTGACGGCCCAGACGACGGCCCAGGTCCATGATGAACCACATGGCCTCGATGGCATGACCGGGGTTCTGCAGACGGCCTTCGTGACAGTCGACGAGCTGACCGTCCTTCGAGACGTTCTCCACTATCATGTCCAACTCCGGACGATAGAACACATCCAGGACCTCGTGCAGACAGATGTCGATGGTCTCCTGCAAGAAGGCAGGCTCCAGGAGGTCCTCAATCTCCAATGCCACGTTGCACAGAATCATGGGCAGGGCGAAGTCCTTCAGGGCACGTGCCCCAGGGGCAGCCTTGCTCCAGCGATCCTTCGGATTATTGCGACGGGCAAGCACGATGTCGAAAGTCCGTTTGGCAATGTCGGCATACTCAGGATTGCCCGTAGCCTTGTACAACTGGCCAAAGGCGATGACGGCAAACGTATAGGAGAAAATGTTGTAGGGCTCCACCAGCGGATGGCCTTCGCGATCCAGCGAGAAGTACCAGTTCAGGTTACCGTCGTGACCGTATTTCTTCAGAAACTCAGCACCCTGTATGGCCGCATCCAGCCACTGCTTACGAGTCTCTGCGCTCACTCCGTCTTTCTCGCCCAACTTATTATAGAGGGTGGAGAGCATCCACACCTCGCGGCCCTGGAGCCAAATAAACTTATCGGTGTCGTACACCTCGCCGTCGCGTTCGATGCAGGTGAAATAGCCACCATACTCATGGTCGATGCTCTGGTTCATCCAGAAGGGCATCACCCTGTCTAACAACTCACTCTTGTACTGCGCTGCCAGCGCCTTAAAGTCTAAATCACCATTCATAATACACGATTCATTAATGTTTGTGAGGACAAAGTTACAGAATAAAGTGAAAAGTGGAAAGTGAAACGCCAAAAAAATCACCCAATGACACACAAAAACCCATCTCATGCCTCACGGCATAAGATGGGCCACAACTATTCTAATTAACTAACCAGTTACAAACTGGCTGTTCTTCTAAATCCATCTGCTCCCTTTCGGGCATGTCTGTTTCTATGGGTGCAAAGATAACAAAAACAGCCGTGGGGGCCATTATCCATCTACTGGCAGATTATGAATAAGAATCATCCGCCTGCCCGAAATCACTTGCCCAAAATGATATTCACCAACCGTGTCACATCGGCAATGGTCGTCTTGCCGTCACCTGTCAGATCTGCAGCCAGAAGGTTATACCCCTTGTCGGGTTTACCCAAGAGGATATTTACAAGAGCGGTAACATCAGCAATCGTAATACGCCCGTCTGAGTTGATGTCGCCCGCAGGAATGAGACGTTTCAGCGACTTTATCTGAATGGTATGCCAATTGGTACCCTTACGATCCATGCCCAAACCCAACTGCAGTGTGCCATCGATCACGATGGTACGCAGGGTGTATTCGCCATTAACCGATAACGATGTAGCAATGTGACTGGGGAGATATTCCCGGACATCGTTGGCAAAGACATAGGCAACATCGGTCGCCCCCTCCACGATGTCAGAAGAGAAACCACGGTCAGGTGTGTAACAAGCATTGGCATAAATAACGACTTCATACAGGCCATTGTCCAGTCCCGTAAGCATCTGCGACAAGGGTATAGTTGTCCAACTTATATTCGCTGCATAAGTCTCCATCATTTCCACATTGCGACCGTCGGCCGTCGTAACGGCAGGGGCATACTTAATGGCGCATACACCACCGGCATTCCAGTCTTTCTGTGAAGTCCCCACAGTCGAAGTAATGTCGTAGTACACATATTCGGTAGGTACAATTTTACCGATATCATCTGAGCGTTTCTTGCTGAGACGGTAGAAGGCCACGCTGTTTTCCGTAAGTGTATCCGTTATACCGACGTTGCCGTCCCGACAGTTCCACGTCTTGACGACCGGGGCTTTCTCACTACAGTTCTCCGGCTTGGAGAAGTTCCCGTTCAGGTAGTCATGATACAGATTGCCGTGAGTGGCATCAATCAACGATTTCTCTATCAGGAAATACTCTCCCTCGTCCAGTCCATCTAACCCTTCAAAACTGATTGCAGCCACAGCGTCGGCATCAGTTTTGTTCCACGCTATGCCCGCGAGCGAGTTGCCGTTTTCCTTCGTGAAGAATACGTATCGGTTGTAATCCGACGTCTCGCTCCCCGAGACTGAAGGAGTGACAAGTTGGTCGTACAGTTGCCCGTAGAAATCGAACACGTTTGCCGCAGCCTTGCGTCGGCCTCCTACCGTCCATGTCCCAATATCACCGCTGAAGATTTTGTCGGTGTTAGTGTCTGCGAAGTTGAACAGGCATATCTTCTTGATATGGGGATATTGGTAGGACATGAACATTTTCTTGGCTATATATACGGCATTGAGATTAGTGTCGAAACAGTTTCCCACCGTTCCGCCTTTCGTCCAGTCGTCGTTCCATTCATCTACATAAATGTCGGGCACGTCGAGTCCCCGATTCGTGAAAGTATTCTCGATGAGCATTTCGTCTGTCCAGTCGTCATGGCCATACTGGTGGTAGGAGAAGAAGTCCATCGGAGTATGGGCGTCATCATTCTTATAGCAGTCGAGGAAAGTCCTTATGTAGTTTATCCAATCGCGACCCACTGCTCCGTAACCACCGACGATGGCTGTGGGGTCGGCCTCCTTGATGGTAGTGGCAAACACCTTATACATTTCGTAACATTCAGCCGCACTGAACTGGAATGTCTCGGGTTCGTTGTGCGACTCCCACACGAGTCCCGCATAGCCCAACGATTTGTAATGTCCAACCAACTGCTGGAGTACCGCTCTGTAGTCATCCCAACTATCTGGCAGTTTGTTATCTTGACTGGCAAGCGCAGAGGGCATCTGGGTTACACACATGATGGGCGTAATACCCTTCTTCAACATGGGACATAGCACTTTGTCCAAACTGGTAAAGTCATACGTAAGTTCTCCGTTGGAGTCTCTTTTCACGGCACCATAAAACCATTCGCTTAAAATCCAGTCCACCCGGAAATGCGATATCCCGACCTTTGCCAAGTCATTATAAAACGCCGGCATCCACGTGAGGTCGAGATTTGTTGTATGTCCGCCTCGGGCTACGTTCATCACCTTCCCCTTGTCGAAAGGCAAGGTGTTGTGGCAGTCTATTTTGGCAGAAAATTGGGGCAGGCTCTGAGTCTGTGCCGTAAGGCAGTAGCACGAGAGCGCCACGATGCATGGCATCAGTTTCTTTCTCATCATTTTCATTTCCTATTTGTCAAACTTTTTTCTGTGAGCACAAAGATACAAAAAAAAGAAAGGACAAGCGTTGTCCGTTCCTTCCCTTATGTTGTCCATTCGTTGTCCATTCGTTGTCCATTCCCATTTTTGTCGATGAAATGGGTGCTTTTTGAAGATGAGATGGGGGGCTTACTTAGTTGCGGAAGTTTTCCAGGTAGTCCAGACGGCGCAGGTCCGCCTCGTTGGCGACACGCTCCCATACGAGACGCGTCGTATCCGACTGACTTAGCGACAAGCGATAGACTCCGAGGAAAACGAAATGAGCCGTATCGGCTGGCAGATTGCTCATGAAGGTCAGGCGCACCTCATTAAGCCGGCGGGCCACGAAATAGGCATCGCTGTTCATGCGCCGTACCAACATCTCCTTGTCCTCTACGCCCAGACTGCCGAGCGGTTCCCAGTATTCCGTGATGGAAGGCATCAGACTGTCGGGGTTTCCATCGTTGTGCCATTCGGGATGGTGGTACCGAGGCCCCCACAGACATAATACGGGATGGTGGGGTACTGGGCGATACCAAGGCGAATCGCCCTCCGTCAAACCAAAGAGGTGAAGATAATCGGCAAACGAATCGAAGGCCTGCCCCTGTCGAAGGATGAATCGTTCGTCATCGGCCTGTGTTTCGCCATTCCAGGGATGGAACAACCAAAGCAACAGGGCCAGCAACGCCACGCCCAGTCCCCCAAAAACGGCATACCATAGACGCGCAGTCCCCCGGTGCACAGCCTGCGTTTCGCCTTCCGGCGTTTCCGATTCGAGTCGTTTGCAGAAGTTTGTCCAGTCTTCTGCTCCCACGAATTGTGCCAGGATGTCGAGCGTGGAACGTCGCGGAACGACGGCCTCGTCCAGTTTTCCCCACAATCGTTTCAGCGTAGTCGGACTGATTTGCATGTGCAAGGCCTCGAATATGAGCCCTGCCAGGTACTCATAGTCGCCATGCACCGTCATCCGCCTGCCCGCTTTCTGCTCGACGGCCTCGCGCAAGTGCTCCAGTTCGTCCATGCCTATTTCCATAAATATCGGATTTCAGACACAAAGATACGAAATATTTTTCAATTATTAATCTTTAATTCGTAATTTTGCACCGTGATACTCATCGACGACCATATCCACGACTACTCGCCCGAGCAAATCGCCCACTGGATAGACGAACTGCCCGAATGGCGACGCACACAGGCCCTTGCCTTCAAACACGACCTGGGCCGACGACAATGTGTCCTCGCCTATCGCCTGCTTTGCCAGGGACTGCGCCAGGGATATGGCATCACGGAGCAGCCCACCTTCTTCTACGGTGAGCATGGTAAGCCCCACCTTCATCCTTCATCCTTCAACCTTCATCCTTCGCCCCTCATCCCCCACTTCTCCCTTTCCCATTGTCGGGAGGCCGTCTGCTGTGCCATATCGGACAGTCCCGTGGGCATCGACATCGAAAGCGTCAGTCGCAAGGTGAGCGACAGCCTCATCCGTTACAGCATGACCAGCGAGGAAGCAGAGGGCATCGCCCTTTCCATCGACAAAGACCGTGCTTTCCTCCGCCTGTGGACACAGAAGGAGGCCGTTGCCAAACTTCTGGGCACAGGTATCCGCGACGACTTCAAGCATATACTCTCCCAAGACGACTACGACATCGAGACCCAGGAATCGGAACGATGGGTGATGAGCATCGCTTCGTACCGCTTCGGACGATAGGCCCCAGTTTCCCTTCCTTTACTATTACACGACTTATATATCTACTATGTAAAAGTTTTACACAAATGGTGTAAAACTTTTACACGGCGAGGTTAAGGGCTGAGAGGCATCAGAAACGGCCACCGCCGCCAGGACCGCCACCTGGGCCTCCGCCACCGCGATTGCCACCGCGATTGCCACCGCCGCCGTTGCGGCCACCACCATTGCGGCCACCGCCTTCGCCACCTTGGTTACCCCCACCTTCCCTTTCGGGACGGCCACCTTCGGGACGTTCACCCATACCTTCGCCACGATTACGCTGAGAACGTCCACCGAACTTTCCAAAGCGCAGTTCCGCAGTAAAAAGTATGTAAGAGTTCACGGCTTCGTTTCGCGAGTCGGTACGCGCCGTGGCCGAGATGTTACGATTGATGTTATCGCGCTGGCGCAGTATATCATAGGCACGAACGCTCAGGGTAAGGATTTTCTGCTTCAGCAGGCGTTGACTGATGCTGGCATTCCAGATGACCTTGTTCGTGTTCATCGAGGCATCGGCGTATCCGCGACGGCTCTGCTCGGAAATATCCGTCCAGAAGCTCATGCCCCAAGGGAACTGAAGGTTCACGGAGCCTCCATACGAGAAGTTGTAGGTGTCGAGGTTCGAAGCCGACGAGTTGGTCGAACGGCTGTGGTTGTAGCCGATGTTGCCATTGGCACTAACCTCCAGGTTGTACATTGTCTCCCAGTCGCGACGATACGAGAGGCGCAGGCTTTCGCGGATGTTCTTGCCTCGTGTACGGTTCTTCACGGTCTCCTGTGTCTTGCTCTGATAGACGTACGATACGGCATTCGTCATCGAGCCGTTGGTACTCGTGTTGATGCGCCAGTACTTCTCGGGTCCCAGTGCCGTGTTGAAGTTAAACGAGGTCGACCCGTTCCAGTTGCCATTGATATTCACAGGTTTCGATATGCGTCCGCCCGTCACGTCGTTATATTCGGTTCGGTTGGTGGTGGAGTTCTGCGTGGTGCGGAACTGAGCGTTGACCGAGAACGTGCGCTGTTTGTCGGAAATCGAACGGTTGTAGTTGGCCGACATGTTGTGAGTGAACGAAGGCTTCAATTCGGGATTACCCAGACGGATGTTCAGCGGGTCGGCATTCGACAGCGTATCGGGTATCAGGTCGGTGATGCCGGGCTGACCCGTATTACCGTTATATCGAACGTCCAGGTTCTCCGTTCGGCTGAACATATAGCGGAAGTTCACCATGGGCGAAGCATTGAACACGGCACGGCGAACATCGTAGTGCTTATATCCCTTCGTGTAGTCCACACGGTTCACCTGCGGCTGCAGGTTGGCTCCAACGGTCAGTCGGTACAATGTCCGGTTCATACGCAACTGCAAGCGGATGTCGTGGTTCTGATACACGTTGGTGGTATAGTTACACTGGGCGGAGTCGGGGGCGGCCAGATAGTTCCACTGACGATAGTTGTCTATCCCTATATTATATAAGGTATAGGGATTATAGAGGTCGTCATTGGCATCCTTCATATAGTCGAAGATACTACTGACATTGCGGTCGCGGTCGGTGAAGCGATAGTTGTACTGATACGACATCTGCAGGAAGAGCTGTTGTCCGATGGGTTCGATGTAGGTGAGTCGTGTCGATACATTGCGATTCTTCGAGGGAGCCTCGTTATACTGAATCTTATGGTACACCGAGTCCTCACCACTGACTGCCAACAGTTGGTAGTAGTCGGTCTGACTATAGTTCTGTCCTTCGCTGTCCGACGCCCCCCAGCTCACATCGGCATTCAAGGTCACGTTGCGTCCGGGCTTCTCCAGGCGTCGGTTTGCCTGCAAGGATACACTGCCGTTCAGGTTGTGCGAACTGTTGTGGTTGGCTCCCATGCGGTGGTTCACACCGATGGTGTCGCTCAGCAAACGGTAGTCGCGCAACGGGTCGTCGCTGAACAGATAGGGGTCGTCGTTGAAGGCAGCGCTCTCGTTCTGCGATCGGCTGCTCGACTTGTTCCACGACAGATTGGGACGGAACATCACGTTTGTCATCGAGTCGGGCCGCCATTCCATACGATAGTTGAACGAAAATCCCTTGTTGTTGTTCGAACTTCGGTTCCAAGAGTTGCTGTAGGCAGCATTGCGGTTCTCGAAGCTCTGCGAGTTGTTCCACGACTGACTGCCACCCTGCGAGAAGTTCGTATTGATGCTGCCGTTCAGTTCCAGCAACGGATCTCTGCGGCTCTTGGCTCCGTCCTGACTACCTTTTATAATATAGTTCATCGTGGCGCCGCCCGACTGATTGTCGGTCATACCATTGCCGTTGGTGTTGTTGGCATTGCCATAGAACGAAAACTTCTGGTCGCCGATAAAGCGGTTCACCATCAGTCGGCCCGTATATCGGTCATGTGTTCCGTAACCACCGTTCACGTTGCCGAACCATCCGCGTTTGCGATTCTTCTTGATGCTCAGGTCCAACACCGTACGTTCATTACCATCGTCCACACCAGTTACGCGGGCAAAGTCACTCTTCCGTTCGTAGGCCTTCACCTTATCTACGATTTCCGCCGGCAGGTTCTTCAGTATGACGTTGCCGTCCGTGCCATAGAACTCCTTACCATCTACCAGGAACTGCTGTATCTGCTTGCCGTTCCAGGTGTACGAACCATCGTCGTTGACCACGATGCCTGGCAGTTTCTTTATCAGTTCCTCCACCAGGGCACCATCCTGCAGTTTGAAGGCATCGGCATTGTACATCACCGTATCGTCCACCACAGTCATTTCCGGCAGTTTACCTTCCACTACAGCCTCAGCCATCACCTTGGCATCCTCACGCATCAGCACGTCCTTCACACGGAAGTTGCCTGACCGTTTGGGCAGCGCCAGGGCGAATCGCTGTTCCTTGTAACCTATAAACGAGACGCTAAGTGTGTAGTTGCCTGGCACGACATTGGGCAGTGTGAACATTCCATTCTTCTGAACTAACACACCAGCCACCTGCGTGCTGTCGCGAAACAGCCTCACCTGAGCCCCTTCCAGAGGGTCGAAGGTCTGATTTTCACGCACCACGCCACGAACCGTCAGCCGTGGCTCCTCCTGTGCAGTGGTCTGCGTGTTTTGCGCAGAGAGCAACGAGGGAAACAAACATAACAGGATAAAAATCAAGCGTCTCATGACTTAATAGACACGAGACGCTTGCTTTAGTTTAACAAGTTTTCCAGATTTTCCGAATTATCTTGCCGTCCTGGATTATATAGTACTTTTAGAACTCACAGTTCTTCGGCGTGCGGGGGAAGGGAATCACGTCGCGAATGTTCTGCATACCTGTGACGAAGAGTATCAGACGCTCGAAGCCCAGACCGAAGCCTGCGTGGGGGCACGAACCCCAGCGACGGGTGTCGAGATACCATTCCAGTTTCTCGGTCTCCATACCGCGACGGTTGATTTCTGCCATCAGCTTGTCATAGCTTTCCTCACGGACGCTGCCACCGATGATTTCACCAATCTGGGGGAACAGGACGTCGGTGCCCTGCATCGTCTTGCCATCCTCGTTCAACTTCATGTAGAAGGCCTTGATTTCCTTCGGATAGTCGGTCATGATGACAGGCTTCTTGAAGTGTTCTTCCACCAGGTAGCGCTCATGCTCACTGGCCAGGTCGTCGCCCCACTGACAGGGGAACTCAAACTTCTTTCCGTTCTTGATGGCCTCCTGCAGGATTTCGATGCCTTCGGTATAAGGCAGACGGACAAACGATTCCTTCAGTACGCCTTCCAAACGTTCCAGAAGGGTCTTGTCCACCATCTTGTTCAGGAACTCCAGGTCATCGCGACAATTATCCAAAGCCCAACGTACGCAGTACTTGATGAAATCTTCTTCCAGGTCCATCAGGTCGGTCTTGTCGTAAAAGGCCATCTCGGGCTCAATCATCCAGAACTCGGCCAAATGGCGTGGAGTGTTGGAGTTTTCGGCACGGAACGTGGGACCGAAGGTGTAAATCTGGCCCAGTGCCGTAGCACCCAGTTCACCTTCCAGCTGACCACTCACCGTCAGGGCCACCTGCTGGCCGAAGAAGTCGTCGCTATAGTCTATCTTCCCCTGGTCGTCCTTCTTCAGGTCGTAGAGGTTCTTCGTCGTCACCTGGAACATGTTACCGGCCCCCTCACAATCGCTGGCGGTGATGAGCGGCGTGTGGAAGTAGTAGAACCCATGCTCATGGAAATAGGTGTGAATGGCCATCGCCATGTTGTGGCGGATGCGCAGGACGGCGCCAAAGGTATTCGTCCTGGGACGCATGTGGGCCACGGTGCGCAGGTATTCCCACGAGGCTCCCTTCTTCTGCAGGGGATAGGTGTTGTCGCATGCGCCCAGCACCTCTATCTCCTTGGCCTGAATCTCGCTGGCCTGGCCGGCAGCAGGACTCTCTACTAATGTGCCTACCACCTTCAGGCAGGCACCCGTGGTGATAAGCTTCACCGTTTCCTCGTCGAAGTTCTGGTCTTCGCCGACTATCTGCACGTTCTTAATCGTTGAACCGTCGTTCAGGGCAATGAAGAAGATACCCTTCGAGCCACGCTTCGAGCGTACCCAGCCCATCACCGTTATCTCGCTACCGAAGTCCGTCCGCTTCAGTGCATCAATGACTTTTGTTCTTTTCATAACTATATCGACCCCTACCCCATCCCTCCCCGAGTGGAGGGCGTATATGCATTTGATGGCAGAGAGTTTTGTTTATTTAATTAATAATTCTGATATGTCTAAATCTTTATGCCTGTAACCACTCCTCCCCCCTTGGGGAGGTGGGTCCTATTCAAACATTCCCGTGTACAACATGTTCACTTCGGCCTCGGTCAGGAAGCGCCAGTCGCCACGGCGTACGTTCTTCTTCGTCAGACCGGCAAAATAGACGCGGTCCAGTTTCACCACCTTGTAACCCAGATGTTCAAAGATACGGCGCACGGTGCGGTTGCGGCCCGAGTGAATCTCAATGCCCACCTGCTTCTTGTCCTTCTCGTCGGCATACTCTATGGCATCGGCCTTCACAGGACCATCCTCCAGTTCAATGCCGTCAAGGATTTTGTGCATATCCTCCACGCTCACATTTTTGTCGAGATGTACGTGATAGACCTTCTTCTTCAAGTACTTGGGATGCGTGAGTTTGCTGGCCAATTCACCGTCGTTGGTAAGCAGCAACACACCCGTCGTGTTGCGGTCCAGACGTCCCACGGGATAGATACGCTCGCGGCAGCAGTCCTTCACCAGGTCCATCACCGTCTTGCGGTTCTGGGGGTCATCGCTCGTGGTCACGGTATCCTTGGGCTTGTTCAGCAGCACATACACTTTCTTCTCGGGCGTGATCAGCTGGTCGTGGAAGAGCACACTGTCGGTGCGCATCACCTTCGTACCCAGTTCCGTCACTATCTGACCGTTCACACGTACCACACCAGCCTGGATGAAGTCGTCGGCCTCACGACGGCTGCAAACACCGGAGTTGGCCAGGAACTTGTTCAGACGGATGGGTTCATTGGGATCGTAGTGTTTCTCCTTGTACTCAATCTGCTTCTTCATGCTATACTTGGCATGAGGGTTATAGTCGGCCGTACGCTGACGATAGCCGCCACGCTGCTGGCCATATCCGCCTTCGCGACGCTGATAGCCGCCCTCACGATTATAGCCACCCTCACGATGCTGACCGTAGCCACCACCCTGATAGCCGCCCTCGCGACGGGGACGCTGCTGACCATAACCGCCTTCGCGACGCTGATAGCCGCCCTCGCGATTATAGCCTCCCTCACGCTGATAGGGTCGCTGCTGGCCATAACCTCCCTCGCGCTGATATCCACCTTCGCGACGCTGGTAACCACCCTCTCGGTTGTAGCCACCTTCACGCTGGTATGGCTGATAGCCGCCCTCGCGACGTTGGCCGTAGCCTGTGCCCTGGGGACGAGCTGGTTCGTAACTGTTTCTCTGAATGCGCGGACGCTTCACGCGACCCTCGCCAGTAGAACTCTTTGATGATTCGCTGTTGTAGGGACGATAGCCCTCCCGGCCTTCTCCCTTCTCGTCGGAAAACTGTTCTTTCCAACGTTCGTCTTCGTTAATCATAATTTGCTTTTAAGATCCGCCCCCTACCCCTCCCTTGTAGGGCGGGGAGTAGATACGTTTGCTTTTAGTTGTTAATTTTCTTCATTGATTGGAATGTGACCGCTCCCTCCCTACAAGGGAAGACAGGGGGAGGGTCTTTAGATTCCTACATAACTCTCTGGCGATATTCGCCTTAACTCTTCTTTAACTTGTTCGCTTACGTTTAGTGTTTCTATAAATTCTTTTATGGTTTCTTTGCTGATGCCCTTGCCCGTACGGGTCAGAGCTTTCAGTGTTTCGTATGGTTTCGGGTAACCCTCGCGACGCAGTATGGTCTGTATGGCCTCGGCACATACGGCCCACTGGTTGTCCAAGTCGCGACGGATGGCCTCCTCGTTCAGCACCAGTTTGCGCAGTCCCTTCAGAGTGCTCTGAATAGAGATGAGCATGTGGCCCATAGGCACACCGATGTTGCGCAGTACGGTGGAGTCTGTCAGGTCGCGCTGGAGGCGACTGATGGGCAGTTTCTGAGCCAAATGGGCCAATACGGCATTAGCCACGCCCAGATTGCCTTCCGAGTTCTCGAAGTCGATGGGATTCACCTTGTGAGGCATTGCACTCGAACCCACTTCTCCAGCCTTCACCTTCTGACGGAAATACTCCATCGAGATGTACTGCCACACATCGCGGTCGAGGTCGATGATAATGGTATTCACACGGCGCATGGCGTCAAACACAGCGGCCAGACAGTCGTAGTTGCTGATCTGGGTGGTATATTCCTCGCGCTCCAAGCCTAATCGCTCAGCTACGAAGCGATTGCCGAACTCGCGCCAGTCCTTATCGGGATAGGCCACATGGTGAGCGTTGAAGTTGCCCGTAGCGCCACCGAACTTGGCGGTAATGGGGCATGCCTTCAGCATATCCAGCTGGCGGCGCAGACGATAACTGAACACCCGTATCTCCTTGCCCAGACGGGTCGGGCTGGCCGGCTGTCCGTGGGTTTTGGCGAGCATGGGCACGTCCTTCCATTCCTCAGCATACGTCTCCAACTGGGCTATCAGTTCCTCTATCTGAGGATAATACACCTCCTCCAAGGCTTCCTTCAACGACAGGGGCACACTAGTATTATTGATGTCCTGTGAAGTCAGACCGAAGTGGATGAACTCCTTTATAATTGACAATTGACAATTGAGAATTGACAATTTATCCAATTCATCGAACTTTTCCTTCAGGAAATACTCCACAGCCTTCACGTCGTGGTTCGTCACGGCCTCGATGTCCTTCACACGCTGCGCATCCTGCTCCGAGAAGTTACGATAGATATCTCGCAATGCCTCCTTCCACTCTCCGTTCTCATTTAAGGAAAGTTCCTCGCACAGCGCGATGAAGTATTCCACCTCAACGCGGACACGATAGCGTATCAAAGCATATTCCGAGAAATAGCAGGCCAATGCCTCTGTTTTTCCTCTGTATCGCCCGTCGATAGGCGATATGGCCGTCAACAAATCCAGTTCCATAAAAACTAATACTTTTTAAGAGACCGCAAAGATACGAATAAGTGAGCAAAAACGCAAATATATTTGCAGTTTTTCGAGCGTGGGTACCTTAGAAAAAACACTTGGCCTCGCCTCACGGCGAAGCCAAATGCCTAATCATCAAAGAAAATGTACCAATTCTCATGGGTTGTGGGCGCTGAGGGATTCGAACCCCCGACCCTCTGCTTGTAAGGCAGACGCTCTGAACCAACTGAGCTAAGCGCCCGTCGGAACCACAGTTCCTAAAACCGAATGCAAAGGTACAACAAAACTTTCATTCCACCAAACTTTTTCAACAAAAATTTACTTTTTCTACCACGATTAAACAGATTTAACCGATTCTTCTATCTCATGTCAACAACGAATTAAACGAATTTCACAAAAAACTAATCCGTTCAATCTGCGCAATCGTGGGCGAAAGAAATCACTGTTTCGTGGCGAATCGCTTGGCCTGTTCGGCTATCAGGGCCTCGTCCTCGAAATAGTCTATCTGCATGGCGTGACGCACCTCTGCCAGCGTCTTCTGTCCACGTTCGCGAGCCGCCTCGGTTCCCTTTCTGAGAATCTCGTACACCTCGGGGATACGCTGTTCCCATTCTGCACGACGCTGGCGGATGGGTTCGAAGCGCGAGTTCAAGACATTCAGCAGGAACTTCTTGCACGTACCGTCGCCCAGTCCGCCACGAGTGTAGTGGGCCTTCAGTTCGTCCAGGTTCTTGTACTCGGGCAGGAATTGTGCAAAGTCGTCATCGGTGCAGAAGGCATCCAGATACGTAAAAACCGTGTTACCTTCTAAGTGGCCCGGCGACTCGATGGTCAGGTGCTGCGGGTCGGTGAACATCGAGTTCACCTTCTTCTTCAGTTCCTTGGCCGAATCGGACAGATAGATGCAGTTGCCCAGCGACTTAGACATCTTTGCCTTTCCATCTGTTCCCGGCAGGCGCATACATGCCGCATTGTCGGGCAACAGTATCTGGGGTTCGATGAGCACGTCGCCATAGATGTGGTTGAAGCGGCGCACGATCTCGTTCGTCAGTTCCAACATGGGTTTCTGGTCCTCGCCCACAGGCACTGTAGTAGCCTTGAACAGCGTGATGTCGGCAGCCTGCGAGATGGGATAGCAGAAGAAGCCCGTGGGTGTGCCACCTTCGAAGTGGCGCATCTCCAGTTCTGTCTTCACGGTCGGGTTGCGCTGCAGGCGCTGCACCGTCACCAGGTTCATGTAGTAGAACGACAGTTCCGTCAGTTCGGGCACTGCCGACTGCACGAAGATATGTGTCTTTTCCGGGTCAATGCCCACCGACAAGTAGTCGAGTGCCACCTCGATGATGTTCTGCCGCACCTTCTCGGGGTTGTCGAAGTTGTCTGTCAACGCCTGCGCGTCGGCAATCATAATGAATATCTCATCGTACTCGCCCGAGTTCTGCAGCTCCACACGGCGTCGCAGCGAGCCTACGTAGTGACCAATGTGCAACCGTCCCGTTGGGCGGTCGCCTGTCAATATAACTTTTTCTTTTGATTCCATAATCGTGCGTTAGACGGGATGTTGGGAACGTTTATCATCTATTTCCATCCATGCCATTACTATAAATCCAAGAGCAACCATAATGCCCATAAGAACAATAAATGCCATAATATATTCTCTTTTTTATGAGATTCGACTCTTAAGATATGCCTTATATGCAAAGAAAAGCATAATACTGGCTGCCACAGTACCACAGCCAACCAACCACCATACACTAATATCCCCTTTCATAATAGAGGAAAGAACCGCACCAGCAAATATCAACTTTGACAAGTCTTCAAAATATTTACTCATACGGGCGTATAGTTCCTGCCTATCTTTTCTTGTCATGTTTTTCGGCATGCTATAATCTTTTCTTATTGCAAAGGTACATATTAATTTGGAAAGAACCAAAAAAACGGGAAAAAAACTCCGGGCACAAGGCAATGTGCCAGTGCCCGGAAATATCCCTTGGAGTGGACGTTATCTTTTATCTTTTCTTTTTAATTTTTACTTTTCAATTATCGCTGAATCTTCCTCACCGTACCGTCCTTGTAGCGCACGATGTTCACGCCAGGCTGCAGGCGCGAGCGGCGTTTGCCGTCGGGACCGTAGATGG
>CACZRZ010000006.1 GCA_902783655.1 uncultured Bacteroidales bacterium
ACAAGAAATTTCTATCTCTGAAACCTACGATATTTCTCCTGCAAGGGCTGTGCCCATGAGGCGTCGCACTTCCTCTGTAGTGAGTCCTTTGCCGAGGAGGTACATCAGTTTTGTGGTGGCACACTCTATGGTCATGTCGCCTCCGCTCACCACACCAGCCTTGCGGAGTTGGTTGCCCGTTTCGTAGAGCCCCATTTCCACAGTTCCGGCGTCGCATTGGGTGATGTTCACCACCACACGTCCAGCCTCGGTGGCACTGGCAATGGCATTGAGCAGCCAAGGCTGTTGTGGGGCGTTGCCTGAACCGTAGGTACGCAGGATGATGCCGCGGACATCGGGCATCTCGAAGACGTGTTCAATGATTTGCGGACGTATGCCAGGAAAGAGTGTGATGGCAATGACGGAGTTGTCGAGCTCGGTATGTGGTGTGAAGGGTTGTAAAGGGTCGGGATGCAGGATGGCAGCCCGGTTGTAGTTGACATTGATGCCAATGGTGGCCAGCGGTGGGAAGTTGTAGGAAGCAAAGGCATCGAACCGTTCGGCACTGGCTTTCGTGGAACGATTGCCTCGTAGCAACTGATTGCCAAAGCATACGCAGACCTCGGGCACCATGGGACGTCCGTCTTCGTCGCGGGCAGCGGCCAGTTCTATGGCATTGATGAGGTTCTCCTTGCCATCGGTGCGCAGTACGCCAATGGGCAACTGGCTGCCTGTGAGGATGACGGGCTTGGCGAGTCCCTCGAGCATGAAACTCAGTGCCGAGGCTGTATAGGCCATCGTGTCGGTGCCATGCAGGATGACGAACCCGTCCACCTCATCATAGTGCTGGGCTATGATGTTTGCCAGTTGTGCCCAGTGGGTTGGGCGAATGTCCGATGAGTCGATGGGTGGCTGAAACTGATAGGCGCGTATCGTGTAGTCGAGTTCCGACAGTTCGGGCACATGCTGCCGGACATTGTCGAAGTCGAGCGGTTCCAATGTTCCTTTCTTGGGGTTCTTGACCATTCCGATGGTTCCGCCCGTATAGATTAGCAATGCACGATTCATAATTCACAATGCACAATGCATAATTTAGTTTGCAGTGCCGCCGGTCTCCTCCACAAGTATGGGGTCGAAGTGCATGCCGGTGGACAATGTCAGTATGCGGAATTCGGCGTTCTCCATCTTTTCCACAGCACGTACGTTGATGCCGTGATACACTGCTTGCAGCACACGCAGAAACAGCCCATGACTGATGGCGAGAATGTTTTCCTCTTCTTGTGATGGGGCGGGGGAGAGCTTATTCAGGAAGTCGGCAGCCCGTTGTGCCAGTTGTTCCATAGTTTCGGCCGAAGGGTCGAGAGCCCTGCTGATTTTGATGTATGGGCCGCCCGTGTGTATGCCAAAGTCCCGTTCGCGGAGCAGTGGTTCCAGTTCAAACTCCCCACCATGCGGTTCGGCAATGATGCGAGCCGTATCCACAGCCCGTTTCAGGTCGCTGGTGATGATGCGCCTGAAAGGTATGTCGCGCAGCTTATCCCTCAGTTCTCCGGCTTGTTCAATGCCTTCTGCCGTCAGGTGTCCTGGCATCTGCCCTTGCAGGATGCGCTGTACGTTTTCCTCTGTCTGCCCATGTCGGGCGATGTAAAGCTTAATTGACGTCAAATGTGAAGTGTTATACGTAAATCCGTGCCAAAGATACAAAATATTTTTGAAATCTGTATTGTATATTGTGAAATATTGCTTATCTTTGCGACGATAATATGCTTATTAACCTAAAATAAAAAAACCTTATCATGAAAATGAATCGGAAATTCATTGTTTCGTTTGTTGCCATGTGTCTGTCTGTGACAGGTCTGATGGCACAGAGTTTGTCTCCCAGCACCAAGTGGCACTGGGAGGAGGGAACCATCGTTGTTGAAACACCTGCGCGTCCTGCCGGTCAGCAGAATGTGCTGGGGCTGACGGTGCCCAAGATGGATGTTGTTCGTGTGGCCTTTGTAGGTTTGGGCATGCGTGGTCCTGGTGCAGTTGCCCGTTTCACGTACATCCCTGGTGTGCAGATTGTTGCGCTGTGCGACTATGTTCCTGCACGTGCCGAAGCCTGCCAGAAGTATCTGCGCCAGGCTGGTCTGCCCCCTGCAGCCATCTATAGCGGCGAGAAGGGTTACGAGGAACTGTGCAAGCGTCCTGACATAGACCTTGTGTATGTAGCCACCGACTGGGACCACCATTTCCCCGTTGCCAAGTGCGCCCTGGAGAATGGCAAGCACACGGCCATCGAGGTGCCTTCTGCCATGAATCTGGAACAGTGCTGGGAGCTCATCAACCTTTCGGAGAAGACACGTAAGCACTGCATGATTCTGGAGAACTGCTGCTACGACTGGTTCGAGCTGCGCGCCCTGAACATGGCCCAGCACGGTGTGTTCGGTGAGGTGCTGCGTGCACAGGGAGCCTACATCCACAATCTGGACGACTTCTGGGCGTACTACTGGAAGAACCCCGACGGCAGCGACCCTCAGGACCTGCATTGGCGTTTGAAGTATAACAAGGAGAATCGTGGTGACGTCTATGCTACTCATGGCCTTGGTCCCGTGGCTCAGGTTATGGACATCCATCGTGGCGATCGTTTCACCACGCTCGTGGCAATGGACACCAAGAGTGCACACGGCAAGGAACTGGTGGAGCAGAAGACTGGCCGCCAGTGTGCCGAGTTCCGTAATGGTGACCACACCACCACGCTCATGCGTACCAATAACGGCAAGGTAGTGGAGATTCAGCACAACGTCATGAATCCTCAGCCCTACAACCGTCTGTATCAGTTGACCGGTACCAAGGGATTTGCCAACAAGTATCCCACCTCGGGCTATGCTCTCGATGCCAGCCAGCTGAAGGCTGCAGGCCAGCAGCCCAAGGTCGATAACCTCTCCAGCCACTCATTCCTGCCCGATGCCGAGCGTCAGGCTCTGGAGGAGAAGTACGAACACCCCATCATCAAGAAGTACGGAAAATTGGCTTCTGAGGTAGGTGGACACGGAGGTATGGACTTCTTCATGGATGCCCGTCTGGTGTACTGCTTGCAGAATGGTCTGCCCCTCGACATGGACGTATATGACCTGGCCGAATGGTGCTGTCTGGCTGAGCTGGGTGCCCTGTCGATGGACCACAACTGCGCTGCTGTCGCCTTCCCCGACTTCACTCGTGGCTACTGGGACGTAATGCCCGGCTACAAGCACGCCTATGCTACTCCCGAGGCCGAGGCTGAGCAGGAGGCAAAGGCAAAGGCTTTCACCGAGGAGCAGAAGAAACTCTGTGCTGATAAGAAGCTCTGGGAGAAATACGACAAGGAGAAGGCTAAGAAGTAAGTCTCACTGGTCATTACATAAGGAAAGAGGACGCATCGGTGCGTCCTCTTTCTTTTGTGCCAAAGGCATTGTTGTTGCTTTCTATTTTGGCGTTTAGCGGGAGGGTTCAGTGTTTGTATAGCTTCGTCGTCTTGCCTCCCTTGCTGACGATGTTTATGCCTGGGGACAGTTGGTTTCGCTGGGTGCCGTCGAGGGCATAGATGACTTGCTGCCGGGTAGGATCGGCAGGCAGGGCGGTGATGCCCACGGTCCCCTCGAGTTCCTGCTGAAGGGCTTTCAGGTCGGCAGTGAATCCTACGTAGCTGATGACGGAACGCCCTTGCGCATGGGTGGACGTGAGGCCAAACACTGTCTCCCCTGTGAGTTCGTAGCCCTTGTTCTCATCGATGCTCCAGGAAACCATGATGCGTCCGTCCTTGAGGGTTCGCACATCGGTGGGATTGACGATGTTCACCCATGTGCCATTGATGAACCAAAGCTGTGAGTCGCCCTTGGTCTTCGACACCTCTGTGGCCACAGCCACCAGATACTTCATGCCCGGCTCGCGGTACTTCTTTTCCATGTATCGGAGCGCAATGTTCTGTGCTCCCTTCTTCGTGATGGTGATGGTGTTTTCCTTGTTGCTGTAGGTGATGTCGGACGAACCGAGGCGGTCGCTGACACGATTGCGATACCAGTCGTAAGCCCTCCACGTATAGAGGTTTGCGGGTATGGATGTCTCGACGCTCACAACCGTTTTGTGCTGTGTGCCGAAGCCATCGGTATAGGTCACGCTGATGTCAGTCTTTCCCTCTTTCTGGCCGGCATATATGATGCCGTCGCGGACGTATGCCACCTGTGGGTCGGTGCTCTCGCATACAGCATCGAGGGTGACGAATTGCGAAGAGCCGTCGGTGAGTGTTGCCTTGACGGAAAATGTGCGTGTCTGTCCCAGATAGAGCTTTACGGTGGTGGGTGTGGCCTGAATGCTTTCTACGCCGGCCACATCCTCGGCTATCGGGTTGCTGTTGTCAATCTTTACGCTTACCTCAGAGCCCGAATAGCTCACCTCCTTGCTGAACCGGACCGACTGCCGGATGCCCAGTCCCATCTTGTCCGAAGCATCGACGAGTACGATGCGGAAGGTGCGGTCCTTCAGCATCCCCTGGAACTCTCCGTTGCGCTTGCCGATGGTCAGGGTCTGTGAAGCTTCGTCCCAGGTGAAGGGAATTTCGGAGAAGTGTCCCTGTTCGTAGTTGTAGTTGTCACGTTCGTCCTCATAGAGGGTGAATGCGCCGTCTGCACCCGGGTAGATGCGTATTTCGAGGTTGTCCCAGTTGTGCTGTTCGCTGTACTGCACATCGGGCCCCCAGGGGATGATGGTGCCTTGTCGGACGTAGAGAGGCATGAGAGCCAAATCAACGTTACGCGTCACTTTCTGTCCGCCTTCGTATTGTTGGCCTGTCCAAATATCCGTCCATTCATCCCCCTTGGGTAGATAAACAGTGCGTTGTTCTGCCTGTGCCTTCACGACAGGTGCAACGAGGATGTCCTGCCCGAACATGAATTGGTCCTTCAGCTCGTGTGTGGCCTTGTCGGTGGGGTAGGCTATGCCCATTGCACGCATGAAGGAGAACCCGTCGTGATGAACCCTGCGGTCGGTGCTGTAGATGTATGGCAGCAGGGCATATCGAAGGTTGATGTAGCGGTTGATGATGTCGAAGTAGCTTTCGCCTTGCTTGCCGAACTGGTATATGGCGCGGTCGGTGCCAGAGCCGTGACTGCGCATGATGGTGCAGAAGGTCCCGAACTGAATCCATCGGCAGTATAGTTCGTTGTATGTGTCCTGTCCCGGTCCGTGATAGGAACCGTTGAAGAATCCGCCGATGTCGCTGTTCCAGCTGGGTATGCCACAGGCGGAGTAGTTGAGGGCAGCCGGAATCTGGTTGGCGAGAGTTTCCCACGAGGCTGTGATGTCGCCGCTCCAGGTGCCTGCCCCATAGCGCTGCATGCCGAGGAATCCGGAGCGAGTCATAATCATCACTCGCTTGGCCTCCGTCAGCTCTGCCTTCTGTGCCCGATGTCCGTCGTACACTCCGCTGGTATGCATCAGCGGGAACACATTGCGCATGGAACGCCAGGTGTGGCTTGTTTCCAATGATTGCGGATTGAGTGTGGCATTGTCCTCGTCGTCCTTGTTCAGTACGATGAAGTCGTTGGTTCGTTCCCAGTCCTCGCCTCCTTGGTAGTGGTCGGGTTCGGAGGAGTCCACCCAATAGGCATCCACCCCTTTGCTGACCAGTCCTTCGTAGAGACACTGCCAGTAATACTGGCGTGCCGACTGCTGATAGGGGCTGTAGATGGCCACACCGGAGTTGGGCGGATAGGTGGTGGTCATGATGTCGTTGCCCATTTTCATCAGTTGGTTGTGCTCCTTGAAGTGTGCATACTGTTTGGTGTCTGCTCCGAAGTTGGCCCAGAAGGAGATGAGCAGATGCGCCCCGTCATTGTGCAGTCCGTCAATCATCCTTGTGTAGGTGGTTTTGAACTGAGGATTGAGAAACTCCATCGCATTCCACATGTTATTGTCGCCCCAGTACTGCCAGTCCTGCACCACGCAGTCGATGGGAACCTGCTGTGCGCGGTATTTCTGCAGCACGCCCAGTGTCTCCGTTGCACTTTGGTATCGTTCCTTGCTCTGGAAGTAGCCAAAGGTCCACAGGGGCACCATCGTGGCCTGTCCGGTCAGTTCGCGCACGCGCTGCACCACCTCGTTGCCATCCGTTTCCGAACCCACCAGGAGGTAGTAGTCCACGGCGTGTGCCGCCTCGGTCCTGAAGGTGGTTCCGGAGGAGTTGTCGGTGAAGTCGCAGGGGCCGTACAGGTCCCAGTACAGTCCATAGCCCCGTGTGGAATGGAAGAACGGAATCCACACCGACATGTTGTTCTGCACCATGTGGCTGTAGCTCTTGTTCCGATGGTTGAGGTTGCCGTCCTGCACTTGTCCGAGTCCGTAGATGGCCTCGCCGCTTGCCAGTTGGAAGGTCTGAGCCACGTTGTATGGGTCGATGGTGTGCGATGTGCGTTTCGTGAAGGCTGGTTTCGAACGTTCCTTGATGAGTACGGTGCCGTCGGGACGGAAGAAGCTGAGCAAGCCCGACGACTTGTTGCAGGTCACCATCACACGGTCTGTCAGCAGTGTGTCCGTCCTGCTTCCCTCCAGTTTTGTGGGGGCTGTCTCCTGTGGTGTCATTGTCACCACCACCTTGGGGTCGGACTTGCCCAGGGCGTCTGTTTTCTGGTACTTCGTCACGCGGATGATTTCGGGCGAATAGAACGTTATCTCCGTTACGATGCCTCCCACCGTAAGCGTGTAGTCCTGAGCCTTCAAGGGCATCAGTGCTGCAGCCATCAGGCTTGCAAGTATTATTCTCTTCATGATGCAAAAGATATTAGATAGATTACTGAACCACAAATTTTTTCCCGTTCCTGATGTACATGCCCTTGCGGTGGAAGTTGGTCGGGAGGATTCTTCCAGAAAGATCGTAGGTGACATGTGTCTGTTGCCGTGTTTCCGGTGCTGTGATGGTCTGGTCTATTCCGTCGTTGAGGTCCGATGTGAGCATGATGCTGCGGAACTCGTCGATGTCGGCCTGTTTGATTCCGAGTTTCTCTACGAAGAAGGTATTGAATTTCTTCTGCACGGTGGCTCCGCTCAGTCCGAGGATGCAGTCGTACATCTCGTTCTGCGTACCCCGCACGCGTATGCCTGCCAGTGAGAAGCTGGTCAGCTCATAGTTCTTGTTCGACCGGTCTTGCGGCACACCCAGCAGCCCTTCGAGGAGCATGGAGAGGAGTCCTGTGCGGTCGGCTCCCCAGACGCAGTGGAAATAGGTGCTTCTGCCCCTGCGCAGGTTGGTCAGGATGAGTTCGAACTCTGCCTTCCAGTGGTCGTAGCTGTCCTGCGAGGAGAGGTTCTCGGGGAAGCAGTCGTTGCCGTTGGCGTAGTAGAAGGTCTTGGCCCCGGTGGTGAAGCCAAAGACCGACGTGCCCGAGCCGTTTTCGTTGTCGTTGCGCAGGTCAATCTCTGCGCCTATGCCCAGGTTGCGGAGGCGTTTGGTGTCGCCGGCAGTGGCTGTGTGTCCGCCGTTCATTTCACCTCCGCGATATATCAGTCCGTAGCGGATGTACTGCCCGTCGGCAGTCTGCCATCCGCCCAGGTCGCGAATGTTGCTGATGCTGGGAGCATAGATCATGCGCAGGTGTCCGTCGGTGTGGAATCGGCCCTTGCCCACGATGTTGTCGCCCACCTTGACCTCGTAGTAGTAGGTGCGCTGCGGGATGAGGTTGGGGACGAAGATGAGCTTGTCGTCGGTCAGTCGGGTGTTGAATGCCTGTGGTTCGCTCATGTCCTCGTGTTCGGAGTAGGTGAGTCTGTACCTTGCGCTGCCGGTGTCCGTGACGGGTATGCCCACGTTGTTGGGCTGGTCGCGGCGTGCCGGTGGTGCCTGGTTGTAGTTGGCGATGTGGGTGCTCGTGGTGGCCTTGTAGTCTTCCAGCAGGATGAAGCGCCGTGCCTGCAGGTTCTCCAGATTGACGGTGAAGTCCATGTTCAGTGGGTCGCAGACTTCGAATGTCAGTTCTCCGGCCTTCGTCACCGTCTTGCCATCGACGGTGGTGTGTGTCCAAGTGAGGTTGTCGGGTTCGGGTGTGATGGTGCCTCCGTCCCAGGGGAGTGGGGTGGTGTCGGCCTTCTTCTCCCTCAGCTTCGTGGTCGGTATGGTGAACGTGGCGATGTCCTCCTCCGACTTCACGACGCAGGGTTCTCCGGCATGTATGGTGGCCACGGGGTATATCTGTGCCTTCCCGTCCAGGATGCTGCCAATGGCATAGAGTTGGAGTGTCTCGCTGCTGCTGAGTGCGAAGGGGAGGCAGACGGGTGTGGGCTGCCCTGCAGGAATCTGCTTTTCGATGGCGATGTCGGGTGTGGCACCGTAGAGGAGTTGCATGTGATGTGCCAGGAACCAGTTGTCGGCCTTCTTGGCTGCCCTGATGCGGAATCCCAGTTCCAGTTTGCCGTCGGTCTCCAAGTCGGTTTCCACACAGGTGGCATAGTCGCCCAGGAGGAAGGCGCTGAGGGCTATGGATTCGTTCATGGGCAGGCTGCGTCCGTCGATGGTGGCGTAGATGTCTGCCGAGCTGGTGGCCGTGTGACGGGCATCGTCGAAGATGCTGGGCACGAGTTCCTGCTTCTTTCCGATAAAAATGTATGCGAGTCGGTCGTCGGTACCTGCTTCGTAGAGTTCCAGGGCATCTTTCATGGCTGTGGGGCGGTAGAGGGCGTTTGCGCGGAAGGTGTAGTGCCCGGCGGGCATGTCGGTGAGTGTTTGTCCCAGGGTGGTGGCTGCGCTGGTGTTGGCGGCACGCTGTATGTCGCTGTTGGTGAGCAGTATGCTGAGGTCGAACTGCCCTGTGGCTGTCGTTCCCGTCTTTATCAGTTCCATGAGTGCTATGCGCAGTCGTGCATTCTGGCTGGCGATTTCCTCGTCGGTTATCTCCTGGCTCATGAGTGCCGTGCGCACATCGCCGAGCACGATGTCGTATGCGCTGCGGTCGAGTGCCTGGCTGGCTATCACCTCGTATCGGTCCACGGTGGCCATGCGTCGCTCCTTCTCGTAGTTGTCGGTCTGTCCGAAATATACAAGGTGGAAGTCGTCGGCACGGAACCATCCGGCAGAGCGCATGCCGATGGTGAGGCTGGTCTCGGAGGGCATGAGATAGATGGTGACCTCGTAGGTCTGCTTGAATGTCGATTTCGATTGTGGCACGAAGCTGGACACATAGCCGTTGCCATAGAGCTCTACGGCAGCGTTCACACTCGAATAGGTGTTGCTCGATGCCAGGGCTGTCAGTCGGTATTCGCCGGGTTTCATGTTGGTGAGTGTCTGTTCCACGAACTGCTCTCCAGCGCCGCAGAGATAGCTGTCGCCGTTCACCCAGGTGTTGAAGAGGTAGTCTCCGACGGTGCCTTCGGTGAGGTATTCGTTTTGGTTCTTCTTGGCTCCGACGTCGGCATTGCCACTGGGGTGACCTGTGGTCCATCCGTCGGTGGTGCCGGTCTCGAACGAGGGATTCGTGATGAGGTAGGTCAGGTCGCTGACGTCGCCAGGTTCGCCCTGAAAGTAGAGTTCGAAGTTGTCGAAGCATGTCCACGAGCCTCCCGAGCCCACGCTGCTGCGCAGTCCTATGGTCATGTCGCCGCGTGTCAGGTGGTTGACGGTGAGGTTGTTCCAGTATTTTCCGTTGTTGAAGTAGGTGTTGGCCTCGCTCATGCTGCTGGGCATCCAGTAGCTTTTGCCGCTGATGGTGTACTGTTTGCCGCCGATGGCATTGGTGGTCTGTGCATCGCGAGCGACCAGCGCCAGGGGCGTCTGTTCCCTGTTGGCATAGAGGTAGCCCTCCGACTCCTTCAGCGTGCCGTTGAGATAGTTGGTGAGGGTTTTCTCGTTCGAATCCAGGCTTCGCTGGTAGCCCTGCACGCGCAACATGTATGTGCCCTGGGGCATGTCGGGCAGGGTTTGGTGCAGGTCGTAGCTCTTGGAGTAGAACTCGGCATTGCCAAAGGTCTGGAATCCGGGTTCGGTGCCTTCCCATCCCTTTGCGTTGTTGGCGGGGAACGATGCGTTGATGAGCAGTGGTGTGACGTTCATCTGGTAGTTTTCTGCCAGGGTGATGCTGTTGAGGAAGGTGCAGCCCGCTGCCCTGAGTGCGACTGCGGCTCTGAGAATCTCATCCTCCGTCGTAGCTCCGTCCACGAGGGGCTGTGCCTGTGCCAGGGCCTCGCGCAGAGCCGTTCGGCTGGCCTCGTCGCAGGTGATGTTCACCTCGTCGTCGACAGCCTTCTGCAGCATCTTCTGCATCTCCAGGTAGGCCAGATAGGAGCCCGACACCTTCAGCGCCGTGAGCGGGTCGTAGAGCGAACCTTCGGCGAAGCACTGCCAGTAGTACTTGTTGGCAGAGTCGCTGTTGCCCATCGTGTAGCTGATGTACTTGTTGTTGCCCACACACTGGAACTGGAAGCCCTTGCCTGCGGTGTGCGTGATGCGCCACAGGCCCAGTCCGTCGGCGTCCTGCCCGTAGACATGGCTCTTGCCCGAGGGTGCGCTCTCTCCGGCGAAGAAGCACCATCCGGCACTGTTCAGGTATGCTGCACCGCCGATGCCGTTGGGGAACAGCTCGTGCAGGCCGTTCGATATGCTGACCCTGTACACTGCCTCGCCCTTGTAGGTGACTTTCTCGGCCTTCAGCAGGTAGTAGTAGTCCCTGCCGTTACAGATGACGGCGGACTCTCCGGGCGACACCACGTTTTGCATGGTACCCTTGGTCCAGTAGGGGCTCAGATAGGTGCCGTTGTCGCTGTATGCCATGATGAAATACTGCGACGTAAGGTCCTCCACGCGAGTCAGTTCCACGTTGTCTGCCCACGCCGATAGCACCGACAGGAGGGCAATCACAATCAGTAGGAAATGTTTCTTCATAGTTTTTCTTTTTACGTTTTTCATGCTTCGTAATGCCTACAAAGTTACGAGTAATAATTGAAAAATCAAAATCAATAATAATAATATAATTTTTATTTCCTTAAAGCCGTTCCCCTGACCACTCCCCTCCCTCCCTTTAAGGGAGGGCCGGGGTGGGGCTTTTACACAGTTGGGGCGGTTCCGCTGTGTAATTTTATTGTGAATCGAACATAAATTTAATTTTTCACGGTAGATTCGCTTAATCAAGTCTCGTAGGTTCCAGTCCCTTTCTATTCCCAATGCAAAGATACAACACGGACATTGCGGTCTACGAATGTTCGGGCAAGAATTTTCGGTAAACAGTAA
>CACZRZ010000007.1 GCA_902783655.1 uncultured Bacteroidales bacterium
GCCACTATGTCGACATACTCGTCACCAGGATACCAGTCGTCATCGTCCAGTTCCGAAGTCCAGATGTAGATGAGATTGTGCACGCCACGTTCCATGAGATAGCGCTGAGTGTAGAGGTAGAGTGCCTTGAAGGCTTCAGCCCCGTCATTACCCCACCAGAACCAAGCCTTTCCACCACGATTGCTATTGCCCGCCGCCTCGTGGAAGGGACGCCACAGGATGGGGATTCCTTGTTGTTGATAGTGCAGGAAATACTTGACGATGGTGTCCAGATTTTCGTTTATGATGCGATGCTCGGGTGTACCGGCCTGAACGGCACGACGAGGCGAAAAGAGCGTTCCCCGGCGGCCCGGCGAACCCGTAGGCGAATAGAAAGCGAAGCCCTCTTTCGGCGACAGGTCTGTGCTGACGGGGACACTCCAGTGCCAGATGAAGCCCACAATGCCCCCAGCCTCGTTCCAAGCCTTTGCCTCAGGTCCCATATAATTCAGGTTGCGCTGGCGGAAGTGCTGGAAGTCGAAGATGTTGATGGCGGGATATTTACCAGTGCGTTCACGAATGCCGTCGGCGTCAGTCATGTTATAGTCCCACCGTGCCTGGCACCCCGAAAGCACCTGCTTCCCCCACACTTTGTTGCGCAGGTAAGCGTAGAGTTGTTTCGTCGGTCCTGTTGCCTCCCTGTCGACAAGTCGGGAGGCTATCTCGTTTTGTGCAACAGCGGAGAGTGTTGCGGACAGGAATATCAGAAAGAGGAAGCGTTTCATGTCTGTGGCGAATGACCGATTTGGGTTAAAAGAAATTGTTACGTATCTCCTTGGCGATGTAGCGCCCCATCAGTTGCTGCCCTTCTTCTGCAGGATGAAGGCCGTCGCGCAGGTATCGCTCTCCGTGTCCGTTCTCCAGTTTCTCCGTGATGCCACACTCGCCGTAGCAGTCAATCAGTTGCACTGACAGGGAACGACAAATCTCGCGCAGGATTTCTATCTTCTTCAGGTTAAACTCGTTGTGCCCCACGTTGGCCGTCTGTATGGGTGTGCAGACGAAAACGCGGCACTTGGGGAAGCGCTCGATGATGGTCTGAATGGACCATCGTGCACCGCCAGCCATCGTGGTCACATCCACCTCTGCCAACGATTTCCCCTTCAGGGCCTCCTCGGCCGAACCCAGATTGCCGTCGTTGGTGCCCATGGCGAATACGAAGACATCGGGTTCGGGGAAAAGCCCCTCATCCACTTCGGCGATAAACTTCTGGATGTGGACCTTCGATGTGTTGTTGTGGCGCATCTGCATTTCATGGGCATCTTGCGTGGGTTGCCATCCTCCGGAGATGCCTGCGAAGCCCTCGCTGCCATAGTCCTGGGTGTCGGGGTGACAAGCCCAAGTGGCCGACCCCACAGCCACATTGTGATGGGTGGCAAAGCCCAGTTGCCGAACCACAGTGGCCGACCATTGGTTGCCGGCCGTAATGCTGTTGCCGTCGCATCCGAAGTTCATCTTCGCGAAGTCGGGAAAGACCTGGGCCGAGGCCATCTGGCAGAAAAGCAGCATTACAAGCCCTCCGAAGAAGGCTTGCAATGCAAAGCGTAAACTATCTGAGTTTTTTGTCCTCATTTTACCAATATCTTTATTCCATTCAGTATGTAAATCCCATGTGAAAGTGAATGAACATCGTTGAGTGTAGCCTTACTCTTGACGAGTCTGCCAGACATGTCGAACACAT
Organism: uncultured Bacteroidales bacterium; assembly: GCA_902783655.1. Taxonomy (GTDB): domain Bacteria; phylum Bacteroidota; class Bacteroidia; order Bacteroidales; family Bacteroidaceae; genus Physcousia. The sequence continues at coordinate 1,721 of CACZRZ010000007.1, forward strand.
CGCCCTGGCAGGAAACATCGCTCAGCGCCTTGCTGATGCCGTCGATGGTTGCCCCAACCTCCAGTACAAGGCTGTACGAACCACTGGCGTCGGCCTTGTCGTCGGGAACCACATAGGCGTGGTTGGCATAGACGCGTGCAGTCTCTTCAGTACTCATCTCACACTTGTCGCCACGGAAGATGATAGCGTCGCTCGTGAGGTCCACATCTTCGTATGTACCCTGCAGGGCACCGTCGTTCTGCGGTGTGGTGACGACATCGGTTCCTATGGTCAGGCTGATGGTCGAGATGTCTTCTTCATTCTCCTCGTCATACACACCCTTGGCAATGTACACCACGGGCTGACCGGCCTCGGCCTTTTCTACCTTGTTCATGGCCACATACACCTTGTCGTTGGCAGTGTAGGTACCGGCTACGGCATACAGGCTGCCCTCGCTGGGCTGAACGCTGACGGGATAGCACATCGTGGTGACTTCGCCCGACTTGTAATCGGCCAAAGGCGAACCTACGACATCGGCATCAATTTCCTCGATGATGAGACCGGAGTTGCAGCCGGCATAGTCGTCCTGCCAAGTCACCAGACGATGGTTGTTGAGCTGGGCATGCAGGCAAGCCAAATCTTTGCCTTCGTAATCGAAACTCTTGATGATGTTTTCGCCATAGCCCACTGCTCCGACGGAGAAGAGTGTAGGCGTGAGTGTGAGACCTGTCCAGCTGTTGCGACCGTAGCAGTGGATGAAGAGTCCGCTGGCCTGGTGTTGGATGATGAACTTGTCGTCGCCCACGGGGATGAAGCGGAAGGCGATATCAGCCTTGTCGTCGGTGGTGAAGAACATGAAACTACCCTGACGCACTTCGGATGCAGGAGTACTCTCCAGAGTCTCGGCATAGGCCGGACAGAGATAGGTGTCGAACAGGTCGCCCCATTCCTCGCTCACCACATTGCTGGTGCTCCATCCCTGCTCTTCGTACAGGTCTTCGCTGGCGAAGCGGATGGTGTAGAACTTATCGGGCGAAACCTTGTTGGCGGCGGCCAGGATTTTCGACTTGCCATCGCCCAGGAGCGCCACGTAGGCATCGGTCTGTTCCTGGGTATATTTGCCAGCCTGGTCATAGGCGCGGGCTTCCTCTATGTCCTTCACGCAGGCGTCGTAGGCCTCCTGGGTCCACTGTCCGGGATTGTTGCCGATGTCGCAGAGGTCGATGGAGGGTTCAGCCACATCGAGCGCCTTGCGCAGGGGCGTCGGGTCGACAAACATTTCGACGAAGGGGTCGTAGGCAGCCTTCAGCGCCTCATAGTCTGCCTTGCCGACGGCGTTCGGGTCAACCTTCTCGGCCTCGGCAATGGCATTGAGCAGATTGGTGTATGTGTCACCCATGTTGCTGGCTTGGTTGTTGGGATTTTCGGACAGACTGTAGAGCTGGAACTCGCTCACATGCCAGTAGCCGCGGTTCGAAGTGGTCTTTTCGGCATAGAAGCGCAGATACTGATACTGTCTGCCCTCCTCAATCTTGAAGCGAGTGGTGATGGTTTCGTCGTTCGAACCGTATGGTGTTTCGAGGTCGGCAATCCACTCACAATCATACTTCTCACCATCGAAGTCATTGCTGCCATAGATTCCCCACGTGGTTACATGGTCGTCGCTCGCCCACTTGCGGCGCGAGAAGGTGAATTCCACGTCGCCGCCAATCTCCTCGGGCATCTCCACTTGCAGGTAGTGCACACCGGCCTCGGCGTTGCCGCCCTCCCAGTACGAGTGCCAGAAGGTGGCGTTGTCGTTGTCCAGCAGGACGCCCTCGCTCAGGCTTCCGCCGTCGCGGTTGCCGAGGTCGTTCTGGCTATAGGGGCTGCTGAACTGGCTGGCATCTGTGATGAGCCGTTTCTTGGTCATGTCGTTGGCGATGGCAGCCTTCGCCTTGGCATCGGCCAGCATCTGGGCAAAAGCAAAGTTGTAGTCAGAGTTCAGGAGTTCCTGAACCACCGATTCGTCCACGGGCTCCAGATACCACTCGCTGGCACCGCTGTCGTTGGTAGTGTTGCACCATACGGTCATGGGGCCTCCCCAACCCGTTCCGCCGTTGTGCCAGTTCATGTGGATGTACTTATAGTCGTTGGCAGGGTCGTTCTTGAATCGGAAGTTGAACATGACGACGTCCTCCTCCGTGCTCAAGGGCCAAATGGTGTTGTAGATGCCGTCCACCTTCGAGATGGCGTCGAGGGTGATGTAGTTCTCCTTGTCGCCGCACTTTTCGGCTGAGTTGAAGATGAGTTTGTTCGATGCATTGCGCAGCAGGTAGGACTTGTCGTCCTGGAGTTCGAGTGTCCACAGGAAGGTAGGATCCTCGCGGTCCACCGTCTTCCAGTTGTTGGCGCCTGAGCTGTCGCTGTACATGGCCTTTGTGACATTTGTCCAGCCCATCTCGTCGTCGCCTTCACTAAACTGTCGGGCACATATGAAACGATAGTAACCATTAGCAGGCAGATACATTTTCTTGGCAGCAATCAACGCCTTGTAGGCATCGACAATGGCCTGCGACATGGCATTCAGTTGTTCTGTGGTCAGATTCTTCCCTTCGTCGCTGTCCAAAATGAGAGCAGCGTTCATGGCACTGACAAAGGCATCGTAGAGGTCAGCCGGATATTGTCCGTAGTCGTCGCCAAGGGGGAACGTGTCGAGCAGCGGCAGGTAGCGCATGTATATGTCTATAAGATTCTGTCGAGCCTCCTCCACATTGTCTGGGGCAGGATTATAGAACTCCTCCTCCGAACAGAAGTATATTTTCTTGATAGTGATTTCGCCCTCCGAATGGTTTTGAATGACCACACAACTGAATTCGGGATATGCTCCGGGGGTCAGCTTGATGTAACCTTCCTTGGCATCAGCGCTGCACGTTACCGAGTAGGCATTCTGCCAGTTGGAGTCCTGCAGAATGAGGTTGAAATTACACGAGGCCTCATAGCTGATATACAGGTATTCCGCCTCTTCCACTTGGTATTCGCCAAGCAAGACATTGTACCAGCCCCATGCCGAAGTGCAGAAGATGGTGTTGGTGCCCTCCTCAAAACGCGAGGAGAAGTCGACATCCGTTTTTGCGCCGGCGACAAGCGTCAGCATGAATGCAAACAGACTGAGAAGAATTCTTTTCATAAAGGTAGTAATTAAGTGTTAATAAAATGAATTCATGGTTTTCTGTTTGCAAAATTACGTTTATTTGCAGACACTCGATGACACTTTTTTAGCAAAAGCCTACACGAACACCTTTTTCTTTTGGTAATTCTCTCGGAACTCCTTGGGCGTGCACCCCTTCTTGCGTTTGAACAGGCGGTTGAAGTTTGACAACGTATTGAAGCCACAGTCGTAGCAAATCTCCGCCACGGTGTTTGTGGAGTCCACCAGCATGCGCGCCGCCGAACCGATGCGCGTGTCGATGATGTATTCCGACAGTGTCCGCCCTGCCCGCTGGCGGAAGTATCGGCTGAAGGCCTCCGCCGTCATGCCCACCATCTGCGCCATGTCCTCCAGGCGGATGTCCTCGCTGTAGTGGTGGGCGATGTACTTCTGCACCCTGTCCACCCTTCGGCTGTCGCTCTGCGTCTCTATGCGTGCAAATGCCGAGCTGCTCAGTTGGCGCGCCCCGTCGCAGACCGACAGTTCGTAGAGCACCTCCAGCAGGTCGAGCACGGCATGGAAGCCGGTGCGGTGGTGGGCCAGGTTGTCCAGTTTTGCATACACCTTCATGATGGCTGTCAGCGGAAAGGCCAGTCCGCACTGTGCCCGTTCCAGCATGTGGCGGATGCTGTCGAACTGATTCTTGTGGAGCAGCGAGTCGGGCAGCAGGCCCTTGTCGAACTGGATGGTTATCTCGCGGATGTCTCCGCGCTGGCACTCCCCTTGTTCCCACACGTGTTCCAGGTCGCTGCTGGTGATGAGCACCAGGTCGTAGTCGCCCACCGTCTCCTCGGAGTCGCCCACGATGCGGTGCGCCCCAATGGCGTGTTCCGTGAAGTTCAGTTCGTATTCAGGGTGGCAATGGATGGGATAGTCGAAGGCCGACTTGTGCCGGTCGGCGATGTAGAAGCAGTCCTGCTCCGAGAGGGGTGTTATTTCGCGCATGATGTGCGGTCCGTGCTCATGGGTGTTTTCTGTCTTCGTCATGGTCGTCAGTAGGTTAAGACGGTGCTAAGTTACAAATAAAAATCGGAAGCACCAAACTTCGCAGCCCAATGCTTCCGGAATACCAGTAAACTAACCTTTCTCAATGAGTACTATTATTCTACTTCTTCGTCGTCGCCGCCCCAGATGTTCCAGGCATCTTCGCGGGCAAGGTCGTTCATGCTGCCTTCGCTGTAGTTCTGCGAAGAAACACCGAGCGTGCTTGTCGCCATCACCGACTTCACATTTTGAATGTTCACCACCTTCATTGAAGGAGAAATATATATCTGTTTCATGTTTTCTATTCTGTATTTAGGAATAAATACGACTGTTACTCTTATCTCACTTCACAAACACCTTGCGTCCGCCCTTGATGTACAATCCCCGTACGGGTTTGTTCACGCGCATGCCACTCAGTGTGTAGATGGCCTCGTCCCTGGGTTGCACCAGTTCTGCGGAGCTGATGCCCGTAGTCTCGTCTTCGAAAACAAGGTTGATGCCTCTTGCTCCACCAGTGGGAGTTATGTCTCTGGGTGTCTCCAGATAGGCTTTGTTTGCAGCCAGGTTGTGGTCGGAAGTCAACTTATAGAAGGCCATCGAACTGGCGTCTCCCGCCTTTATCGCAAGGATATAGCGGAAGTTTGCATCTCCGCTCTCCGATGCGGCAACCGGACCTTCGCCTACATGATGTTTCAGATAGTTTGTCGAAGGATAATATGACCCATCCGCTGTCAAGGACTGAAGCACATCATACTCTCCTGCTGCCCCTTTGATGATATAGCCTTGCCAATCCCATGTAACGTCCATCGAGGTAAGGGTGACGGTTCCCTCCGCTACGGCAGAGGCATAGTAAGCCGTCAGACCAGCACTGGAAAAGTCGTATTTCTTGTCGCTGCTCCATGTGGCATAGCCCGTCTCACCGATACTGATAGTTACATAGCCGTAGCTGTCGGCATAGGAAAGAAGCTTTATGGAAGTGATGGTAGTGTTCTGGGATGCATTGATTCTAAAACCTGTTGATTGAATCTTCTTCAAATCACTCAGATTATCAATTTCATACTCAAACACATCAGAGTTCACTCCTGCAAAGTTTCCCAGATAGGAACTCTCATTGTTGAGGACATTACCTTCGCGATCTCTCACCTGCACCTGGTTGTAACCCCAGTCACTGGTGGTAACGTCGATGAGAATCACATCACCTATTTTGGCACCAGCCAGAGCATCGAAGTTTCTGCTCTCCCAGTTTTCGACGACAGCCCAGTTTGCGTCGAGCAAGTTGTCGCCAGTGGAGGTGGGCAGGATGTCTTCAGTGATTATTATTTTTGAAATCTTCATCTTATCCAAGGCTTCTGTCTTAAAGCCAAGAGTACTGGGAATGGCATCTATTTCACCTTGAGTCAACGAAAAAGAATAGCCTTCCCCATTGTTTACCCATTTCCAATTGTACAGATACGACCAATCGCTTCCATTCCAATAAAAACAAGAGAACTGTGCACCATCGCTTGTAAGCCAGTCGAAGGTCAACGTAATCGTTGCACCTGCCACGAGGCTACCCTTCGGAATCATGATGTCGCTACCATCGTCCGTACCTTCCCACAGCACTGTGGTACTCGTCTTTGCACTCACACTCACAACACTCAGGAGCAGCGCCAGCAATAAAATAAATTTCCTTTTCATAGTTTCAATTTTGTTTTTGGTTATACTATTTCTTGATATAACATATCTTCCTCACTCCATCACTTCCTCCCTTGTCAGGATGCTGTATTCTGTGTCGTCGTAGTCCCCCATTACGTCCAGGGTGCTGATGGCCAGTATGTTCTCATCCATTGCGATGGTCTCCGTTTCCATCGTGGGCTTCATATATTGCTTTTTCATTGTTCCGAATCTTTTTGAGGGTTATTTCACAATCTTCTTACCATTTATTATATATATGCCCTTCGAGAACAAAGAGACGCGGCGGCCCTGCAAGTCGTAGGCAGGCGCAACAGCATGGCCGTTCTTCTCCACCAGCAGGTCGCTCACGCCCGTAGCATCGTCATCGAACACGATGCTCACGTGGTGGACATCGGCCGGAGCGATGTCGGTGTCGGTCTCCAGATAGGCCTTGTGGGAAGCCATTGCCTGGTCGGCAGTCAGCCGGTAGAAGCCCAGGGCACTGTTGTCTGCCATCTTGGCGGCCAGCACATAGTGATACTTGCCGGCAGCAGAGGCCACCACCGTCCCCTCGACGACCTGCGCCTTCAGATACGTGGCACTGGGATAGGATGCTTCGTCCGTCACGGGAATGTCGTAAGTTCCGGCATCGCCCACCACTACGTATCCACACCAGTCCCACGTGGTATCCGTCTGCTTCAGTTTCACGCTGCCAGCGGCCACTTCCGATACATAATATGCTGTGAGTCCGGTGCCCGTGAAGTCGCACTTCTTCATGCTGCTCCACGTAGTGATACCGCTTTCGCCAATGGTCAGTGGCACTGCATCGTAACTGGAGGCGAAAGTCAGCAGTTCCACCTTGCTCAGCAGGGCATTGGTACCATTCAGCACGATGCCTCCGTTCTGCACCTGTTCCAGTATGGCAGCCGTTACAATCTCAAAATCTATGGTTGCAGGCTCATCTATGACAGCCACCTCGTAGTGTCCGCCTTCGATGCCCGTCCAGTTGCCGTAACAAACGTTTATCTGGCCAGCCTCGTCGGCCGTATAGGTAATGCGGATGACATCGCCCTTCTTGGCACCCTTCAGCACATTGTGCTCCGCCGTTCCCGTCAGGGCCAGACCGTTCCAGCCTGCCAAGTCGTGCGAGCCGCTCCACACCGTCGTCGCATCACCCTCTTCGTCCTCGCCACTGGTGGTAAGGGTAATCTTGTTGATGGCGACCTTCGCTGCATCCACCGTTCCAATCATCAGGTGTCCCCTGGAGCCCGTTTCTTCCGTGTCATCGTTCAGGATGTCCATGTCGGCTGCAGCGATGGTGAACTGATACGATGCATCGCCCTTGTTCACCCAGGGCCACTGGCCTATCGTACCACCGTTTTCGTCAAACGCCTTCTGCGTCCATCCCGAATTATTCTGGATGTAGAACAAATGCAGGCTTCCGCCCTCATAGGCCGTCACATGCACCGTCACCGTGCCACCAGTTTGCAACTTTGCCACAGGTATGGCGATGTTGTCGGTGTAGTCGCCCTCCCACAGCGTCGTCACCTGGTCTTTTGCATCCGCAGGGGCAAGGCCCAGCCAACACCCGAGGGCCACCAGCATGGCTAACTTGCGCCATGCCGAACTAAGTAAAGTTTTTGTCATTGTTTAATTTGTTTTGGGGTAAATTTGATTTTCGGTGCAAAGTTAATGCTTTCATCCTCGACAAGATGACACTTTCTTAGCAATATACTACACCCCCGCTTATTTGCCGCCCTACACATCGCATGCATTAAGGCCCGACCATAGGAAGTAGCGGCATTTTCTTGGGGACGTTCTGCTTGACGCACAATTGTCCGTCAAGAGAAACCATGTATGGTATAGGCTCCAACGACGCGTCGTTTCGCTTGACGGACAATTGTGCGTCAAGAACAGCCCCCTGTCGCCAGCATGAAGCACCCATTATGAACGGGCGCCATCTTCAGCACCTTTCCAGTATATGGAATCAGGGGGAGTGCGAACACGATTTGTCAAAACAAACGACCAGATGTTTTGCATTTTACAGATTAATATAGTAACTTCGCAGCATGAAGAGGACGATATTCGCATTTTGCGCACTGCTGACAACGCTGGCGGCTGGGGCGCAACCGTATCGCGACACGACGCTCACGGTGGAGCAGCGCGTGGAGGATTTGCTCAGTCGTATGACCTTGGAAGAGAAGGTGGCCCAACTGTCGTGTCCGCTGGGATGGCAGTACGACGAGACACTGGATTCCTTGGGCACGGGCATGCTGTGGGCAACGCTGCGAGCCGACCCATGGACGGGGCGGACGCTGGACAACGGACTGCGCCCACGGACTGCCGCACGACGGGCCAACCAACTGCAGCGCCACGCTGTGGAACAGACGCGACTGGGCATACCGCTGTTGCTGCTGGAGGAGACGCCGCACGGACACATGGCCATCGGCACCACCACCTTCCCCACGGGACTGGGACTGGGGGCAACCTTCTCGCCCACCCTCATGGAGCGCATGGGACGGGCAATGATGGAGGAACTGAGCCTGCAAGGCGGACATCTGGGACTGGGTCCTGTGCTGGACTTGGCTCGCGACCCGCGATGGAGCCGAACGGAGGAGACGATGGGCGAGGACCCCGTGCTGACGGGAACGCTGGGGGCTGCCATCGTCAAGGGTATGGGAGGCCGCTCGACACTGAAGCACCTGGCGGCATACGGCATGGGCATGGGCGGACAGAACGGCGCTGCCATCGACATGGGCCGACGCGAAGTCTTGCAGACGCATCTCGTGCCGTTCCGCATGGCTGTGGAGGCAGGAGCGCAAAGTGTGATGACGGCCTACAACGCCATCGACGGAGTGCCCTCGACGGTGAACCCGTGGCTGCTGCGCGATGTGCTGCGACGGGCATGGGGTTTCCAGGGGCTGGTCGTATCGGACCTGTATAGCATCAACGTGGTGCACAATACGCTGCGAGCTGCCTCGTCGCTGTCCGAGGCGGCACAGATGGCCCTGAATGCCGGTGTGGACGTAGATCTCGGCGCAAGCGCCTACGACAATTCACAATTCACAATTCATAATGCTCAATTAATCGACGATGCGGTTAGAAGGGTGCTGCGACTGAAGTTCGAACTGGGATTGTTTGAGCAGCCATACGTAGATGAAATAAAGGCAGAGAAGGTGCATAGCAAGGAGAATGTGGAGCTGGCCAAAGAGATTGCACGTGCCAGCATCACACTGCTGAAGAACAACGACGACCTGCTTCCGCTGGCACCGGGGCGACGCATAGCCGTGGTGGGGCCGAATGCCGACAACATATATGCCCAGCTGGGCGACTACACGGCTCCGCAGCCCCAGGGCAAGGTGGTGACCATCAGGGAAGGCCTGCGGCAGAGGGGGTTCCAAATCATTCAGACAGACGAGGCGGATGTCATCGTCGCAGTCGTGGGCGGCAGCAGCAGCCGCTACGGAGGCCAGACAGAATACGAAGCGACAGGCGCTGCCTCATCTTCTCATCCTCTCGATTCCTCATCTTCTCATTCTCTCAATCTTTCATTCCCAGACAGCGGCGAGGGCCTCGACCGCCTGTCGCTCGACCTGCCAGGCAGACAACAGGAGATGCTGGAACAGCTGAAGCGGACAGGCAAACCGCTGGTGGTGATCTACATCGAGGGCCGGCCGTTGCAGAAGAACTGGGCAGCAGAAAACGCCGATGCATTGCTCACAGCCTACTACCCAGGCGAGCAGGGAGGCACGGCTGTGGCCGATGTCCTGTGCGGCGACTACAGTCCGGCAGGCCGTTTGCCCATAAGCGTGCCTCGCAGCGTGGGCCAACTGCCCGTCTGCTACAACCGCCCACGGCCCCTGCCTCACGACTACGTGGAGGGCACCGCAGCCCCACTCTACCCCTTCGGCTACGGGCTGTCATACACAACGTTCGAATACAGCGGCCTGCAAGTGTGCAGAGACAGCGTCGCGTTTGTCGTCACCAACACTGGCAAGCGCGACGGCGAGGAAGTGGCACAACTGTACATTCGCGACGAAGCGGCCAGCGTGGTGGTGCCCGAACGCCAGCTGCGGCATTTTGCACGTGTGATGCTGCAGAAGGGCGAATCGCGGCGAATTGTGTTCCACCTCTCGGACAGCGACTTCTCGCTCATAGACGCTTCGATGAACGAAGTGGTTGAACCGGGGGTGTTCACCATTCTCGTCGGCAGTTCGTCGCAAGACATACGGTTGTCTGAGGCCCTAAGGATTGAAGAACCGAAGCCTTCAGGAACCGAACGGGGCGATGTGGTGAAGGGAGAAGACGGGGGCTACGAGTGGCCCACGGATTCGCTGGTCGTGGAGAAACTGCACGAGTGGCAGGACCTGAAGTTCGGCATCCTCTTGCACTGGGGACTATACTCGGTGCCGGGCATCGTGGAGTCGTGGAGCATCTGCGACGAAAACTGGATTCGCAGGGATACGACGATGACCTACGACCAATATAAGAGCTGGTACTGGGGACTGGCCGAACAGTTCAGACCCACCCGGTTCGCTCCCGACCAATGGGCACGGATAGCCCAGGAGGCTGGCATGAAGTACATGTTGTTCACCACGAAGCACCACGACGGTTTCTGCCTCTTCGACAGCCATGAAACGGACTTCAACATTGTCCGCCACACAGGAAAGGATGTGCTCCGCCCCGTTCTCGATGCCTTCCGCCGACAGGGGTTCATGACGGGCACCTACTTCTCGAAGCCCGACTGGCATTCGCAACTCTACTGGTGGGATGTGTTCCCCACGAAGGGCCGCAACGTGAACTACCCCATCAAGGAATATCCCTGGCGATGGAACCAGTTCCAGCAGTTCACCTACAATCAGATCGAGGAACTGATGTCGCGCTACGGACAGGTAGATATCCTGTGGCTCGACGGCGGATGGGTGTGCAGGGAGAATCGTCAGGACATCGACATGCCCCGCATTGCCCAGATGGCACGCAGCCACCAGCCGGGGATCATCCTTGTGGACCGAACCATCCGGGGACCCTACGAAAACTACCAGACACCCGAACGCACCATACCCGAACAGCAACTGGCATGCCCCTGGGAGAGCTGCATCCCGCTGAGCGACGACTGGGGATGGGTACACCGACCTCGGTGGAAGAGTGCAACCAGGGTGATTAATACGCTGATAGAAGTGGTTGCCAAGGGGGGAAACCTGGTGCTGGGCGTAGGACCGACGGCTGAAGGGCTCATCGAACCCGAGGCAGAACGACGGCTGCAGGAGATTGGCCAATGGCTGAAGCAGAACGGAGCCGCCATCTATGGCACGAAAACCGTTGAGCACTACCACGAAGGGAACCTGTGGTTCACCCGCTCGAAGGACGGCACACGGTGCTATGCCCTGCTGGCCCAGCCCGAAGACGGCGAAATGCCCACGACGCTGACCTGGGAGAAGAACTTGCCGCGCAAGGGCAGCGCGATGCGGCTGCTCTCCTCCGGCCAACGGCTGAAATGGACATTGAAGAACGGCAAAGTCAGTGTCCGACTGCCCCACAATCTGCCCCACAGCCCGCTGACTATCGCCTTCGACGGGGCAGAATGAAACTTTTTTGAAACTTTTTTGCCAAAACGTTTGGCGGATTCAGAAAAACGTCGTACCTTTGCACTCGCAAAACAAAAGAAGATGCGTCCTTAGCTCAGTTGGTAGAGCAATTGACTCTTAATCAATGGGTCCAGGGTTCGAGCCCCTGAGGGCGTACAGAGAAGCCCCTCCGTCACAGCGACGGAGGGGCTTTTTTTCTCTTTCGGCAGACTCAGAAGGGCAGGCCCACGGCGAAGTGGAGGGCGAAGTCGCGCTTGAAGCGGGGATGGACGATGGGAAAATGCTTCTTGCCGGTGTAGGCAGGGTTGACGGCCTTCATGCCGCCGTCGAGGCGGAGGATGAAGTAGTTGAAGTTGAGGCGGATGCCCAGACCGTAGGAGGCTGCCAACTGGCGCCAGAATGTGCGGATGCGGAACTGCCCGCCGGGCTGTTCGGGATAGTCACGGATGGTCCAGATGTTGCCGGCATCGACGAAGGCGGCACCGTCGATTTTCCAAAACAGATGGCTGCGGTATTCGAGGTTCATGTCGAGCTTGATGTCGCCGGTCTGATTGATGAAGTCGATGCGCCCGTCGGCGCCGCGGAACGTGCCGGGCCCCAGTCCGCGCACCGACCATCCGCGCACACTGTTGGCACCGCCGCTGAAATAGCGCTTCTCGTAGGGCAGGATGCGGCTGTTGCCGTAGGGCACCGCCACGCCCAGGCCGAAATGCAGGGACAGGGAGTTGGTGGGCGAGAAGCGGAAACTCTTGGAGAAGTCGAAGTCGCCCTTGGCATACTGGGCATAGGCGATGTTGAAGAGTGTGTACTGGCGGTCGGAGTTCTTGTTGGTGTGGAAGAGGGTGGTGAGTCCGTACAGCAGGTTGCCAGCCGTCTCGACGTTGAAGCGGATGCTGTAGGCATTGGTGCCGTAGTTGCCGGTGGCGCCGGAGAGGGGTTGCGACGAATAGCTGAAGGTGTAGCCCCACTTCATGATGAAGAGGTCTTCGTAGTTGTAGCGCAGAATGGCATTTCGCGAAGTGGCATTCTCGAGATAGTCTTCACGGAACGTCTTTGAAATCCAGGGCATGAAGACGTAGTTGAGGTCGATGAGGTCGATGCGATGCTGGCGCTGGCGGTTGTGCTGGCTCCATCTGTAACGCCAGGCGCCGGTGACCACGCGCCGGTGAAACTCGGGACGGTTCTGGCTGTCGTACATCAAGGAGATTTCGCTGATGGCATGGCTGCTGCGACGGAAATCGCGGCCGACTCCGGGGAACTTGAAATCGGGGAATGCCAACGACACCTCGGCACCGTATTCGATGTAGTTCTGATTCTCGTAGCCCTCCAGTCCCTTGATGGCCTCGAAGGCACCACGCAGCTTCACGTTCAAGAGTTCCGAACCTCGGAAGAGATTGCGGTTTTGGTACGAGAGGACGACAGCGGCTCCGAGGTCGCCGGCGGAGTTGGTGCCTTCAAGCTCGGCATTGAAGGCGTGGCGCTTGTTTGTGGTCACAAAGACGACGGCATTGAGGCTGGCAGAGTCTGTGGTGTCGGGCACCATGTTGATGCTCGAATTCATCACGGCTCCCAGGGCCGACAGGTTGCCGTAGGTCTCCTGCACGAGTTGCTCATTGTAGAGTTCGCCCGGTCTGATGGCTGTTTTCACGCGCAGCACGTTCTCGCGCAGCATGTTCTTGCCGGTGCTGTCGGACACGAATCTCAGGCTGTCCACCCAGAACTGGCGATGGGGCCCACGCTGGGGCTGGGAGGCAGAATGATAATCGTCGACCAGCAGGGAGAGTGCCACCCTGTGGTTGCCCAGGGTGGTGTCGGCCTTGAAACGCACAAACTCTTTGTTGAACTGATAGTAGCCCCGGCTGCGGAGGAGACGATTGATGCGCGAACGTTCGGCGTCGAGCTCGTTCATGTCGAAGGGCATGCCAACGTGCAACCGCGATGCCTCGGCCGCACTGTCGAGTATGGTCCGGACACCACTGTCGTTGACCATCTGTTCGAGTGTGTCAACGCGGTAGAGCGGCCCGGGCTTGATGTCGTAAAGGGCATTGAGCTTGAAGCCGCGCTTGCGTTCCAGCAGGTCCACATTGGCCTGCAGATAGCCCATGTTGCGCACGGCTGCCTCGATGTTGTTGCGTGTCTTCAGGGCCTTGTCCTGACTGTATATGACAGGGGCCTGCCCCACGCGCTGGAGGAAACGGTTGATGCGTTTCGTGGAATCGCGGCCGCTCATCAGGTATGGTCCCATGGGAACCTTCAACAGGCTGAACCATCGCGAATTGGGATGCTGCTGCACGTAGCCCTGGAGCTGGGTGGTGGAGACGGATTTGTCGGAGGAGTGAATCTTGACATTATTAAGCAGATACTCGTCTTCGGGAATGAAGCGAGACACACTGCAACTGGCCGACACCGTCATGATGACCAGCAGCATGAGCAGAGGATGAAGACCTCTCGTTGGTTTCACGCTACAAAGATACTAATAAATTGAGAATTGAAAATTGAAAATTGAAAATTATTTCTTACCTTTGTCCATATTTTAGGCAGATTATGATTAGCAAGGCACGAATTAAGCAGATACACGGCCTGGAACGAAAGAAAAACCGGCTGGTCGAAGGGCTCTTCGTTGCAGAGGGGCCCAAACTGGTGGGCGAATTGCTTGCCGTGATGAAACCCGTCTATGTTGCGGCTACGGAAACGTGGTTGGAGGAAAACGGGAGGGGGCTGACGGGCAGCATTGATGTGGTCAGCGACGAAGAACTGCAACGTGCCAGTCTGCTGCAGCATCCGCAGTCGGTGCTCGCCCTGTTTCCCATCCCCCACCCCGAGGCTAAGCTGCCGGAAGTTGCCCGGCAGGAACTTTGTCTGGCGCTGGACGGTGTTCAGGACCCTGGGAACCTGGGCACCATCGTCAGGCTGGCAGACTGGTTTGGCATCCGCCATGTGTTTTGCTCGACAGACTGCGCCGACATCTTCAATCCCAAGGCCACGCAGGCCACCATGGGGGCCCTGTCGCACGTCGGCATCCACTATATCGACCTCGTGGCAGAACTCCGGCAAACCCAGGCTCCCATCTACGGGACGCTGCTCGACGGGGAGAACATCTACGAGCAACGGCTTTCCGAGAACGGAGTCATCGTGATGGGCAACGAGGGACGAGGCATGACACCGGAGGCGGCAGCCCTCGTGAGCCACCGCCTCCTGATACCACCCTACCCGGCCAACCGACCGACGGTGGAAAGTCTGAATGTGGCGATTGCCACAGCCATCGTATGTTCCATTTTCAGAAGCCCCAGGTCTTCCTGAGAATGCCCGGGAGCCCCTAAAGGCTACTCTTCTATGGGGAATCCCTCTTCGGTCTCGTCCTTCACCTCGGCCTCGGCAGCATACGACGAGTAGAAGGTGTCGTCGTTGTCCAGGTCCTCGTCGTCGCCATCGTCGATACGGTCGTCGTCCAGCTCCTCGTCGTCGTTGTCCACAATCAGGTTGCCGTCCTCGTCGTACTTCTGGTCGCTGTTGCAACGCAACTTCACGACGGGCTCCTTCTTCTTGGCAAAGATGGCCTCGGTCCAGGTTCCTTTTTCCACTTCCAGCACCTCGTAGCCCTGAGCCACCTTCTTCTCCAGCGTACCGCCCTTGGCATGAATGCGGCTGGTGGGCAGTTGCGTGGTGGAGATGTCGAAGCTCGACTCTATGATGTCCTTGATGCTGAGCGGTATGCTGTCCCATCCACCACCGAAGTTGCGGTCGATGAGTTCGAGCAACATGGCAGCCGTGATGTGCTTCACGTTTTCGTAACTCAGGTCCGTAATGCGCTTAATGTACTTACGGCGAATGGCCACACAGCCCTTCTTTGCATCGCTGCGGGGGAAGGTGACCCAGTCCGTGTTCTCGTATTTCTTCACCTCGCGCTCGTCGTTGGGATTGTAGTGCACAACCTCGAAACTCAGACGAATCGTATTCAGCAGTTTCTCCTCCGACGACGAGAAACCTTCTTCCGTCATTTCCTTCTCCCAAAGCTGTGCTATCTGCTCCTCGGTCAGGTCCCAAACATTGTTGGAGTTCACATCAAGTATAGATTCCAACATCAAATCAAAATCCTTCTTTTTACTCATTTTTCGTTCTTATACTGAATTCGACGGCAAAGATATAAATTAATTCACAATTCACAATTAATAATTCATAATTATTTTTTAATTTTGTACCATGAAGCTGTATCCTTGTGCAAAAATCAATCTCGGACTATATGTCACCGAGCGCCGACCCGATGGTTACCACAATCTGGAAACCGTGTTTTATCCCATTCCCCTTCGCGACGAACTGGAGGTGGAAAAGTCCGCTCACGACGAGCTGCTCGTCGAAGGCATACCCGTTGCGGGGAGCACAGAAGACAACCTCGTTATGCGAGTCGTGCGGAAACTTCGTGACGAGGGACACACCATCCCTCCCCTGCGCATAAGGCTGCGCAAGAACATACCCTCCGGAGCAGGACTGGGCGGAGGCAGCAGCGATGCGGCGTACATGATGACGATGCTCAACGAGATGTTCCGGCTTGGACTCAGCACCGAAGAGATGGAACGCAGCGTCGCGAGCCTGGGAGCCGACTGTGCCTTTTTCGTAAAGAGCCGCCCCGTACTGGCCCACGGCATCGGCGACCTGTTCACACCCATCGGCCTCGACCTTTCCGGCTGGCACATCCTGCTCGTCAAACCCGACGACTTCATTTCCACACGCGAGGCCTATCAGGGCGTACGCCCACAGCAGCCGCAGCACAAACTGGCAGAGAGCATCCAGTGCCCCGTAGAAAAGTGGCGCGAACTGGTGGAGAACGACTTCGAAAGCAGCGTCTTCCCCCTCCACCCCACCGTGGCCGACATCAAGCGACGCCTCTACGAGGGCGGAGCACTGTATGCAGCCATGAGTGGCAGCGGCAGCAGTGTCTTCGGCCTGTTCCGCGAAAGCCCCTCCGACGCGCTTGTGGGCACCTTTGCACCACACTTCACTTTTGCCGCCACCTTGTAGCCCTTCAGACGACGTTAGCTTTGGCCTCCAACGACACGTCGATGGAGCTGCAACGACACGTCGATGGAGGCGAAACGACACGTCGATGGAGCCGCAACCTATCAACGCATGCGTGCATGCGTGCGTACGCGCGCGTTCCTTTTATATTAATGCCGATATGCATTCCCCCCCAAGAAAAGGGATTTTCCCCCACACGTGTAGGAAAAAACCATTTGCACTGCAGAAAGAAGTCCGTAACTTTGCAACATCAAAAGATAAAAAAACGTCAAACCTATTAAAACCATACGACTATGAAACGTTACATGATGACAATGATGGTTGCAATCTTCGCCTGGACGGGAATGAATGCAATGGACTACGAAACGGCACGCGAGCAGGCTTACTACCTGACCGACAAAATGGCCTATGAGCTGAACCTCAACGAACAGCAGTATAACGATGCCTACGAGATCAACCTCGACTACCTGCTCTCTATCCGCACGGAGGCCGATCTCCTGGACAGCCGCTATCTGGCTTACCGCAATGCCGACCTGCGCCACATCCTCTACGACTGGCAGTGGGCAGCCTACGCCGCAGTCGACTATCTGTTCAATCCCCTGCGCTGGCTGAATGGCGCTTGGTACTTCCCCGTATATCGTCACTACACACACGGATACTACTTCTACCATCGTCCCGTCATCTTCTGGGATTATCGCGGAGGACACGGACGCTACTACTACGGAAACGGCTACTACTACAACCGCCGGCCCACATGGCGCGGAGGTCTGCGTGGCGAACATCGCGGAATGATTGGTCATCCCCACCCTGGTAACAGATATGGCGATCCCAGACACAACGGCGGCTTCCGTCCTGGCGACCACAGGACTCCCGGCCACTACGACAGCCACCGTCCCGGCAGCCACAGTTCGTTCGATGCCCGCAC
>CACZRZ010000008.1 GCA_902783655.1 uncultured Bacteroidales bacterium
GTGTATATGTAGTGAACGGAAAGAAAGTTATTAAGTAATAATAAGGAGGAAACAAACGATGAGAAAAGCATATATCAGTCCCG
Source organism: uncultured Bacteroidales bacterium (assembly GCA_902783655.1). Taxonomy (GTDB): domain Bacteria; phylum Bacteroidota; class Bacteroidia; order Bacteroidales; family Bacteroidaceae; genus Physcousia. The sequence continues at coordinate 84 of CACZRZ010000008.1, forward strand.
AAATGATGGAAATAGAGTCTGAAGCCATAGAGATGCTCGCCGTATCTCAGCTTCAGGACCTAAACGATGCAACGGACTATACGGAGGGAGGCACCTTGTCTGGTGCCCGCATCGATGATTTCTTTGAGGGAGACAACGAATAAAACGATATAGATTGGTAATAGCTGATTGAAAAATCTTTTGTATCTTTACAGTATGAAATCTAAAAGAATGAAAGAAATGAATAAGTATCTTTACCGCATTTGTCTTGTGTGCCTGCTGTTGGCAGGTCAGCACATGACGGCACAGGAGCGCCGCCCCATTGACAACCGCCACCCCTTGTGGCTTGTGCATATCGACGTTTGGAACTCAGCCGACCCGCAGAAGATTATCGACCTGATACCCGAGGACGTGAAGCCATACGTCTGCATGAACCTGAGTCTTTCGTGTCAGTTCGACACAAAGACGGGCATGTATAGAATGCCGCGTAACGCCGTCCGTACCTACAAGTCGTGGGCTACGGTGTGCCAGCAGAATGGCATGTGGTTCTGCTGTCAGCCCGCCAGCGGTGGACATACCCACATCCAGGACGACGACCTGGAGACGTTCGAGTATTTCTTCAAGACCTATCCCAACTTCCTCGGTTGGAACTATGCCGAACAGTTCTGGGGCTTCGGAGAACCTGGCGACAAGAGTTCTACTACGACAGCCAGCCGTTGGGCTTTGTTTGCCAAGTTGGTGGAGATGTCGCACAAGTACGGCGGTTTCCTCACTGTCAGTTGGTGCGGTGGCGTCTATCACTTCAATACAGACCCCATTGCCGAACTGAAGCTGGAGCCGCGTTTCCTCGATGCCTGTAAGAAATATCCCGAGGCCATCCTGTTCCTCTACAAATACACCCACGCCAGCAGCTTCTACAACAACGAGAGCGTCTGCTGGGGCCCCTTTGTCAGCGGTCTGACCAAGAACTATGGTGTACGTTACGACAACTGTGGCTGGAACGACATGACGAGCAAGCTGGTAGGTGAGAACAAGTGTAAGTATCCGGGTAGCGCCGGCATAGGTACGGTGATGGAGCAGACCTGCGTGAACGGCGGTGCCGTGTGGGACGGTCCGGAGCTGATATGGACGGAGGACTTCCAGAACCTGAGCGACAGCCAGGTCGATGGCTACACACGCCGCAACTGGGGCACCTTCCCCAACTTCAAGGGCATCTGGATTGACATGTGGCGCCGCGTCATCGACGGTTCGATGTATATTCCTTCGCGTGAGGAGGTAGTGGAGAAGACCAAGGTGGTCATTGTCCACGACACCAACAACGACTTCTGCGTGTGGGACAATCTCTACGACGGACTTTACCTGCAGACCGACCCAGCCAACCAGAAAAAGGAAGGTGCATGGAACTACGGCCAGTGGCAGAACAACCTGTGTTACTTCAAATCTACAGGCCGCTATGGTGCCATCCCGATGGTGACGGGACTGTACGACAATGCCGCCAAGGCCATTCCCGTACAGGTGAAGAAATCGGCTTACACATCGCGCTGGGGCACTTCAACCACTGCCACATCGAAAAAGGTGAAGGAATTCAACGAACTCTACCCCGAGGTGTCGAAAGGCGACCTTTATGTGAACCGTTTCCGTAATCAGCTCGTCACCTACACCCCCTACACCTATCTGAACGGCAAGAAGTCGGCCCAGGCAGAAATTCCTTTGCAGTACAACACCTGCGACACGCTTAAACTCACCTACGGTAAGCTCTCCAGCGGCGTCATCCGTGAATATGCCGACCACATCGACTTCTACTTGAACAATTATCGCAGCGACAGTCTCACACAGCAGACGGACATGGTGCTCATTACGGGTGTCACAGCCCAGCCGGTATGTAAATTGACCCGACCCACCACAGGGGCAAACAGTCATGCTGCCAGCGTTACCGGTGAGACGTACGATGCAGAGAATAAGACCTTCGCCTTCAATGTCAGACACATGGGGTCTGCCATTGTACGTGTGGAATGCTCTGGTGATGCCACTGACCGCAAGACCGACGTACTGCCTGCTGAGGCTCTGGAACAGCCCCAGCAACCCGAACCATACAAGGGGCCCGTCACCATAGAGGCTGAGAACATGGACCGAAAGGGTGCCAACATTGCCCTGACACATTCCGGCTGGTGGGCACAGGATCTCCGCGACTTCGCAGGTATGGGCTATGTTGACATGCCTGCTTCGACAAGTGCTGCACTTCGCCATCAGCTGACACTGGCTGAGGGTGGTGAATATAACATCGTGATACGTTACTGCAACAGCAGCAAGGCCGGACAGATGCGCGTCAGCGTCAATAGTAAGTCGCAGACCATCAAGTTCGAGAAGGCTGGCATGAGCGAGTGGTGCGAGGCTGTTGTTACTGCCACTATGAAGGCAGGCACCAACACGCTGATACTTACGAATGTCGGCGGCATCAAGATGTTCATCGACCAGGTGACCTACGAGCCTGTAGGCACCGAACGGGAAAAATTTGCCGTAATGATACGTGAGTCCGATTTCGGTACTGTCACGGCTGACGTTGACTCTGCAGCTGCCGGTCAGACGGTTCACCTGACCATCACTCCCGACAATTGCTATGCACTCAAGGCGCTGAATGTCGTCAACTCCGTCTTCTTCACACAGGGTCGTACCATCGATTTCGAGGAAGGAGCCACAGAGGTGGCATTCACGATGCCCGATGAGAATATGGTTATCCAGCCCGTGTTCTATGATGTCTCTGCCGTCTATGAACTCGACTTCACCGATGTGGCTGCCGGTGCACTCCCCGTGGGATGGCGCACCACCGATGGTTCGGACGTACGCAACTATCCCACACAGAACGGAAGCGGTCCCCGCACGTTCTCTGGCCTTACGGGATATCAAGGCAAAGCCCTATACTGGCGCACCACCAGCGCCGAGTATGGCCGTCAGACGGCTTACCCGCTGACACTGGAACCAGGTAATTACGAACTGGTGTTTGTGATGGCTGCGTGGAAGGGTTCTCCCACCTATCAGGCCAAGATATTGACCAGTACCGGAACTGCCCTCAAGTCCTCTGCTACACTGACAGCCAGACCGAACCTGAATGGTAATGCTGCTGGCGACATCTCCTCTTCCGCACGTCAGTCGCTGACGTTCGAAGTGAAGAAAGCCGGCAACTACATCATCCAGTTCAAGGAGATGGGCAGTGGCATGCAGGAATTCCTCTTGGCAGAGTGTCGTCTGAGGAACCTCAGCCTCTTGGATGGTATCAGCAACACCGATGTTGCAGAACGTCTGCCAATAGGTATATACACTCCGTCGGGTGTACGTATCCAACAACTGCAGCATGGTCTGAACATCGTTGTTGGATCCGATGGAAAGGTAAGAAAAGTCCTTGTTAAGTAGTGAAACGTAGGATTCTATACATTTGCTGTTTGCTGCTCGTCATGAGTGTCAGGTCTGCGGCTCAAACCGTGGACCTGACAACGGCAACCATCGTGTATGACGAAGGTGATGCTCCGTTGGTAAAGCACATGGTGCAGGTGCTGGCCGATGACATCGAACATGTCTCAGGAAAGAGGCCGCAGGTTGCTTCACATCCAGTCAACGGCCCAAGCATTAACATCGGTACGACGAAGCGAATGGGCCGTCACCGCGAACTGCAAGGCAACTGGGAGCGGTATGCCATCGACACCAAGGGCAACAGTCTCTATATCACGGGGTCTGATGCCCGCGGACTTGCCTACGGAGTCTTCCACGTCAGTGAGGCAATCGGTGTCAGTCCGTGGTACTGGTTTGCCGATGTCCCCATTGACAGGACTGACAGGCGTGTCTATGAATATGCGGAGAACTACGTCAGTCCGTCGCCCACCATCAAATATCGTGGCGTCTTCATCAACGACGAAGACTGGGGCATGAAGACGTGGGCAGCGGAGAACTACGAAAAAGAGCTGGGCGATATAGGTCCCAAGACCTACGACCGTGTCTGCGAACTGATTCTCCGTCTGAAGGGCAACATGCTCGCCCCGGCCATGCATACTTGCACAGGTGCATTCTACAGTCATCCCGAGAGCCAGCGCGTAGCTGACAAATGGGGCATCATGATTACCACCAGCCACTGCGAACCGCTGCTCTTCAACAATGCAGCACCCTCGGAGTGGGACAAATCGCGCGACGGCGAATGGAACTACGAGACCAACAGCGCCACCATCCTGAAGAAACTGGACGACCGCATCCGTGAAACGGCCCAATATGACAACATCTACACCATGGGCATGCGTGGACTGCACGACGAGGCCATGAAGGGCAGTACCGATCCCACCGATCGTGCACGTACACTGGAGAAGGTCATTGCCAAACAGCGTAACATTCTGGAGAAATACAAGGGGCGAAAGGCCAAAAACATTCCGCAGATATTCGTTCCTTATAAGGAGACGCTTGACATCTATGACGCCGGTCTGCGCGTGCCAGAGGATATCACCCTCGTCTGGCCTGACGACAACTATGGCTACATGAAGCGGGTCAGCAATACTAAGGAGCAACGGCGCAGAGGACACAGTGGCGTGTACTATCATATCTCCTATCTTGGTACGCCACACGATAATCTTTGGATAGCCACCACTGCCCCTATGCTGATGTATGAGGAACTTCTCAAGGCCTATACCGCCGGAGCCGACCGCTATTGGTTGCTCAACGTGGGCGACATCAAGCCCATGGAGATTGAGATGCAGATGTTCATGGATATGGCCTACGACTTTTCGTCGTTCTCCTACGAAAATGCGAATACCTATCAGGGCGAGTTTCTTGCACGCCTCTTTGCCCTCGACTCTCAGCTCCCAACCCTCAACTTCATTTTAGACAACTACTACCGTCTGGCCTGGGACCGCAAACCAGAGTTTATGGGCTACGAAATGGAATGGGACACCAAAGAGAACAACCGCCTGCACGACACGGACTTCTCCTTCCAGACTGGCACTGCGCAAAAGCGTCTGAAAGATTATCAGGACATCTGCAAGGCCTATGATTCCATCGAGCGCCAGTTGTCGCCGGAGCAACGTCCTGCCTTCTTTGAGATGCTGGGCTATGCGGTACATTCTGCCTATCAGGTGAACCGTAAGTTCCTGTATGCACAAGCCAACCACGAAACAGGTGAAGTTGCCTATGCAGAACAGTCGAAGGATGCCTGCCGCGAAATAGAGAATCTCCGCAAACGCTACAACACGCAGCTCGATGGAAAGTGGAACAAAATGATTTCGGAGGTGCCACCTGGTTATACGGCACAATACCACAAGATGCCACAATATAGCGACATACCCACCGACGCATACCGGTTACCCGACGAACAAAGACATCCTGAATTGCTCCACAAGATAGAGCTCGCTTCGCTTTCTCTGTCAGGGCCATTCCGCTTGCTCAATGGTATTGGAACGGATTGGAAAGCGCTCCAGATGGGACAGCCGCTGGATGGCATGCGGTCTCCGTCGAGTATCGACATCCCCATCCCTGCCAATAACCTGCCGGTGAATGCCGATTCCATTTCGCTTTGTATCTCCGTGGTTCCGATGTGGCCCGTCTCCGCCGACCGCAGCAATCGTTTCTCGGTCCGCGTCGATAATGGCAAAGCTGAGATTTGCGAGAACATTTTCAAGGAGTGGGGCTGGGAGTGGAAACTACAGGTCCTCGAGAACCGTAAGGAGTTCGTCTTGACGTTGCCGCTTGACACGGCCCGTCGTGATCACGTTATCACGCTCTCAATCATCGATCCTGGTCAGATAATCCAGAAAATCACCTATCAGTAACCCTTGTTTGTTACCGACCAAAGGAACACTTTTCAGCCCCCAATCTGAATATTATAGCATTAAACATTCTGATATTTCGATAATTATCATTATATTTGCAACGGATATCTGCGAAATGCCGTCTGATTTCATGTAAAACGATAATTACCTAATACGGAATCATAAAGCTATAATGACTATGAAAAGACTGTTATCCCTGACCATGCTGCTGGCCGTGCTGGCATTGCCATCATCGGCGGCAAAACAGAAGCGGGCACTCACTGAGAAAGACATGGGCGCCTATCTCTTCACCTACTTCAGCGACCCAACCCACTCGCTGTTCATGGCCATCAGTTATGACGGTTACACGTTTACGCCCGTCAACAATGGCGAGCCCATCATTGCAGGCGACTCCATCGCCGAACAGCACGGTATTCGCGACCCGCACATCTGCCGTGCGCCGAATGGAAAGTTCTATATCGCCATGACCGACCTGCACGTCTTCGGGCGCGAAAAAGGCATTCGCATCACACAGTGGGAACGTCCAGACGAGTTTGGCTGGGGTAACAACCGAGGCCTGGTGCTCATGGCCTCGGACGACCTCATCCACTGGACCCACCACGTGGCACGCATCGACCGTTTGTTCCCGGAACGGTTCGGACAGATTGGCTGTGCGTGGGCACCGCAAACCATCTGGGACCCACAGGCAGGAAAACCCATGGTTTACTTTACCATACGCCAGCACGCCGGAGGCCGCACGAAACTCTACTACAGCTATGCCGACGAGGACTTCACCACACTGGAAACGGAGCCTCAGCTGCTGTTCGAATATCCCGACGACAGGATTCAGGTGCTCGATGCCGACATCTGTCTAATGCCCGACGGCAGGTACTTCATGTCGTACGTCGCACAAGAGAACCCTGGTGGCATCAAATACATGATCAGCGACCGCATCAACCACTTCGACGACTACCACGCCGAACAAATCGATGCCGAACCCGGTGCCTGCGAGGCTCCGAACGTATGGAAGCGCATCGGTGAGAAGAAGTGGGTGGTGATGTACGATGTGTTCAGCATCCGTCCCCATAACTTCGGTTTTGTCGAGACTTCGGACTTCAAGACCTTCAAACCACTGGGACATTTCAATGAGGGTGTGATGAAGTTGACGAACTTCACCTCACCCAAGCACGGCTCGGTCATTCACATTACGAAGGCCGAAGCTAAAAGGCTGGAGACATACTGGAACGAGCAACAGAAGAAGCCGAAGTCCATCCGCAGCGGTGAACTGTGGCGCGACGACGGCGGACGCCACATCAATGCCCACGGTGGCGGCATCATGAAGTATGGCGACACATGGTACTGGTTCGGCGAACACAAGAGCGACCGCACGAGTGACGCGCTGGTGGGGGTGATGTGCTACGCCTCGAAGGATCTCGTACACTGGCGCAACTGCGGCGTGGCCCTGTCCGTGAAGGAGGAACGCGGCCATGACATAGAGCGAGGCTGCATACTGGAACGTCCGAAGGTCATATATAATAAGGTAACGAAGAAGTTCTGCATGTGGTTCCACCTCGAACTGAAGGGACGCGGTTACGATGCGGCCCGTTATGGTGTGGCTGTGGCCAATCGCCCTGAAGGCCCGTACAAGTTCCTCTATTCGCAAAGGGCGAATGCCGGCACATGGCCCATTGAATTCGACCGACAGGCACTGGCAGTTGTCGATACCCTCAACGAGGAAAACTTCAAGGAATGGTGGACACCTGCATGGCAGAAGGCTGTGGATCAAGGGCTCATCGTGAAACGGGACTTCGGCACAGGTCAGATGTCGCGCGACATGACGCTCTATGTCGATGACGACGGCAAGGCTTATCACATCTTCTCCTCTGAGGAGAACCTGACGCTGCACATTGCCGAACTGACTGGTGACTATCTGCATCACACCGGGCGCTACACACGTGTGGCACCTGCCGGGCACAACGAGGCACCTGCCATTTTCAAGCACGACGGCACTTATTGGATGATTACTTCCGGCTGCACGGGATGGGATCCCAACGAGGCACGCATGTTCTCTGCCCCCAGCATCTGGGGCCCCTGGACACAGCATCCCAATCCCTGTCGCGGACCAAAAGCAGAAATAACATTCGGCGGACAGAGCACCTACATCCTGACACTCGATGACGGACGCCACATCTTCATGGCAGACATCTGGCGGCCTCGCCGTCCACGCGATGCCCGCTACATCTGGCTACCCATCGAGTTTGAGAATGGCTTACCCGTCATCAACTGGCGCGACGAATGGACCATCAACTAAAATGAAGAATTAAAAACGAAGAATGAAGAATTAGGCTGCGCTTGTCTTGCAAAAAATGTGCATTATGAATTATGAATTATGAATTATGAATTATGAATTGTACATTATGAATTGTGAATTATGATTGTTTCCCGTTTGTTCATACTCACTCTCTTGCTGAGCGTGTCTTTATATGCGAATGCTTGGGACGAGGGCCTTTACCAACATATAGAACAGAGTATAGAGGCTCCGAAAATGAAGGGTGCCGAGTACCCGATAACAAAGTTTGGTGCACGTCCTGAGCGTTCGGCAGCCAAGAATCAACGCGCCATACAGCGAGCCATCGACAAGTGTTCTGCCAAGGGCGGAGGCAAGGTAATCGTTCCAGCTGGAGTACATTTCCTGACAGGTGCCATCACACTGAAGAGTGGCGTGAACTTGGTCGTGGAGGAAGGGGCCCGTCTGGAGTTTGCCTTCGAGCCTGCACTCTACCCCATCGTGCCAACAAGTTGGGAGGGGCTGGAGTGCTATAACCTGCAGCCTTGCATCTATGCCTACGAAGCTCAAGACATTGCCATCACAGGACTCGGAACCATAGACGGAGGCGGAACGCGCGAAACGTGGTGGGCATGGTGCGGCAACCCCAAGTTCGGTTGGCACGAGGGACTGGTCAGTCAACGGCTGGGCGGTCGCGAACGATTGCTTCGGAACGGCGAGGACGGGGTGCCCATGACGGACGAAAAGGGCCGTTGGCAGGAGGAACGCGTGTTTACCGAGAAGGACGGCATGCGTCCGCAACTGGTGAACTTCAACCGCTGCAAGCGGGTGTTGGTGGAAGATGTCACACTGCTGCGTTCTCCCTTCTGGGTGCTACATCCGCTGATGTCCAGCGACATCACCGTGCGGCGCGTACACTTCATCAACGACGGTCCGAACGGCGACGGATGCGACCCTGAGTCGTGCAACCGTGTGCTGATTGAGGACTGCTACTTCAGCACAGGCGACGACTGCATTGCCATCAAGAGCGGACGCAACCGCGACGGACGGCTGCGCAACATGCCTTCGCAGAACATCATCGTCCGCCGGTGTGAGATGAAGAACGGACACGGCGGAGTGGTCATCGGTTCGGAGATAAGCGGTGGCTGCAAGAATGTGTTTGCCCACGACTGCGTGATGGACTCACCCAACCTGGACCGCGTGCTGCGCATCAAGACGAATTCGTGCCGAGGTGGCGTGGTGGAGAACATCAATGTCCGCGACATACGCGTGGGCCAGTGCCGCGAGGCTGTGGTGAAGATAAACCTCGACTACGAGGCGCGCGAGGTGTGCTGCCGCGATTTCCTGCCCACCGTGCGTAACGTGAACGTGGAACGCGTCAGTTGTCAACAATCGCGCTACGGTGTGATGATTATCGGACTGGAGGAGGAAACCTGTGTCTATGACATCAACATCAGCAACTGCCACTTCGACGGCGTAGCCGATGGCAACAGCATCAAAGGCCTGACGCGCAACATCCGCCTGCAGGACCTCTTCGTCAACGGCACACCCGTTCTATAGTAATTTATTGCTGTCCGCTAAAACTCAAATGAGCATTAATAATCGTCCGCGATGCCGATAAATAGGCATTGCGGACTCTTTTTTTGAAAA
>CACZRZ010000009.1 GCA_902783655.1 uncultured Bacteroidales bacterium
CGATACTGACGGACAGGTGGACATCTTCATCGGTGGCGTGGGCACAGGCGGCACCATCAGTGGCACAGGCAAGTATCTGAAGGAACAGAATCCCAACGTGAAGGTGATTGCCGTCGAACCCAAGTCGAGTCCGGTCCTGAACGGTGGCCAGTCGGGCCCCCACAAGATTCAGGGCATCGGTGCCGGCTTCGTGCCTAAGACCTATGATGCCCAGGTCATCGACGAAGTCTTCGACGTGGAGAACGACGACGCCATCCGTACGGGTCGTGAGATTGCTCAGTCGGAAGGCCTCTTGGTGGGCATCTCCGCAGGTGCTGCCCTCTATGCCGCCATTCAGGTGGCTAAGCGTCCGGAGAACCAGGGTAAGAAGATTGTAGTCCTCCTGCCCGACACCGGCGAACGTTATCTCTCAACTGTCCTCTACGACTTCGAGAACTATCCGTTGTAAGTAAAGTGTAATAAAGAGTTGCGGCCTCGAACGTTCATTGTCCGGGGCCGCAGCTCTTTGTATTAGTGGTCTGATTATTTTATCACAACCCGACCTCCTCTGATATAAACCCCCTTCCGGAGTGCAGAGGAGTTGGAAATGTGTCGGCCGCTAAGGTCATAGACGGCATCGTTCATCGTTCTCGACGCTTCATTCTTGACTTCATGGATTCCATCGGTGTTCCCTGCAGTGATGCTTCCCATGTACTGACCCATGAAGAAGATGGCCCCCGTGGACTGCTCGCTGATGATGTAGAGGAAGGGCCGCGTGGCGTGGAATGTGGCGGTCTTCGGCATGCCGGTGGAAACATCAATGACGGTGACGGCAGCCGCCTCCGTGCCCTGCTCATCGAGTTTAATCTTGGCTACCTGAAACATATTGCTGATATAAACGGGCACATTGCAGAAATAGGGGAAATCGGCATTCAGCGTAAAGGCGGTGGGCATACCAAGGTCGGACATAGGCTGGACAAGCTTAATGTTGTTTTCCGTCTCGAAACGGGGCAGTTTCAGATCCACTTCATACGACCCACCTCGAACCTGCCAGTTCTTACCGTCGAGGGCATCGAGCACGTCGCCGATGGTCTTGTCCTTGTGTGGCAGGAAGACCGTCATCCGATAGGCCCCGTTGCCGTATGGCAGCACGATGGCCTGATACAGGTCGTTATCGGCATACGTAAAATCTGCGTACTTATGCATCATGGGCACGGCGGAGCCACCTTCGAAGGCTTCTTCCTTGGTCTCAGCCACATCGAAGGGGATGCTCCATACGCCCTTGAAGTAGAGCGCGTTCAGCAGATAACTTACGGCTTCGGGATGGAACGACTCCTTGTCGAGCACCGTTGGTATCATTCCCTCGGTGTGGTCGTTGGCCCACTGGTTAATGACGTCCATCGTCTCCCCGTCGTTGAAGTCGCGGTTCTGTGGCTCGGCATTGTAGAACGCGTTGGCCTTCTCCGTGAAGCCGTTCTGTAAGCGATAGCCCAAGCCTTCGTTTACAAAGATGGTGTTGGAGATGAGGGCCTTGGTCTTCGGGTCGAGCGTACCGGCCTCGCTGAGCATTTTCTGGCAGAAGGCATTGATGCCGTCGGCACCTGCCTCGCCGAAGCCCAGCGTCTGGTTGATTTCCTGCTGCGTCTGTCCTGCGGCCCCGTTGTTCATCATGCCCAGGGCATAGGTGATGCTCAATGGCGACACGATGCTGCTCCCCTCGCCACGAACCTGACGGAACAGGCGGAAGGCAAAGTCGTTGTTGCTGGCTATCAGTTGCTGTTCTTTGTTCGAGAGTTCTATCACCTTCGGTTCCAGGAAGTTTGCATCTGAGAACCAGAAGCCGTTCCCATAGACGTAGGCCAGGGTCTCGTAGTCGGCGCGCTGGTAGGCGCTGTCGTCGACAGGCGGCTGGATATACATCCCGACACCCCTGACTCCTACACCTTCCACAGCGGCATAGCCCATATCGAAGGTCGTGCCATCGGATTTGGTGCCATAGTAACGGTATCGGCGGAACAGCTGGCCATCCGCCATGATGGTCTCGGCAGTACGGGTTACCTCATAGTCGCGGCCGTCTTGCATCGTGAGGTCGAGCACCACATGGTCCTGCTTGTCGCCATTGTAGTCGTACATATACACCCGGCCCTCTTCGTCCTCGCGCAGGGCACCGAAGTACTTTTTCTTGTAGTCCCGGTCGTCCCTCCTGTACATCTTCATGTACTGTCGTCCGTCGATGACGGTGTCGCCATCCAGTTGATAGTACGACATACATTCCATATAAGGTGTTGTCTCCATATCTGCACTTTGATAGAAATAGACCCACACCTTGCCCTGTTCCAGCATCCGGCGCGCTGGAACCTCGGCACTTGCCGCCATGCAGCATATCGTTGCCAGCAGGAATAATACAGACTTTTTCATACGCTTTGTGTTATTTGTCGTGGGCAAAGTTATGAAAAAGCGAGCAGAAATACAAACTTATTCAATTTTTTTTCACGGGGGAAACACGTTGCTTATGCCAGGCTATGTCAGAGGTGTGCATTGATAGGCACCACGAGCTTTATGCTGATGTTGCGCCCCATGTTGTAGACACCGCGCCGATTGGTGACGGTGTTGAGGTCGGCATATTTCAGTCGGCTTAGGTGATTCTGGTAGGCCTTGTTCAGAACGTTGTCGGCAATGACATACAACTCTGCCACCTTCTTCCCCCTCCACTGTATGTCCGTCCCTGCCGAGAAGTTCAGCAGCACATAGGCCGGTGTCACGGTCTCCGTCTCGTCGGCCTTGTAGATGTGCGACTGCCTGAGGTAGTAGTGGAGCCCTGTGGCAACGTAGAGATTGTTGAATGAGAGGACGGTGGAGTGTCGGGGGTAGTCCTCTGTGTGATGATGGGAAATGGTGCTGTGCGTATGGTGAAGGATTTCCCACTTCAGTTCCGATGTCCATCGCGGAGCGGGTGTAAAGGGAAGGTACTTCGTATCAGCGGACTGGTTCAACAGCCGTGCATCAACGTAGGAGAACGTATTGGCAAAGTGGACGGAATGGATGGGATGGACATCCACACCAGCTTCGAAGCCCAGCAGGCGGGCATTGCCCTGGGTGTAGGCGTAGGTAAGGTAGCCATTCTCTATCACCACAGGCAGGCGATGGGTAAATATGTAGTTATTAATTCGGTTGGCAAAGAGTGCTACTTGGCCTGATATGTAGCGCGAGGTGAAATCGAGGCCCAGGTCGCCCTGCAGGCTGTATTCTGCCTTCAGGTTCCGGTTGCCCAGTTCATAGCGTATGGAACCCTCGTGGACACCGTTCGAGGCCAGTTCGCTCATGTTGGGTGTGCGGAAGCCGCGAGCTAGGTTTGCCCGCACATTGAAGTGCTCGTTGATGTTGCACACGGCACCCAGGCTGCCCGTCACGCCGTTGAAGTCGCGGGTGAAGCCTCCCCCTAAAGGGGGGTGGGGGGTCTGTCCATGCATGTGTCGATGGTCGTAGCGTATACCGCCGTTCAGCGTCCAACAGTCGCCCAGGGTCTTGCTGGCTGTGGCATATAGCCCGACGTCAAAGAGCCGATAGTCGGGAATCAGGTACTCTTCACCCAGATTGCCCGACTGCTGATACATACCGCCCAGGCCTGCCGACAGCTTCCATCCGCTGAACTCCTGCGAGACGTAGCGAAAGTCGTAGGTCAGGGTGTTAAGCTTGAAGTAAAGCTCGTAGTCGTCGGCACTCTCCTCGAACTCCTGCCGACGGTTCTGCTGATAGCCCACGATAGCCTTCAGGTAGCCCTCGCCGATGTTCAGCGAATTGTCCCATACGGCCTTGTAATGATTCACCTGCTGGAAGGGAAGGGACTTCTTATAAGAGGTCAGGGATGAGTAGTTAGAGATGAGTTGGCCTGTTTCTTCGTCGCGTTCGCCCTCGATGATGCCTGGTGTCAGGTGATAGAGCGTTGCCGTCAGTCGTGAGCGTATCTTCTGCCTGTTGATGCCCAGCACCATTCTGCCTGTCCGTTCGTGGAACTGGGAGCCAGGCACGTAGCCGTCGTACTTGTTTTTGTAGGCATGGGCCATCTTCTCGCTGTAGCCGGCATCCCATACGATATCCTTCTTGTTGCCGGCCAACGAGAGATTGTAGCCGAAAAGACCATTGTTGGTCTGATATTCCGAACTGACGTTGGCACGTAGCTCGTCCTCTAAGGGTAGTACCTGGGGATGCAGGATGACTACGCCCGCCATAGCATCGGAGCCATACATCAGCGAGGCTGGTCCCTTCAGAATCTCCACTGACCCCACACTGTTTCCGTCGACCTCTATCCCGTGTTCGTCGCCCCATTGCTGCCCTTCCTGTCTGACCCCCTCGCTCATCACCACCACACGGTTGTAGCCCAGGCCGCGAATGATGGGCTTCGATATGCTGGCACCTGTTGTCAGTTGGCTGATGCCAGGCTGATGGCTAATAGCATCGATGATGTTTGTAGACGCCGTGGCTCGCAACACTTTTGGCGATACGATGCTCACGGGGGCAGTGGAATGTTTCAGCTTCGTTGATCCCGTCACGCCGGTCACCGTTATCTCGTTCAGTTTCAGGTGACGATAGAATACGTCGGTCGAATCTTCTGCATGGCGATGCACTTTTATACTGTCTTGTGCTGCCATCGTCGTGCATATACACAACAATGGCAGAATGATATATCTTGTTTTCATTCTGGAATTGACAATGATGTATATTAATGTAATGTATAATCCCTACCTAACCATCAAACCGACGGAGGACCACGGGTTACATTGAAGCCACAGTATGCCGAAGCGTAGCCGCTGGCATACGGTGTTTGGTAATGCTTGGATACATTGATATATACAAAGGCAGCTCCCAGGTTGGCTGCTAAAAAGGTAAGCGAGAGGAACTGGCAGAGTACACAATTGTGTGCCCACGAAACCATCTGGGTAAGATGTCCGTGACAGTCGTGATGAACGCAATCGGTACATTCTGTATCTGCTTCCGACAAGATATTCTCATGAACGTGAACCGACGAGAGAAACAGCATTGGCACAAACACTGCCAATAGCAACCACGAAGCAATATGTTGTTTCAATGTCCAGTTCACGGGGGACAAAGTTACAACTATTCATACAGATTTCCAAGTCCTTACCTCGGAAATTGCATAAAAAAGAGGATGTGCATAGACACATCCTCGTGGAAATGAGTAGCTGGAAGCGCAGCGGATGTTGGAAGGGCGAGACTACAGCCCCATGATTTTGAGGATGAAGGGAGCAAGTAGAGCGGTGAGCAGACCATTGAGGATGAGGCCCAGCGAGGCGTAGGCCCCATAGGTGTCGCCCTTTTCCATTGCCCGCGAGGTGCCCACGGCATGGGAAGCGGTGCCGATGCTGAGGCCTTGCGAATAGGGATTCTTGATGTGCCACACCTCCAGAACCTTGAAGCCGAAGATGGCACCGAAGAGTCCGACGCTGACTACGATGGCTGCCGTGAGCGAGGGTATGCCACCCATGGCCTGACAGACCTCCATAGCTATCGGAGTGGTGACGGACTTGGGGGCAAGGGAGATGATGGTCTCGCGGGAGGCACCCATCAGTTGGGCTATAGCCACAACGCTGGCCACGCCAACGATGCAACCTGCCAGTTGCGAGAGGAAGATGGGCAGGAACTGTCGGCGTATCTGTCCCAGATGCTGATAGAGCGGTACGCCGAGCGCCACAATGGCGGGCTTGAGCCAAAACTCGATGTAGTTGCCGGCCTGGGCATACGTCTCGTAGCTGATGCCTGTGACCTTCAGGAGAAGAATCAGCGCAATGATGGTCAGGAGGATGGGGTTCAGGACAATCCATCCCGTCCACTTCTGCAACTGGCGGGCAGCGTAGTAGATGCCGAACGTCAGTGCCAGCAGTATGATGTTATTCTGCAGTATCTCCATCACTCTTCACTTTTAGCCTCTGGTGTGTCCATCCTGTGACGATGAGAACCAGGACGGTGCTGACCACCGTAGCCACCACGATGGGCACAAGTTCGGCCCGGATGATGTCGAGATAGAGCATCAGCGCCACACCGGGCGGCACGAAGAAGAATCCCATGTTGGAGATGAGGAAGTCCGACATGCCCTTGACCCATTCCACCTTGATGACCTTCATCTGCAGCATGGCTGCCAGCAGCATCATGCCGATGATGCTGCTGGGTATGGTGATGCCTGTCAGCCACACTATCAGTTCACCGATGGCCAGACAGCCAAAGATGATGAAGCACTGTCGTATCATGTGCGATGTCCCGTGCCATTAAACGATGCCTTGGGCCATCATGGCCTTCGCCACTTTCATGAAGCCGGCAACGTTGGCACCGCGGACGTAGTTGATGTAGCCGTCTGGCTGCGTGCCGTACTTGACACATTGCTTGTGGATGGCATGCATAATCTGGTGAAGCTTCTGGTCCACCTCCTCGGCTGTCCACGAGAGGTGCATGGCATTCTGACTCATTTCAAGGCCACTGGTGGCCACACCACCGGCATTTACGGCCTTGCCTGGGGCATAGAGCATCTCGGCCTCGATGAAGGCGTCGATGGCCTCAGGCGTGCAGCCCATGTTGGAGATTTCACCCACACAGGTGACGCCGTTCTGGATGAGCTGGCGGGCATCGTCGCCGTTCAGCTCGTTCTGCGTGGCGCAGGGCAGGGCGATGTCGCACTTCACCTCCCACGGACGTTTGAGTGGTACGAAGGTGGAGCCTGGGAACTCGTCGGCGTAGGGTTGGCAAATGTCGTTGCCCGAAGCGCGCAGTTCCAGCATGTAGTCAATCTTCTCACCGCTGATGCCCTCGGGGTCGTAGATGTAACCGTCGGGACCGCTGATGGTGATGACCTTGGCACCCAGTTGGGTAGCCTTGGTGGCAGCACCCCAGGCCACGTTACCGAAGCCACTGATGGCCACGGTCTTGCCCTTGATGTCGATGCTGCGCGTCTGCAACATCTCGTTCACAAAGTACAGTCCGCCGAAGCCTGTAGCCTCCGGGCGAACCAGCGAGCCGCCGAACTCCAGGCCCTTGCCCGTCAGTACGCCACTCCAGTCGCGCGTCAGCTTCTTGTACTGGCCAAACAGGTATCCCACCTCGCGGGCACCCACGCCGATGTCGCCGGCTGGTACGTCGATTTCGGGACCGATGTAGCGATACAGTTCATTCATGAAGGCCTGGCAGAAACGCATGACCTCGGCGTCGCTCTTGCCACGAGGCGAGAAGTCGCTGCCGCCCTTGCCGCCGCCCATGGGCAGGGTGGTGAGGGCATTCTTGAACGTCTGTTCGAAGCCAAGGAACTTCAGGATGCTGAGGTTGACCGATGCGTGGAAACGCAGACCGCCTTTGTACGGACCAATGGCGCTGTTGAACTGCACGCGGTAGCCCAGATTCACCTGCACCTCGCCCTTGTCGTCGACCCAGGGCACGCGGAAGGTGATGATGCGCTCGGGTTCCACCAGTCGTTCGATGAGCTTGGCCCGTTCGAACTCGGGATGTTGGTTATAGACCTCCTCGATACTAAGCAGGACCTCATGTACGGCCTGCAGGAACTCTTTTTCGCCTGGATGTTTGGCCTCCAGCTGAGCCATGATTTGTTTTACGTCCATGATACTATATTTAAGTAGAAAATTTAGAATTAAAAGTTAAGAGTTAAGAATTAAATAGTGCACGGTTTAAGGTTAAATTCTGATTGTACAAAGCAAAGTTAAGCATTTATTTCATTATCGACAAGGGAAAGCGGCAAGAATTTTTGCTAAGGTTGTCGATATTCCGTTTTAACGTTTTCTGCTTGTCCTATATCCTTCCTGCTCCAACGATACTATCCTTCCTGCTCCGACGATACTATCCTTTCACCTCCGACGATACTATCCTTTCGCCTCCAACGATACGGTCCTGACTTTTCGCAATTACTGCAAAGACATAATATAAACGCCCGCAAGCCATCGCTTGCGGGCGCCTTTGTTAATATATGCGAGAATAACCTCAAATATTGGGATATCAGTGTTTCCTGTGTTTCTATGTTAGTTGTTCACGACTTCCATGTAGTCGATGTCCGGCATCCAGTCATTGGCGTTGGAGAGGCGGATGACGTTGTCGCCCTTCTGCAGCGTGATGGGAAGTTCTACGAGCCCTACCCTACCGAAATCGCCGCTATTCACAGTCAGGGTCTTCACGACCTGACCATTGACGCTGACAGTCAGCTGACGGTCTTCGCCCGAGGCATAGGCAATGGTCAGTTTGCGCTGGCCGGCCTTCTGTGCATAGACGTGGTTCCAGACGAGGGCGTTCTGCTCGCTCTGACCCAGCCATGCGGCCTTGTAGCCACCAGAGAAGTCGGAAACGGCTGTGTAGATGCCCGACTTCTCGGACTGGTTGTTGCGAATCTCCTGATAGGTGCTGATGTAGCCCGTCTCAGCTTCGTAGCGGGTGCGCTCCAGACGGCTCTTGCCCTTGGCACGGAATATCTTGGTGCCGTGTGCAGGGATAGTGAAGTGTACTGGGCCTTGGTCGTAGGCATAAGGTGCCTGCTTAAAGCAATCGTAGAGCTGAACGGGACCGGCAAGGTCGATGGTGGAGAAGTCGAGGCTGATGTCCTGTGCCTGGTCGCTGGGGTTGTAGATGGCGAAGGCACGTTCCTTGCCGTTCAGTTTCTTGATGTCCTTCACCAGGATGTAGCACTCGCCCTGCTTGGCTGCAACGTAAGCCTGCAGGTGCAGAGGGTCTTGGTTCAGGGCAATGAGGTCCTTGTTGCAGAGCAACTTCAAGGACTCGGGACGGATCTTAGCCATATCGCAGCCGATGAGCAGTGGCGAGGCCATGATGCACCACATGCCAAAGTGTGTTTCGTCCTCGATTTGGCTCATCGAACGTCCCACCTCCAGCATGTCCATGTCGTTGTAGTGTCCGTCGTGACAATAGGCCGAGAGATAGAGGTTTTCGGCCAGGATGCCGCGAACGGAGCGCCATGCGTCGTAGATGTCGCCAGTGGTGCGCCACGAGTCGGCCACATCGGAGCTCCATGTGCCAGGATAGGCCCAGCGGCACATGTTGTAGACGATGCCGGGCTTGCCGCAGTTCTTGATGGCATTGGAAATCTTGGTGTACTGCTTCTGTTCGTCCAGTTTCATGTGGGCACCGCCGCAGTAGTCCACCTTGATGAAGTCGAAGTCCCAGTCGATGAAATAGAGTTTGCAGTCCTGCTCCTCGTGGCCAGCGAAGCCCACGCCAAGTCCCCA
>CACZRZ010000010.1 GCA_902783655.1 uncultured Bacteroidales bacterium
AGCAGCATCCGAACCATAGAGATCGGCGCGGGTGGCATTCTTCAAGTCGAAGCCAAAGTTGATAGCTCCGTCTGTTCCCTGAGCTACGGTGGGGCTGTTGTCGCCGACGTACTCGTCACTTACACAGCTCGCAAACATGAGGGTTGCGAAGGCTGCGAGGAATAAAATTTTTGTTTTCATAAACTTAAGTTTTAGTTAATAATTAATTAAATTTGTTTCTTTCTCTTGTTGCCCCATAGGGCGTTCACTACGTTTTTTTACGGGAATGTGTTTTTAATTAGATGGTTAATGTCTGTTTCTTATTGAATTCTTTATATATTACACTATTATTTCTATTACAATCTCTTTATCTTTTTTACTGTTATTTTACATATTAAACTCGTAGGTTAGTGAATCTGGCTCTTGGACCACAGCGTTGAAGCCACTGCCGCCCTTACGTGTGGGTATAGGAATTGTATCCATGTCGAGGTAAACAGTAATGACGCCTCCCTTGTAATGGCTACGAACCTGGTTGGTGACATCGAACACGAAGGTGGAGTCCATACCGTTGTTGAACTGCATCGTCACATCCATGTAGTGGCGATAGGGGTCGTCCACTTCGCTGGCACGCGAGATGAGGTTGGATGCATTGTGGCACATACCGAATGACAACAGACGTCCACCGATGATGTCCACGTTCTCGGGTGTAGCCCTGTTGGACGCTTTGACCGCGCTGGTCTTACGGTTCTTATAGGGAATCAGCGGCTGGTCCTTTTTCATGCGGACGTTGTAGTACACAGTGATGGCATCGCTACCAGCCCGTCCGGTATTGACATTCGTGCTGCGTGCCATACCCGAGAGATTGGCATTTCCGTCGATGGACTCCACGCGTCCGTAGTTGTGCCGCAGGATAATTTGTGTCAGGTAGATGTAGGTGATGGGCACCAATTTCATATTAAGTTTCTTCGTATAAACGTTACGTTCGCTATCATAATCAAAACCTTCAAGGTTGCGATTGATTTCCTCTGCCTGGTCGTAGGCTGCAAAGAGAGGTTCGGGAGAATAGAAAGCGCGGGTGAAGCGTGGAGCCTGATATCGTGAGGCATGCATGGTCTGGTTGGTGTAGGCCATAACGCTGTCCAACGAACTCTCTTCGTCGATGACGATACTCTGCACACCCTCCGTGCTTTGGATTTCGTTCCATACCAGAATGTCCCAGAATCCCCAGTCGTATGCACCCTGGAAATGATTGCCCTGCACCGTGGAGCGGATGACTGCCGTGTGAGGCGCATAAGGCACATCACCCGTAAAGTAGCGACGCACCTTGAACACCTCTGGTTTGGTGTAACCTATCGGCCCCCACAGCAAACTGTCGTTCTTGTCCCATCCGTAGTACCACTCGGCTTCCCAGTCGTAGTCCACGTCGAACTCCATTTCGTAGTTCCAATAGACTTGCAGGTCGAGGTCTACGATGGGCAGTTCCATTTCAGCACTTTGTGCATCGTAGAGATGCAGCAGCGGTTCACGTTCGCAAGCGGTGAAGAGAACAAGAAGATGCGCAAATGCGAGAATGAGGAGACCATCGCAGACAATACGGTTCCGGAGGCTCCTTGCAAATGCGAGTCTCGGCAACATCTGTGTTATGGTCTTCATCTTTTTCATTGTCTTATTTCTCTCGGTACTCGTGGTTCTTGAAACTAAAGCCCTTCTTTGCCTGACGGCGATACAGCAGGTCGTAACTGAGGGTGATGCCTACGCGGGTGGGACCTATCCATGTGAAGCGGTACTGGCGTTCGCGGAACAGTTCCGGTTTGCCGGTCCATTTGTAGTAGTAGAGATTGTCGTGGAGGGCAGGGTTGACTGGATTCTCGTACTGATAAGGATCGTATTTGCAGCGGAGGAAGCCCACCTGGGCACCAAACTCCAGTCGCCAGTGTCCCTTCTTGCCCAGTCGCTGCACATAGCCGAAGCCCAGACCGCCACCGACGCCCTCGCCTTCCCAGCCGCTGTCCTCGTCGAAGCAGATGCCGAACAGACCCAGATGGGCATACGCCGACAGGTATAGCCCACGGAAGGCAGGTCCCTCGCCCGGCGGATTCTTGCTGATGCTGCCCGAACGGAAGTAATATCGTCCCTCCACCTGATAGTTGCGGATCTGGAAATACTTGTGGGCATCGTAGTCCTGCCACCAAGGACAATCGAACGAGGCTCCCACCGTGAAATGTCCGCGCAAGGGATAGAACTCCAGCGCCACATTGGGTATGGGGCACCAACGGTTGTAGCCGGGCATATATGCGAAGTCGAACAGCAAGTTGGTCTTTATGGCAAGCAGCTCGCGGCGAGGCACGCGCACCATTACGGGCACAGTCGGTTCCTCTTTCGCCGTGTCGGGAACATCGGGCACATAGGTCTGGTCGGTCTGATTGGTCTCCTGGACCGAACTGGTCTCATAAGTCTCCTGGGAGTCCTGACGAGGCGCACTTTTCTTCTCAAAGTAGAGCATCATGCGTGCAGCACGCAGTTGAGGGAAATATGCCTTCAGCAGACGCTGCCACAGACTTCCGCCTTTTATCGCTTGCAGTTCGTTCTTCAGCAACGTATATTCGTTGTTTGGCAAATGCCGGTCACACAACTGCTGTACAAGATCGGCATCACGGTCTCCTGCACGACGCATCATCACGAGCAGCAGGCGGTAGTCCTCACTGACGACATCTGCCGACAATACCGTCTCATCGAAAGGCACTGCCAAGCGCTCCTTCAGGAAATCGTACACCATCTGGGCACGGCGATGACCCAACTTCACATTGTTGCGGTAGGGACCATCGGGCGAAGCGGCACTGCGCAATACCATGCGTACGAGACGCAGGCTGTCACGATTCACAAGCGGCAAC
>CACZRZ010000011.1 GCA_902783655.1 uncultured Bacteroidales bacterium
AATTTAGAATAATTATATTCTCATGAGAATCCTGACATTGATTTCAGTCCTTACGATGATGGCAACACATTGTACGGCACAAGTTGCTGAAGAACAGCAGAAACAGGGCACGGTTTACATGGTTTCCGATGCCCATCTCGACACCCAGTGGAACTGGGACGTACAAACCACCATACGCCGCTACATCTGGGACACGATGGTGCAAAACTTCCACCTCTTCCGGCAGTATCCCGACTACATCTTCAACTTCGAGGGAGGTGTGAAATATGCCTGGATGAAGGAATACTACCCCACACAATATGCCGAGCTGAAGGAGTGGATACGGAAGGGCCGCTGGCACATCACCGGCAGCAGTTGGGACGCCTGCGAGACCATCATCTGTTCGCCAGAGTCGTGGATTCGCAACATCCTGCTCGGACAGACGTTCTATCGTCAGGAGTTTGGCACGGAGGGCACCGATGTGTTCCTGCCCGACTGCTTCGGCTTCCCCTACACGATGCCCACGCTGGCCCGTCACTGCGGACTGATTGGCTTTTCGTCGCAGAAACTCGTGTGGCGCACCAAGCCCTTCTACGAGGGCAATCGTCGCTATCCGTTCACATTCGGTCGCTGGCGCGGAATTGACGGCAGCGAAATGCTGATGGCTCATGGTTTCAACTATTCCGAACGCATGCCCGACGAGGACCTCTCGCACAACGAGATGCTCCGCCGCGAAGTGGCTGAGAGTCCCCTCAATGTTGCCTACCGCTACTATGGCACTGGCGACATGGGCGGTTCACCTACGGTCGGCTCTGTCCGAGGACTGGAGAAGGGACTGAAGGGCAACGGTCCCCTGCGCATCGTCAGCGCCACCAGCGACCAGCTGTACAAGGATTTCATTGCTGCCGGTCGTGTAAACGAACTGCCCCTGTTCGACGGCGAACTGTATATGGACCTCCACGGCAACGGCTGCTACACCTCACAGGCTGCCATGAAGCTCTACAATCGGCAGAACGAGCATCTGGGCGATGCTGCCGAACGCAGTGCAGTCATGGCCGACTGGGCTGGAGCCTACGCCTACCCCATCCAGCGCATGACCGACACTTGGCGGCGCATGCTCTGGCACCAGTTCCACGACGACATTACGGGCACCAGCATCCCTCGTGCCTACGAGTTTTCGTGGAACGACGAACTCATCAGCCTCAAGCAGTTTGCCGACGTCCTCACCACCAGCATCGGAGGCATTGCCCGCCAGATGGACACACAGGTCAACGGCCTGCCTCTTCTTGTATATAACAATGAGACCTTCCCTGTCCGTTCGCTCGTGAAGGTGGACATCACCGATGGCAAGGGCTACAAGGTTTATGACGCCAAGGGACGCGCCGTAGCTTCGCAGCAGACGGGCAATCAGTTGCTCTTCGAGGCAGAAGTGCCTGCCACCGGTCTCGCCGTCTATGCCCTCAAGGCTGCCGGCAAGCCTCTCGCCGCTCGGCACTCGACGCTCAGCACTGCCTGCGAAAACTCCGTCTATCGGCTTCTGGTCGATGCCAACGGCGACATCACTTCCCTGCTCGACAAACGCTGCAACCGCGAACTCGTGGCGCAGGGCAGAAGCATACGCCTCGTCCGTTTCGACGACTGCCGTTCCGAGGGCTGGCCTGCATGGGAGATTCACAAGCGCACCCTCGACAAGGCTCCCCTGCCCATTCACGAAAACGTAAGTGTGGAGATGACGGAGAACGGTCCCCTGCGCAAGACTTTGCGCATCAGCAAGCACATCGGCGAGACCCTCATCCTTCAGGACATACACCTCTACGAAGGCAGCGAGGCCGACCGCATCGACTTCGAGACCACCATCGACTGGGCTGCCGAGAACGCCCTCCTGAAGGCTGAGTTTCCCCTGAGCATCAGCAATCCCGTAGCCTCCTACGACCTCGGTCTGGGCAAGGTGGAACGCGGCAACAACCGCGACAATCAGTTCGAGGTCTATTCCCACGAATGGACCGACCTCACCGACCAGTCGGGCAGCTACGGACTGACCATCCTCAACGACTCGCGCTACGGATGGGACAAGCCTGCCGATAACACGCTGCGCCTCTCCCTCCTCTATGCTCCCAAGCCCGGAGGCGGCTTCGTCTATCAGGCCCATCAGGACAAGGGGCATCACGTTCTCACCTACAGTCTCATCGGCCATCAGGGCACCCTGGACCTGACGAAAACCGTACAGCGGGCCACCCTGCTCAACAGCCCCCTGCGGCCCTTCCGCACCGACAAGCACAGGGGCACTCTGGGACGCACCTTCTCCTTCGTACAGAGCGACAATCCCAACGTCCTCATCCGCACCATGAAGCGCGCCGAAGTTTCGGACGAATACGTGGTCCGCATACACGAACTCAGCGGCAAGTCCCAGCAGCAGGCCACCCTCACCTTCGCCGCCGACATCCTGTCTGCCGCCGAGGCCGACGGAACGGAAAAGACCACAGGGCAGGCCCATTTCGCAGGCAACCGCCTTTCCGTCTCTGTCAACCCCTTTGGCGTGAAGACCTATAAACTGAAACTGAAGCGTCCAGCCGCCGTCCAGCCCCTGCAGACGGAATCCCTGCCACTGGCCTACAACAAGAAGTGTGCCACCTTCAACGAATTCCGCAACGAGGCAGACTTCGAAGGCGGCTACAGCTATGCTGCCGAACTGCTGCCCGACGACGGCATCACCCTCGATGGCATCACCTTCCGCCTGGGCGAGAAGGACGGCGCGAACGGCAAGACCTGCCTGGGCGACACCCTCCAGTTACCCTCCGGCTACACCCGTCTCTACCTGCTTGCAGCCAGCAGCAAGGGCGACCGCACGGCAGACTTCGTTATTTGCAAGTCCACTCCCCACTCGTCCACTCGTCAACTTGTCAACTTGTCAACTCCTCAAGCAGAAATCCCCTTCTACTCAGGTTTCGTCGGACAATGGGGCCACACAGGTCAGACCGCCGGCCATCTGAAACAGGCATCGCTGGCATACGTCGGCAGCCACCGCCATTCGTCGGCAGGCGACGAGCCCTACGAGTTCACCTACATGTTCCGCCTGGCCATCGACCTGCCACAGGGAGCCACACATGTCATTCTCCCGCGCGACGAGCACATCGTCCTCTTCTCGGCCACCCTTGCCCGCGAGTCCGGCTTCACCGCACCGGCCTTCCCCCTCTTCACGACTTCCAATGTCAACGACACCAGCTATCGGACATCGTCTGGCAGCAACCTCCCTGCCACGCCCAGCCTCCTCAGGGGGGCAAAGCCCATCGCCTGCACCGGTTATGTCAACGAACGCGAACGTCCCGAGTTCCTGACCGATGGCGACCCGGGCACCAAGTGGTGCGACGTCAACGATGCCCCCAACCACATCACCTTCGACCTGGGCACACCTCAGACCGTCAGCCGTTGGCATATCCTGAATGCAGGCGCCGAGACCTTCGAATACATCACTCGTACCGTCCTCCTCCAAGGCCGCAACAGCACCGACGAGGAATGGCAGACCCTCGACATCCTCGACGGCAACCGCCAGAACGAGACCGACCGCCAGTTCACGCCCCACCGTGTCCGCTACGTCCGTCTCTATGTGGTGGGTCCCACGCAAGACCCCTCCTCCGATGCCACACGCATCTATGAGTTCGACCTTTGGTAAAAGTCATGGAACATTTTAAATTTTTAATTTTGAAATTTTAATTTTGAAATTTTAATTTTTAATCTTTAATCTTTAATTTTTAATTTTTAATTTGCATTTATGCGTTATATTTTGTTCTTTCTCCTCAGTTTCGTCCTCCTGCCGGCGCAAGCCATAGAGGTGGGACAGACCTATCGCATCGCGTCGAAGAAGTTCCCCACGAAGTCACTCTTCGTGCAGGACTCAAAGCGCGAGGCGGGAACAGACATTGTCCTGTG
Organism: uncultured Bacteroidales bacterium; assembly: GCA_902783655.1. Lineage (GTDB taxonomy): Bacteria > Bacteroidota > Bacteroidia > Bacteroidales > Bacteroidaceae > Physcousia. The sequence continues at coordinate 3,907 of CACZRZ010000011.1, forward strand.
GACAGAGACCGACGTCCCCTCCCAACAGTGGAAACTCACCAGCGGAGGCAGCGCCACGAACTTTGCCTTGCAGAACATCTACACAGCCCTCTATGCCGCTCCGCAGTCCAAGACGGCAGGCAGCAAGCTCACCACCATCGCCACACGCTCCGCAGGACGGCTCTCCATCGAGGCCATCGACGAGGCACAGGGCATCTATCGCATCAGCACCATCGACAAGTCGCTCTGCCTGACGGCACCGGCCGATGCCGACGGCGAGGCACCCGTATGGCGCACCGCTGACCCGGGCGACGAGGCACAGCAGTGGCGCTTCGAGGCAGTGGAAGCCAAAGGCAAGTTCACCGCCGCCATGCGCGACGAGATGATGCAGGCATACCTCCACGAACACCTCCACACCATTGGCAACAGCTACCGGACATTCTACAACGGAGGCTGGGGCGAGGCTGAACAGCTCGAGGTCCTGCTCGATGCCTATGAGGCCACACAGCAGGACACCTACCTCGCCGCTGCCCGCCAGGTCTATGCCTACTTCAAGACGAACGTCGGCGACGACTGGACCAAGGGCGGCAGCAACGGCTACAACTGGTTCGGCTACGACTTCAACGACGATGTCATGTGGCAAATCATTGCCGTCGCCCGTCTCGGACGCCTCACTGGCCAGAAGGTTTACACCATCGCCGCCAAGAAGAACTTCGACCGCATCTACACCCGCGCCTACATCCCCTTCACAGGACTCCTGCGCTGGGCAGAGCAGTCGGGCGACCGCTACGGCACCAACTCCTGCATCAACGGTCCCGCCGAGGTGGCTGCCTGCTACCTGGGCATGAGCGGCTGCGGCGAGGAGTATTTCGAGAAGGCCCGCGACCTCTATGCCGCCCAGCGCCGCCACCTGGCCAACAACATGGCTACGGGCAAGGTGTGGGACAATGTCGTCTGGGACCCCTCCACCGAACGGGTGAAATCGAAAAACGAATGGGCATCCACCTACAACCAGGGCACCATGCTCGGCGCTGCCTGCCTGCTCTATCTCCACTATGGCGAAGGACAATACCTCAGCGATGCCCGCAAGATCATGTCCTACACCAAGGCGGAACTGTGCGACTCCTATGGCATCATACGGGTCTGCCAGGACGAGTCCAACGGCGACCTCTGCGGATTCAAGGGCATCCTCATGCGCTATGTGCGGCGCTTCGTGCTCGACCTCGAACAGACGACCTACAAGGAATGGATGCTTCGCAACGCCTTCCATGCCTACTGCAACCGCAGCGCCAAGGGCCTCACCGGCACAGGCTGGCTCAAGAAGGCCACCGACGACTCCACCACCAGCGCCTTCGGTTGCTCCACTGCCGCCTCTGCCGCCGTCAATGCACCCCTCGAACAGCCCACCGACGACCCGTCCGCCGTCCTCTCCCCCTCCTCGTCTTCGCTCTCCCGCCCCTCCGGCGGTCCGTCCTACTACACCCTCTCTGGCATCCCCCTCTCCGCAGCTCCCCCGCATGGCGCTTACATCATCCGGCAGAATGCCACGGCAAGAGTAGCCATATCCACCGCCTTTTAGGGGACGCCAATTTTAAGCAAGAACAGCCTTCTTAAAATTAAATGTTAAAATGTTAAAAAGTTAAAGAGTTAAAAAGTTAAAGAGTAACTATTCAGCGAATATCCTGTCTTTGAGTGCCCCTGTCAGGGCAGAAATCAGTCAAATCTTCTCTGAATCCAACAAAAAATCTGATTGATTTGTGCAGATTTGTCGAATTTCTTGCCGCAGGCAACTCTTTTTATTGATGGAATAGTTACTCTTTAACCCTTTAACCCTTTAACATTTTAACTCTTTTTTTAGCCTGAAGGACGGGGTTTTTGCTTTTAATGTTTCGCATTTGGGATGTCAGAGCAAACGTTTGCAAAGAAATCTTTGTCAAAATGTGGGATGGGTGTTGTAGTTTCGTGGAAAAGTTGTAAATTTGCAGAAAGTTATATTGAAAATTGAAAGTTGAAGATTGAAAATTGAAGATTGATAATTGAAAATTGAAGATTACCAATTCATAAATAAATCGTAAATTAATTCCATGAGACATCCATTACTGATGGCAATGATTGCCCTGACACTGAGTGTGACAGCTACGGCTGCACAGCGTACGACGGTAGAACATATCCACCCCACATGCTGGTGGGCGGGGATGAAAGATGCAAGACTGCAAATCATGCTGCATGGGAAGGATATAGCCAAGGAGGTGGTGGGCATTGACAACGCAAAGGGTATCGCCCTTCGTGAGGTGGTGCGCACGGAGAATCCGAACTACGTATTCCTGTATCTCGATACTAAGGGGGCTCCGGCTCAAACGTTCGATATCAAGGTGGGTAAATCGACCTGGCCGTATATATTAAAGGAACGCGCGCGCGGAGAGCGGAGAAGTTATGATGCATCGGATGTGGTGTATCTGCTGATGCCTGACCGCTTTGCCAATGGTGACACGAAGAATGATGTGATACCGGGCATGAAGGAGAAGGAACTGGATCCGAAGGCTCCCTTTGGTCGTCACGGTGGTGACTTGGCTGGTATGACGGCTCATCTGGATTATCTGGCTGATCTGGGGGTGACTGCCATCTGGCCCACTCCTACCCTTGTCAATGATATGCCGCTGGAGTCGTATCACGGCTATGCCATTACGAACTACTATGAGACGGACCCGCGTCTGGGGTCGAATGAGGACTACCGACACTTCGTGGATGAAGCTCACAAGCGTGGGCTGAAGGTTATCCAGGACATCGTCTTTAACCACTGTGGCAGCGAGAATTTCCTGTATCAGGATATTCCGTGCGGCGACTGGTTCAACTATGGGGGAAAGTACGTGCAGACGGGCTATAAGACGGGGGCCGTGGGAGATGCCAACTCTTCGGGATATGACAGAGAGCGAACTGTTGACGGATGGTTTGTGCGCTCGATGCCTGACATGAACCAGCGTAACCGTCTGGTGCGTGACTATCTGATCCAGGCTTCGCTGTGGTGGATAGAATGGGCCGGACTGGATGGTGTCAGACAGGATACTTACCCCTACAATGACTTTGATGCGATGGTGGAATGGTGCCGACGGGTGGAACTGGAGTTCCCGGGGCTGAACATCGTGGGGGAAGCATGGATTAACCACAACGTGGGGGTGGCTTACTGGCAGAAGGACAGTAAGATTGCCGCTCCCCGTAACTCGGAGCTGCCTACGGTGATGGACTTCCCACTGATGGGGTTGCTCAACTGGGTGTGCGACCAGGAAACGGATGAATGGGACCACGGATTTGCCAAGCTCTATGAATACCTGAGTCAGGATGGTGTGTATGCCGATGTGGATCACCTGCTCACGTTCCTCGACAACCACGATACCGACCGTTTCCAGAAGAACGAGGAGATGGCACAAGACACCACACGCTACAAGCAGGCTCTGACCCTGCTGCTCACGCTGCGTGGCATCCCGCAGTTGTACTACGGTGATGAAATTGGTATGGCAGCCAACAAGGGAAAGGGCGATGGTGAACTGCGTCAGAACTTCCCGGGTGGTTGGCCTGGTGACAAGAACAATGCTTTCACGGCACAGGGGCGTACACCACTTCAGAACTGGTATTTCAACTTCACGCGGAACTTGTTGCAATGGCGAAAGGGTAATGCAGCAGCACACTATGGGAAGTTGGTGCACTTCTGCATCCAGAATGGTGTATATGCTTATGGCAGAGCGTATAATGGAAAACAGATTTGTGTGCTTATCAATGGTACGAGCAAGGCTCAAACCATCGGAACGGATCGCTATGCCGAGATTATGCCTAAGCGCATTGCCAGGGATGTGCTGACTCACCGTAACGTGGAACTTCGTGACAGTATGACACTTGCTCCACGGGAAACGCTTGTGCTAAACTTTGAAGATTGAAGATTGAAGATTGAAAATTGAAGATTGAAGATTGAAAATTGAGGATTGAAGATTGAAAATTGAACATTGAGGATTGAAAATTGAAAATTAAGAATTAATGATGAAACGGATAATATTGATATTAAGTTTAATTGTTTGCTCTTCACTCTATACGGGGCACTCCCTCTGCGCTCAGTCGCTGCAGTCGCCTGACGGACGATTCACGATGCAATTTGCATTGAATGATAAGGGGAGGCCAAGCTATCGGCTGACACTGGATGGCAAGGAGGTAATTGGCAAGAGTGGACTGGGACTGGAGCTGAAGAAGGAACAGGCTGACCGACAGGAGACTTTCGACAACAGTCAGCATACCGAAGCTTCGTCCATTGACCGGAAAGCGGACCTGATGACGGGGTTCACGATTATGTCTGTGGATAAAGGGACATTCGACGAGACATGGGAACCTGTCTGGGGTGAGGAAAAGGAGATCCGCAACCATTACAACGAGATGACGGTCCGCTTGCATCAAGCACGTAACGAACGGGACATCATCATCCGTTTCCGTCTGTTCAACGATGGTCTGGGCTTCCGCTACGAGTTTCCGGAACAGAAGAACCTGACCTACTTTGTCATCAAGGAAGAGCACAGTCAGTTTGTGATGACTGGTGACCACCGTGCCTGGTGGATTCCCGGTGACTACGACACACAGGAGTATTCGTACACGGAATCGCGTCTGTCGGAGATTCGCAGCAAACTGCCAGCTGCCGTCACACCCAATGCTTCGCAAACGCCTGTGGGAGGTGCCTGTGTGCAGACAGCACTGATGATGAAAAGTGATGACGGGCTGTACATCAACCTGCACGAGGCGGCCTGCATCGACTACCCGACCATGCATCTCGACTACACGGAAGGGACAAAGGTCTTCGAGTCGTGGCTTACGCCAGATGCACGGGGTGACAAGGGATACATGCAGACACCCTGTCAGTCGCCCTGGCGAACTATCATCGTGGGAAGGAGCGGTGCCGACATACTGGCTTCGCGCATGACCCTGAACCTGAACGAGCCCTGCAAAATAGAAGATACCTCGTGGATTAAGCCCACAAAATACGTTGGCGTATGGTGGGAGATGATTACCGGACGCAGTCAGTGGGCCTACACGGATGATGTGAACAGCGTGAAACTGGGTGAAACGGACTATAATAAGGTGAAGCCGAACGGTAAACATGCTGCCAATACGGCACATGTGAAGGAGTATATCGACTTTGCTGCCCAGCATGGTTTCGATGCCGTGCTGGTGGAGGGTTGGAACCAGGGATGGGAAGACTGGTTCGGACATGAGAAGGACTATGTCTTCGACTTCGTAACCCCCTACGCCGACTTTGATGTCAAAGCCATTCGCGAGTATGCTGCGCTGAAGGGTGTGAAGATGATGATGCACCACGAGACATCGTCGTCTGTCCGCAACTACGAACGTCACCTCGACCAGGCTTACCAGTTTATGGTGGACAATGGCTACCCGTCCGTGAAGAGCGGATACGTGGGTAACATCGTTCCGCGTGGCGAACACCACTATGGTCAGTGGTTGAACAACCACTATCTCTACTGCATCACCAAGGCGGCAGACTACCATATCATGGTGAATGCACACGAGGCTGTACGTCCGACAGGAATCTGCCGTACCTATCCCAACATGATTGGCAACGAAAGTGCCCGAGGAACGGAATACGAATCGTTCGGCGGTAACAACGTGGAACACACCACGATACTGCCCTTCACAAGGTTGATAGGCGGACCTATGGACTATACGCCTGGTATCTTCGAGATGGACTGCTCGAAGCTTTCGCCTACGAACACGTCCCGTGTCCGTAGTACACTGGCCCGACAACTGGCTTTGTACGTAACCCTGTACAGTCCGTTGCAGATGGCTGCCGACCTGCCTGAGAACTACAATCGTTTCATGGATGCCTTCCAGTTTATCAAGGATGTGCCCGTAGATTGGCAGCGCAGCATTTATCTCGAAGCCGAACCGGGTCAGGTGGTAACCATAGCCCGACAGGACAAGCATTCGCAGGACTGGTACGTAGGTAGTACAGTGGGTGCGGGTGGACATGATACAGAATTCGTGTTATCGTTCCTGGAACCTGGCAAGAAGTATGAGGCTACGATCTATCAGGATGGTAAGGATGCTGACTGGGAGAAGAATCCGCAGTCGTACTCCATCACGAAGAAAAAGGTGACGGCCAAGACAAAACTGAAGCTGCATTCTGCTTCGGGGGGAGGGTTTGCGGTAAGATTGAAGATTGAAGATTGAAAATTGAAGATTGAAAATTGAAAATTGAAGATTAAGATAATTCAAAATTCAAAATTCAAAATTGAGGCTGGCGCGTTGAGACAATGGTAAATAGTAAATGGTAAATGTAAGATGGTAAATAGTAAATGGTAAATAGTAAATGTTATTATGATTAAGAAACCGAATTTGTCTTTCTGGCAATTGTGGAACCTGAGTTTCGGGTTCTTTGGCGTACAGATTGCCTATGCCTTGCAAAGTGCTAACATCAGTCGTATCTTTGCCACACTGGGTGCCGACCCACATTCACTTAGTTTCTTCTGGATTCTGCCTCCACTGATGGGTATCATCGTGCAACCGCTGGTGGGTAAGTACAGCGACAAGACATGGTGTAGGTTCGGACGCCGTATCCCCTATCTCTTCGCAGGTGCCCTGGTGGCTGTGCTCATCATGTGCCTGTTGCCGAATTCTGGTAGTCTGGGACTGACAAAGAACGTTGTCATCTGGGGAATGACGGGAGCCATGCTCTTCGGACTGTTCTCACTGATGATGCTCGACACCAGCATCAACATGGCCATGCAGCCCTTCAAAATGTTGGTGGGCGATATGGTGAACGAAGAACAGAAGACGAAGGCCTACAGCATCCAGTCGTTCCTGTGTAATGCCGGCAGCGTGGTGGGGTTCTTGTTCCCCTACATCCTGGCCCGTCTGTACATCAGCAACATCGCTCCCGAGGGTGTGGTACCCGATACGGTCATCTACAGTTTCTATGCCGGAGCTGCCATACTCATTCTGTGTGTGCTCTACACATCACTGTCGGTGAAGGAATGGAATCCTGAGGACTATGCGAAGTATAACGAAAACGATAACCTTAACCTTAACGATAACCTTAACGACAAAGGGAAGGATGAGCCTTCGATGCTTGCACTCCTGGCAAAGGCACCCTCTGCATTCTGGAGTGTCGGACTGGTTCAGTTCTTCTGCTGGGCTGCTTTCCTGTGTATGTGGAGCTACACCAACGGTTCCATTGCTACGCTGGTATTCGACACACCTGTCGTGGATGGTCTGCTTGCCACGAGCAGCGAGGCCTATCAGGAAGCAGGAAACTGGGTAGGAGTGCTCTATGCCGTACAAGCTGTAGGTTCTATGGCATGGGCTGCTGTCATCCCCTTCCTGCCTGGACGTAAGTTTGCCTATACGTTGAGCCTGATTCTGGGCGGTGTGGGTTTCATTGCCACGAACTTTGTCCACGATCCCTATCTCATGTTCGTTCCGTTCGTGCTCATCGGTTGTGCATGGGCAGCCATGTTGGCTTTGCCCTTCACCCTGCTGACCAATGCCCTGCAAGGACGTGGACATATGGGTACCTACTTAGGTCTGTTTAACGGTACGATATGCCTGCCTCAGATCATCATGGCTGCAACGGGTGGCATCGTGCTGGGACTGATGCCCATAGGCAGCAATGGAGCGCCCAACGAGCCCTTGATGCTGGTCTTCGCTGGTTGCCTGTTGCTGTGTGGCGCAGTGGCGGTCTTTTGGATTAAGGAAAAGGTAAAAGATTAAAAGGATAAACAAGATTTTACTAGCGAACCAAATTTCTGTTATTTCTGAGGGACTTATAATTATTCAGTAGGACATACTATTTCCTTGTGAACATGAGCTTTTTAGGTCCCACAGAAATAACAGAAATAACGGAAATGCTTTCCACGAAGTAGAAAGCTTGTTGAAGTCCTCTGTAATCGACTTGCCGTTTGCGTTGCATCGCG
>CACZRZ010000012.1 GCA_902783655.1 uncultured Bacteroidales bacterium
CGTGACGTTCGTCCAGTCGCTGCCCGCCAATGCCTGGCTCCACTTCCACTGTCAGGCCGGAGCCGGACGCACCACGCAGTACATGATTTTCTATGACGCCATGCGCAATCCAGGTGTTTCGCTGCAGGACATCGCCTGCCGCCAGTGCCTGCTCGGCGGTAACTACCTGCTCTACGACGGTTCTGCACCCGGCGAAGATCCCGTAAAGGCTGAGCTCTGTGCCGAAAAGGCCCAGATGATACCCCTCTTCTACCAATACATCCAGGAAAACCACAAGACAGGTTACCAGACCAAGTGGAGCCAGTGGAAAAGACAATTCAAAAATAAATAACCCTGTTTAATAACAATTAAAAACAAAAAAATCATGAGAAAGATTTTCTATCTGATGGCTATGGCCATCGCAGTACTGACAATCAGTTCCTGTAAAGACGACGATTTTCTCGGCGAAGTGACACTGCCAGCTGAGGCTACCGGCAATGAAATGTTGGTCGATGCCAAGGCCAATGAGTTCCCTCTGGAGATTAAAACCGAGGGCGCATGGAAGGTGGAGACCGACAGCTACTTCTTCACTGTAGAGCCAGAGGAAGGCACTGGCAACGCCACCGTGACCGTTAGCGTACAGAACAATACGCGCAACAAGCGCAAGACGGGCCACCTCACCATTGTTTTCCCCGATCACGAGAGCGAGAACAAGACGCTCACTATTAAACAGAAGTGGGTTGGCGAGTATGATGAGAACGCCGACATCCTCGACAAAATGAACGTGATTTATGCCGTGGGCTACGGATTTGACACCACAAAGGGACTATACCCTAACTCCGACTGTCTTAGAGCAGAGATTTTCAATACGAGCAAACTAATTGCTGAAGGAACAGAGGGAACTGGTGAGTTGAAGATGAATGCGACCTTGAGCACCGTCACGGGCAACAGCATCAGTGAACTGAGCAACAAACTGACCGTGAAAGCCAATGCTAGCGGCGGCGTTGGCAAGTTCAAGGCTGAGGCTAACGCATCGTTCACCATGGACTATCACGACAATAGCACCCACGAATATGCTATCAACTACTTGGAGGCCACACTGACCACCGCGAAATTCACCAAATCACTGGGCAGGCTCAAGACGCGCAAATACATGAACGAGGAGGCATATGAGGACATCAACGGCATCTTTGAAGAATATGCAAGCACAGACCCCAATGGGTTCAAAAATCTGATTCGCGACTACGGTACCCACGTTGTGATGACAGCCCGCTTGGGTGGTCGCGTGCGCCAATCGCTCGACGTCGATATCACCGACATCAAAGAAAGCTACGACTTGAATGTCTTTGCCAAGGCCAGCTATGAGGGAGTCTTTGCCAAGGCTGGAGGCAGCGTAAACGATGACTTCCACAAGTCGTACAACAACCACAAGAACTCGATGAAGATTAATGTTGACGCGCTGGGAGGTGACACAAAACTGGCTAAGGCTTTGGTTGCGAAGGATGGCTTTACTGAGGCGAACTACTTAGCGTGGTTTAACTCTGTCGATAAAGATAACATGGCACTGATGGGATTTGTCGACGAGAATTCGCTTGTACCACTTTACGAGTTGGTAGACAAAGCCAATTACCCCGAACGTTACGACTCACTATACCGCTTCATGACTGGCAAAGAAATGGCCGAGAAATATGAAGACAACTCGACCTACGACACGGGAACTGTCACATCTTTCGACGTTCCGAGATTTGGTACTGCCTATAACAGCACGCTCGTGAAGGACATCAAGCTAGGTGGACAACTCGTAGGACAGATCTGCCAGGAATACATCCCCGCCATCAACCGCGACAAGCGCATCATCGTAGTCTATCCCGTCATCGGCACCACAGTCCGCTATAATATGGGCTTCTTCATTGGCGACGATACTCACAAACCCGCCCGCGTGGCATGGAATGGTACAGAAACCAATATCAGCGAATATCCCGAACTTGACTTTGGCAATGTCACCAAACTCTACCTCCGCGGCGCGTCCATCACCACCACCCCTGCCGAGGGGGTCGATGTGAAACAAGGTACAATAGAGGACGAACTTTTGGTGGGAAAAGTTTGGAACGGCAGCACGAATGTTCCGGGTTCCTATCCCTTGGTAAAGATTTTCAATAATATATGGACGCGCATCGACTTTTCCATGGGCTTAGGTGAGGGAAGCACGGGACGAAATGTTGATGGTACTTACCATGTGTATTATAATTATGCCAGAGCTAGTCAAGCCAACCAATACCCCGCAGGTTGGAGAGTAGCTAAAAGTACAGACTACAGCGAAATGAAGAATAAACTCGGTGCCAATGGACATTCATTGCCAGGACTTGCATTGTTGAAAGGAGGCGTGACCGGCTATGAACTAGTATGGGCTGGTTGGTTTGACCTTGGTTATCCTGGGAATGAACTTCGTGGTAGTAATAGCCAGATGGAATATAGAACTTCCGATGACTATCATATTCGTATCCAAAATAGTGGTACCTTCGATATCGAGAAGGGCACTAATCACGATAATTGGTTGATGTGCCTCCGTCTCATCAAGGAATAAGGAATAATGTTATACGCGTGGGGGACAGACATATTGTTCTGTCTCCCGTTCTATGAGATTAGAAGAATTTGTTGAGACAAGGAAGATGATGTCCTTGGTCTATGAAAGCAAATAATGTACCAGGCTCGTCTGCCAGGGCGTTCTACCTCGACAAGGAAGGAGGATTCCTAGGATTCAATATGGCTTTCGTAGGTAGTAAATACATCAGTAATCCCAATGTCGCATATAATGTCGGTTCGACCCAATACCACGTCGTCAAGAATGGGCAGTGGGATGGCTGCATCAATTTTGACAAAGAACAAGAATTGTTTGGCTGGCACTGGTGGGGAAGGAATGACGATGCCTGCATTCCCGTCTGCCTTGTAAAGAACATCTACTAATCCTAATCTACATTTAAACCGTATAATTTTCGAAGCGGGGCTGTGTTTACAGCTCCGCTTTCATATTAGCTGCTGCAATGGTTGATAGGGTTGCAACTCGTAGACCCCGATAGCATTGGGCGGCAACAAACGAAATATTTAGGACGCTATTTGAAAAAAATAGTTTACAACGAATGTTTTGTAGCAAATAATGCTTATCTTTGTAGGCAATAACGAATTAAGGTCATCATATGACGAGGAAAATCTGGTATGTAATATGGTTGCCCGTGTGGGTGTTGCTGCTGACAGCGTGCAGCAACGATGATAACCCCACCCTGCCATTGGAGGATACTGGGGAACTGGCCAAACGATACGCTCTGGTTGACCTGCACCTGCACCTCGACGGCTCACTGTCGATGGAGGATGTGAGGTATATGGCCCACATAGAGGACGTTGACCTGCCGGAGAACGATGCAGAGCTGGAGAAGAAACTCATTTGCCCCGTAAATTGTGAGAACCTGAACGATTACCTGACATGTTTCGACCTACCTGTGTCTGTGATGCAGAGTCCGACAACCATCGCCTACAGCGTAAGCAGTCTTGTCCGTAGGCTCGATGCACAGGGGCTGGTGTATGCCGAAATCTGCTATGCACCACAGTTGCACCTGCAGAAGGGATTGACGCAAGACGAGGTGGTGGCGGCCTCTATCGAGGGACTCAAACAGGGATTGTCTGCCTGTCGAAATGGTTTTAAGGCCAATCTGATTCTGTGCTGTATGCGTGGCGAGGATAATGACGATCTGAACATGGAGACGGTGCGTATGGCCAGGAAATACCTGGGACGGGGCGTAGTGGCCGCTGACCTGGCAGGTGCCGAGACGCTGTTCCCCACGGCGAAATACCGAGAGACGTTTGCCTATGCTCGTGAGTTGGGCGTGCCTTTCACCATACATGC
>CACZRZ010000013.1 GCA_902783655.1 uncultured Bacteroidales bacterium
AAGAGGGATATTTCTGTGCGTCGTACTATGGCCGTGACGGAGAAAAGTTCATATTCCTGCCCATGCGTGCCGATAGTCAGGAACGTATTGAAGGGCTGTTTGTGTACATCGTAGTGAAGGACATGAAAGCCCGCATCCATAGGGGACTGAACTACAACGGCTTGGCAGGAATAAGACGTAGAGCCTTCAATCGAGGACGTGCCATCTATCGTGAGTACGAGCGTAAGTACGACCATGAAGATTTTGCCAACGACGAGGAGCGCGAGTACATCAGTGCGATAGTACAGAACCAGCGTCCAGGCTATGATGTGCCTATAGCCAAAAGCACGCTCTATGACTATCTGGAGATAGCCGAGCGCTTCGGCATGACGTTGGAACTGGAGGTTGTTGAATGGACAAGGGAGCGCAACGACGGATGGGAGTATTTCGTTCGTCTGAAGAGTGGCAAACTCGAAGAGCGTAAACTAACCTCTGCAGATGCATCTTTGTGTGAGGTACAAATGCTCTATGAAGAAGCCTTCCCCGATGAAGAGCGGTTGCCATGGGATGACCTAATGCGCCTTACAGATGCCATGCCCTTGGACTTCACAGCCTACTATGACATAGACACTTTTGTAGGTTTGACTATTGTACTGCCGAGGGAAAACTACAACTGGTTTTGGTACTTTGCCGTTGATGAACAACTTCGTGGCAAAGGCTATGGGCAGAAGATACTAACTCATATCATTGAGCAGTATCAGGGAAAACGCCTTATCCTTGACATGGAATCACCTCGCCAGGAATGTGACAATCTTGACCAACGACTGCGCCGAAGAGACTTCTACCTGCGGAATGGCTTCAGAGACACCGAAGCAGAGAAGACTTTCGAAGGCATCACCTATACCATCCTGATGAGGGGTGAAGGTACTTTCACCAGTCGAGATTATGATAATATTATCAAAGAACTGCGTAAGTTCTGGGAAGTACCAACAGAAGATACCATGGACAGATAATCATTGAAGAAATTAGGCAATGCCGATAAGTTCGATTTCAAAGATTAGTGTAGAGCCACCGGGGATGCCGGGCTGTGAGAAACGGCCATAGCCCATGTCAGCAGGGATGTAGATTTCCCATTTGTCGCCGATGTGCATCTCCTGCAGAGCGATAATCCAGCCCTCGATGAGGTCGCGCAGGCGGCAAGCCAGCGGAGTTCCGCCACGGCTGCTGTCAAACACCTTTCCGTTGATGGTACGGCCTGAATAGTGCGCTGTGATGATGCTGCTCGGTGTAGGCTTTGCGCTATTCTTGTTGCCTTCGGCCAATACTTTGTAATAAACACCCTTGGAGAGAGGCATCACCCCCTCCTGTTTGGCTTTAGCCTCCAACCAACTCTTGTTGGTCTGTATGTAGTCTCTGTTTGCCATACGATTTTATGTTTCTTACATTTTCTCCATGTGGTAGCCCATACGTCGCAGTTGCACGGCTGCCCCCATGAGATATAGCTGATGCAGGCAGGCGAGGTAGCCGTCGAAGGCCATTTTTGTACCTGGCTCAAAGCCTTGTCGGCGGATCGCATTGTTCACGCGCGAGGCACATTCGCCCACCAGGCGTTCCAAGGCATCAAAGGCCATACCTTGCAATTGCAGTACTTCTTCGCGGATATATTCGTCCATGGCATCGTAGCCCCGTTTATCACGCAGATGGGCGTAGATGTTTGGGTTCTTTCCATAAACGTCCCATGCTCCATCCCAATAGGCGGCCACGGCCATGCCGATGTACATCATCCAGCCTAACGAAGATGTAGGGTAGGAGTTGAACTCCCTCACGCCATCCGGCAGGTATGCCTTGGCAATTTCCTCCCACTTGTCTTCTATATCCGGGCAATCGGGCAGTTTCTCATCAACCTCCTTCATCATCACGAGATACTGATGAAGGTCCTCTCGCAGATTCTTTTCAAACAGATTCATTTCCTTTTAGCATTAATGTTGACAAAAATACAGAAAATCGTGAATATATCCAAAAACGCAGGTGGATAAATTCTTTCTATATTCTATTTTGCATTTTAACAGTGCTGAATATCCAATTTAGTTTGTTTATTTGTCCGCTAATGCTTATCTTTGCGTTTGGTATGAAACTAAATAAAGACATACAGAAACTGGCTGACGAGAGAGCACAGAAGGAAGGATACTTTTGTGCGTCGTACTACGGCTGTGATGGAGATAAATACATCTTTATCCCCATGTTTGCTGACAGCCAGGAACGTATCTTGGGACTGTTCACCTATATTACGGTGAAGAACATGAAAGCCCGTATTCACAGAGGGCTAAACTACAGTGGATTGGCTGGCATCCGAAAGCGCGACTTTTACCGAGGACGAGCCATCTATCGTGAATATGAGCGCAAGTATGACCATGACGATTTCACCAACGACGAAGAGCGCGAGTACATTAGTGCCATTGTGCAAAACCAGCGCCCCGGCTATGAAGTACCCGTATCCAAGAGTACGCTCTACGACTATTTAGAGATAGCCGAGCGTTTCGGCATGAAGTTAGAACTGGAGGTTGAAGAGAGGACGAAGGAGCGCAACGACGGATGGGAGTATTATGTTGTACTGAAAGATTTTGAGCATGAAAAGTATAAAACTGATAAAGGGTGAGTTTGAAGAGAATGTCACACCCAATGAACAGTGTATCGAAATTAACTTAAATTATATGGTGATAAAGTTTTATTTCATTGTTATTGCTATTCAGATCTTAGTTTATCCTTGTCAACCAACAGGATGACGTTGTTGAAAAGTCCAAGAGTTACAGGTTTGTCAATATCGTCGTAGCTTATTCTTCCGATGTTGAAGATGAAATAGTCGTCTATCTGCAAACCCATATCCATGAATCTATCCATGACCCACGGGCCAAACAAAAAGGCCAAGCCCTGTGTCAGACGGTCATCGTCCTGGATATTCTGGTTGATGGCCTGCATGGCTATCTCTCTAACTTTTTCAGCGTGCTTCTCTTTGCTGGGACGTGTAAACATCATCACGGCAATGAGGAGCACAAGAATAGAAACCACCCATTTCCAACGTTGGCTCTTTTCTTTCTTGGCCTGTGGCACAGAGGGTGCGTAAGCACCTCCAAGGGGAGTAATCTTTATTTCCTCATCTGCAGAAATCTCAGTGCCGCAGGACTGACATTTCATTGTAAATCCGTCAAGAGAAGACTTTGATTGGATTTCATATTGCTCACCGCAATTAGGGCATTTCAGGATCATATTCTTCCGTTTTATTACGCAAAGTTATAAAAAATCTGTGAATGTAACAGAAGATGTTTGGATAAATATCGCTATCTTTGTAACCGAAAAGAGTAAGTCAACCCAAACAAATACTTATGCGACCATCGGCAATCCTGCAACTCACGATACTTACGACCCTCCTGGCTGCTTGCTGTACGAATGTGATGGCGGCCATAGACCGGCCCGCCCTCCTTCGTCGCAACAATCCCGTCGTCAACAGGGCCGATACGTTGGCTTCGCTATCGGTGGGCAACGGCCGTTTTGCCGTCACCGTGGACGTCACTGGGCTGCAGTCCTTTCCGCTCGACTATCGGGCAGGTGTTCCACTCTGTGCCATGAGCGACTGGGGCTGGCACCGCTTCCCAGACAATAGGCAACTGCAACCCTCGGAATCTCAACGGGCGTTCGACTTCGGTCGTGGTCACCAGGAACTCTACGCCGTGGAATACAAGAAGGCAGAGGACGGACGGCACAAGGAGGCCACCAACTACTTCCGCGTGAACCCCCACCGCCTGAACCTGGGTGCCGTGGGGCTCTCGATGAAACATGCCGACGGGTCGCCCGTCTGTCTCAGTCAGATTGCCGACATCCGTCAGGAACTGGAGTTGATGGATGGTGAGATAGCATCGTCGTTTACGGTAGATGGGGCGAAGGTGGAGGTGACCACTGGCGTCCATCCCCTGAAGGATGCCCTTTATGCCTGCGTCCGGAGCCCGATGCTTGGCAGGCAGATGGCCACTGTACGTCTGCGCTTTCCCTATCCTACAGGCCGACACGCCGACGATGCCAGCGACTGGAACCAGGGCGAGAGGCATCGGTCGGAAGTGGTGGAAAAGTCCAGTAACGCTGCCCTCATCCGTCGCACACTCGATGCCACGACGTACTACGTGCTGCTGCAATGGGAAGGTCGCGCCACGCTGGAGGAGCGCGACCGCCACGAATTCCACCTTTCTTCCCCAGACGATGTGCTCACATTCTCGGTGGAATACCTTCCGCAACCGAAGAACGGTGGGCGTTTTGCATATAATCAGTACCACAAGGCTACCCGACGCCATTGGAACCGTTGGTGGAATACGGGGGCCATGGTCGATTTCTCGCAGTGCAGCGACCCGCGTGCCCGTGAACTGGAGCGCCGGGTGGTGCTCTCGCAATATCTCACACAGATCAACTGCACCAACTCTATGCCTCCACAAGAGAGCGGACTCACCTACAACACCTGGTTTGGCAGGCCCCACCTGGAGATGACGTGGTGGCATGTGGTGGACTTTGCACTGTGGAATCGTCCCGACGTGGTGGCACAGATGCTGAGCTGGTATAATCGGGTAGCCTATCCCGTAGCCCGTCAGATAGCCCTGCGCCAGGGATTCAAGGGCGTACGCTGGATGAAGATGACCGACCCTTGGGCTGGTGAGGCCCCCTCGAACACGGGCTCATTCCTCATCTGGCAACAGCCCCACTACATCTATCTGGCCGAGGAGATGTATCGTGCCTGTCCCACCAACGCCACGCTTCGCGAATATGGCGAGCAGGTGGAAGCTACCGCCGAGTTTATGGCCGATTTCGCATCGTTCGACGAAACGCTCCAGCGCTATGTCCTGAAAGGGGCTACGGCCATGCAGGAATGCATGAACAAGGACATTTCCTATAACCACCCTTTCGAGCTGGCCTATTGGCAGTACGGACTCAGGGTGGCCAACAAGTGGCGCGAGCGACAGGGCAAACCGCGCAACGATAAGTGGGACGACATCGTTGACCGCCTGGCGCCCCTGCCCAAGGTCAATGGCATCTACACCGCCGGACTCCCCACCCAGACGGCGATGGAGCCCATCGAGGTCTTCGACCCATTTGATACCGAACGTCCTGCCAGAATGACGGAGGCCTTTGCCGACAAGTGCCGCAACGACCATCCTGCCGTGCTGGGAGCCTGTGGCCTGCTTCCCTGCAGTGCCCTGTATGACAAGGACACCATGCTGCGAACCCTGAATTGGGTGATGGAGAACTGGAATTGGGCTTCAACATGGGGGTGGGACTACGGCATGATAGCGATGGCTGCCGCCCGTCTGGGCGAACCCGAGACGGCCCTCAAGGCACTGCTCATCGACACGCAGAAGAATACCTATCTGCCCAGCGGACACAACTTCCAGACGGCCGACCGCCTGCGCGTCTATCTGCCAGGCAATGGCGCACTGCTCACAGCCGTAGCCATGATGTGCGCCGGATGGGACGGACAGACGGAATCCGTCAACCCCGGTTTCCCAAAAGACGGAAGATGGAATGTACGATGGGAGGGACTGCGACGAATGCAGTAGGCGCATCACGCGGAAGGGGTGTGGACCCCCGCTTCCCTAACTTGGTAGAGCCGTAGCCTTGCGATAACCCATGCCTGTGACGTGACAGATAAGTCGCCCGTCCTGGTTGGTTACTCTTACCTCTACGGCAGGAATCTTGTGATGGTCGGCAAGGCTTACGGCTTCTGCCCGGAGCACATCTCCCTCCCTTGCACTTGACACGTACATGATGCTGTTGCTGATTCCGAACGTGAGCTGTCCCTGACTGTTCATCAGAGCGGCAATTGCAAGGTCTGCCAGCGTAAACAGGGCACCCCCCTGACATACGTTGCCGCCATTCAGATGCTCATTTGTCACCGTCATCTCTGCAACGGCGTGCTTGGCATCCACTTCCGTAATCCTGCATCCCGCATTGGCTGCAAACCTGTCCGTACGATTCAGTAATTCTCCTATGTTCATACTGTTAGTTTCTTGTCGGGCTACTTGCCGGTCAGACACATCCCGTAGCCCTTCTGTTCTACGAAGGTCTTGTCGTAGGCAAAACCATATCCTTTCTCAAAAAACTCTCACTCAAAGACGATTGCGCTCATCCGCCCTGCTCCTTTTCACTGAGATATCGGTTTTATGGTCAGGCGACGCTCGTAGCGGCTGGGCTTGACCTGATAACCGGGCAGGACGTAGCATGCCGTGCATCCGACGCCTGTGGTGTTGTAGTCCAGGTTCAGGGTGATGCCGTCCTGCTGGCGGAGCTGGCAGGTATATACGGCCTTCGTCAGGTGGTCGGTGCTGTAGTGGTAGGCGTTGAAGTTGAACGGCTGGTCCATAGCAAAGCGCAGTCCTTGACCAGATTCACTGCTGATGGCGAGCCAGCGGTCGTCGCAGCGCAAGCCGCAGTCCTGAGGTATGAGGTAGGGTTCGAACATATCGTCCACCGTACGTTCATAGATGCCGATGGGGTAGCCGGTCTTGCGGTCGGGATAGTTTTCCTCAGGTCCGCGTCCGTACCACTTCACCTGCTGCATGGGGTCGATGAGCGTCATTGTCAGTCCGATGCGGGGCAGGAGGGCTGGCATCGATCCTTCGGGTTCGAGGATGTGATGGAGGGCGATGGTACCGTCGCCGTTGATGCGGTACTCATAGACCTCGGAGAAACCCGAATAGCGCAAGCCGGTGATGTAGGCATCGAGCGTCGTATTGACGGGAGCACCGAACTGCGAGAACCAGCGCACATTGACATACACCTGACCATTGGCCTCGAAAGCCTCGCTGAAGCTGATCCAGGCGGTGGTGAAGATGCGCGCTACGAAGAGCACCGAGGAGATC
>CACZRZ010000014.1 GCA_902783655.1 uncultured Bacteroidales bacterium
GCCACCACATTGGTGTTACGGATGTAGTCCAAGAGTTTAGTCTTACCATGGTCGACATGACCCATCACCGTAACAATGGGAGCACGCGGCTGCAGATCCTCTTCATTGTCCTCCTCTTCGACGACAGCCTCGCTGACCTCGGCACTGACGTATTCGGTGGTGAAACCATATTCCTCGGCAATGAGGTTGATGGTTTCGGCATCCATGCGCTGGTTGATGCTGACCATGATGCCAATAGACATACACGTTCCGATAATCTTCGTCACGGGCACATTCATCATCGTGGCCAGTTCGTTGGCGGTCACAAACTCCGTCAGCTTCAGCACCTTGCTTTCCTCTGCCTGGTGTTCCAGTTCCTCCTCCATACCTTGGCGGATGGCATCGCGCTTCTCGCGGCGATACTTGGCACCCTTGCCCAGTTTGTTGTCCTTCGAGGTCAGACGGGCCAGTGTCTCGCGAACCTGCTTAGCCACTTCCTCCTCGCTTACTTCCTGTGGCAGCACACTCTGCTTGGGTTGGTTCTTCTTTTTCTTCTTGCCCTGCCCCTGCTGCTGTTGCTGCTGGTTATTGTTTTGCTTATTGCGATTTTGGTTGTTGCCCTGATTCTGCTGCTGGTTGGCCACCGCATTTACATCGACTCGCTGCTGACCGATGCGTGCACGCTTCTGCTTGCCCTGCTTCTCTTCGCGCTCCTTGCGCTTCTCTTCCTTACTCTTCTTCTTGGGGCGCGTACTTTGGTTCATCGACGAGAGGTCGATATGTCCCTTCACCGTCAGGGTTGGTGCAGCCACGTTCTCCTTATTCAGGCGGAACACGCCGTCGTCCGACACCCCACCGATGGCAGGCTTCTCCTTCTTTTTCTTCTCAGGCTTGGGGGCGGGCGTCTCCGTTTCCTCCACTTGAGGTTCGGGCTGAGCCTCGACAACCGGCTGCTTTTCTTCCACAGGTTTCGTTTCCACTGCCTGAGGTTCGGGCGTCGTCTCCTGCTTGGGTTCCTCCACCACAGGCTCAGGAGCAGGCTTCGGTTTCTCCACAGTCTTGGGTTCAGCCTTGGGTTTGTTGAGGTCAATCTTGCCAACAACCTTGGGACCGCTGACATTGACCTTGGTGGTCTCTGCCATCACCTCTTCGCGGCGGGCAGCCTTTTCCTTCTCTTTGGTGCTCTGCCTTTGCTGTTGCATCTCCGTGACTTCCTTGCGAAGGCCTTTGTCGGGACTAAATTCCTTGAGCAACATCTCGTATTGTTCTTCCGTTATGCGGCTGTTGGGATTAGCCTCCACCTCCGTGAAGCCTTTTTTCTGCAGGAACTCGACGGCCGTCTGTAGTCCTACATTACATTCTTTGGTTGCTTTATTTAGTCTTATACTCATCTTATTTGAATTAAAAATTAAAAATTAAAAATTAAAAATTGAATTAAAAGATAAAAATTAACTAACACTAGCGCCTATGCGACATAGCACATGCCTGTTTCATCCTCACATATTTATCTTTTAATCTTTATCTTTTTCACTCACTTTTATCTTTTATCTTTTAATTTTTATCTCACCCTTGCTCTTCGTCCTCTTCGTCCTCGAACTCAGCAGCCAGAATACGCAGGGTGTCGTCCACTGTCTCCTCTTCCAAGTCGGCCTCTTTGATAATCATCTCGCGCGGAGCGTTCAATACTTGGCGGGCAGTGGTCAAACCAATCTTTTTCAGTTCTTCGATTACCCAAGGTTCGATTTCATCAGCAAAGTCGTCGAGCTGCACGTCTTCCTCTTCCTCTGCATTGAGTTCGCGGAATACGTCGATGGTGTAACCTGTGAGCATGGAAGCCAGCTTGATGTTGGCGCCTCCCTTACCGATAGCCAGGCTCACCTGCTCGGGATTCAGGAACACCTCTGCCTTCTTCGATTCCTCATCCAGTTCCACGCGGTTAACTTCGGCAGGGCTGAGGGCGCGAGTAATGAAGAGCTGGGGATTCTGGGTATAGTTGAGCACATCAATATTCTCTCCGCGCAGTTCACGGACAATACCATGCACACGGCTACCCTTCACGCCCACACAGGCACCTACGGGGTCGATGCGTTCGTCGTAGCTCTCCACTGCCACCTTGGCACGTTCGCCTGGAATACGGGCCACACGATGGATGGTGATGAGTCCATCGTTGATTTCGGGCACCTCGGCCTCCATCAGTCTCTTTAGGAAATCGGGGCTGATGCGGCTCAGGATAATCTTAGGATTGCCATTGGCATTGTCCACACGCAGGATTACGGCACGAACGGTCTCTCCCTTGCGGAAGAAGTCGCCCGGAATCTGCTCCTGCTTCGGCAGCAGCAATTCATTGCCTTCGTCGTCGAGCAGCAAGAGTTCGCGTTTCCACACTTGATAGACCTCACCGCTGACGATTTCGCCTATGCGGTCCTTGTACTGGTTATACAGTGTATCGTGTTCCAGCTCCAGGATTCGGCTGGCCAGTGTCTGGCGCAGTGTCAGGATGGAGCGACGTCCAAATGAACTAAAGTCCACCTGCTGGCTCACCTCTTCGCCCACTTCGTAGTCGTCCTCAATCTGGCGTGCGTCGCTCAGGCTGATTTCGCGCTGGGGGTCAGTCACCTGTCCGTCCTCAACGACGGTACGGTTGTGATAGATTTCAAAGTCGCCCTTGTCGGGGTTCACAATCACGTCGTAGTTGTCATCCGAGCCATAGGTCTTGGCGATGACACTACGGAAGCATTCCTCCAGAACACTGACCAGCGTAGCGCGGTCTATGTTCTTCATTTCCTTGAACTCTGCAAAAGAGTCAATCAGGTTCACCGTTCCCGATGCATTTGTTTTTGTTGCCATTATATTGATTTTATGATTTTATCATTTCGTGATTTAAGGACTGGCTTCGCGCAGCAAAATCCTTATAACTTCAAATTATTTTACTTTAATCAGGTACTTCGTATATGCCACATCGCTGTATGCGAAGTTCATCTGCACCAGTTCCTTGTGTGCACGCTTGGCCCCTTCGGGCTTCACTTTCTGCTCCACCTCCATGGTAAAGCCTTCGTCACCAACCTCAACGAGTGTACCCTGATACTTGTGTCCGTCGCGAGTCTGCGTCTCCACAGGTTCGCCCATGTGTATCTCGTACTGGCGAAGCACACGGAAGGGCTGTCCCAGTCCGGCACTGCCAACCTCCAGTTCATAGTCTTCCTTGTCGCGGTCGAGTTTCGACTCTATGTAGCGGCTCAGCTCTGCACAATCCTCAATCCATACGCCGTCGGCATGATCGATGGTTACCACGATGCAGTCGTCTGCACTCACACTGACCTCTACCAGGAAATAATCCTTATCCTGGAGCCACTCGTTTACAACATTCTCTACAAGTTTCTTGTCTATCATGATACATCTTTTATTAACGTGAAGTGAGGAACTCCTTTCGGGCTCCTCACTTTCAACGATGCAAAGGTACGAATAAGTGAATGAAAAAACAAATTTTTACTGCTTTTTTCCATGATACGGGCTAATATCGACACTAAAATCGTCTTAAAAGCGTACCAAAGAACGAAAATAATGTTGCGGCCCATACATTACTTATCTTCTCGATGGAAGAATACTTATCTCACCGGGCAGGCTTTAATAGGACGTCGCCAGTCAGTTCCCAGATGCCGCCATCCAGCATGTCGGCTCCGGTAGCCACCTTCTTCTTAGGCAGGTCGAGCAGACTTAGCGTATCGTTCAGGAAAGCTGCATTCGGGTCTTCGGCTATGAGCACCATTCCGTTGTGGATGGTAGCATCGGTGAAGACCTTCGTACGGAACTTGCCCGCTTCGTCGGTTTCTGTGGACCCCATCTGCACATATCCGAGGAAGTTCATATAATCCTCTTTCACGCTCATGGTGATTCCCTGCAACGGCGCACCACTGGGATCAGTAACCGTCCCCACTACATAAAACGATATCTTCGGATCGCCCTCTGGCAGGATTTCCTCTTTCTTGTCGTCGCCACAGGAAGTCAGGACGGCCATGCTCAATAATAAGGTCAGGAATGTACATCCTGCCATAATCTTTCGTTTCTTCATCTTTCCTATTAATGTAGTTACTATTGTCCCTGTACGGGCATACTCCAATAGAGGAACAGACCTACGAGGAGCATGACCATGATGGCCAGTGCGGCAATGCCCATGAGGAAGCCGCGGTTGGCTGTACGTATGTTTCTTCTGCGTCTCATAATCCAAGAATCTTATCATACTCTTTCTTATTATTCAACAGCTGCACGGCCTTGTCATAGACCTTGTCGTTTCGCAGCAGATGCTGGGCACGGCCGCGCTGGTAGTAGTAGCGGCTGACGATTTCGTCCTCCAGATAGGGGCGTATGTCGTCGCGGTGCCGCTCCAGTTCTGTCTTCAAGTCGCCCTTCAGTGCCTGCTCCAACTGTGCAAAAGCCTCTTCGGCACCCTCGTAGCAGCCCTCCAGTCGGGCGGCGTCGCGCAGTACCTTCAACACCTCTTCGGTACGTCGGTTGGGCCTAAACTGGCGGTCAACCATATACTGTACAAACTGGGCATACTCCTCGTCGCTGAGCACATAATCCACAGGACTGGCTATCTCCTTGTGCTGCTGGGCATACTGTGTTACGAAGGTCAGCATTTCGTCGCTCTCCACAGCATCATATACCACAGAAGCCAAGCTGTCGGGCTGTGCCTCGACATCGGGTTTGATACCTCCCCCGTCGCGAACCTCACGACCACCACGGGTGTAGAAGACGCGAGTCAGCGAATCGGGCACCGTTCCCACTCTGCCATCGGCAGTCAGATGGCGATAGTCGTATGCCTGGATGCACCGGCCCGAGGGGATGTAGTAGCGCGAGATGGTTATCTTCAGGTTGCCCCGATTGGGAACTTCGTGGATGGCCTGCACCAAGCCCTTGCCATAGGTGCGTGTGCCCATGACTACGGCCCTGTCCATGTCCTGCAGCGAACCACTCAGAATCTCTGCTGCCGAAGCACTGTTTCCGTTCACCAGAACGACGATGGGCGTCTGCATGTCCAGTGGGTCGCTGGTCGTGAAGTATTCGCGGTTCGACGAAGCCATCTTGCCCTTCGTGTACACTACCTTCTGTCCCTTCTCCACAAACAGGTTGACGATGTTCACTGCTTCGTCTATCGCTCCGCCAGGGTTGTCGCGCAGGTCCAGCACCAATCGCTGCATGCCCTGTTCGCGCAAGTCGGTGAGAGCATGGCGCACTTCCTGGGTAGAGCCAGTAGTGAAGTTGGCGAGATAGATATAGCCCAGACCTTCGCCCGTCATTCCGTAGTAGGTGACGGTGGGTGTCTGTATGTTCTTTCGTGTCAGGCGGAAGGTGAGCGGCTTCTCCTGTCCCATGCGTCGCACGCTGACCTCCAGGCTGGTACCCGGTTCGCCGCGCAGCATGCTGCTCACCTTGTCGGTGGGCATCTTGTATGTGTCCTTGCCATCAACGGAAAGTATCACATCGCCTGCACACATGCCCGCCAGCTGGCTGGGTGTGCCCTCATAAGGCTCGATAATCATCGTCCTCTCCTCCTTGGTGTTATATCGGATGATGCTGCCTATGCCGGCATACTTGCCCGTTGCCATTTGGCGCAACTCGTCGTTGTCCTCCGGATAGTACTGGGTGAAGGGGTCGACATGAGAAAGCATCGACTTGATGGCCCATCCGATGGTGGTGTCTGCCGACAGGGTATCTACATAGTAGAGGTCGAGCTGGCGATAGATGTCATCGAAGAGTTCCAGGTGCCGACCAATCTCGGCATTGTGGCTCTCCGTACGTTGGGCATAGGCTTTGCCAATTGAAAATTGACAACCGAAAACTGACAATATAAATATAAGGTATATGTTTCTCATTTTCTCATTTTGACTTCGTCGACTTTTCTCATTTTCTCAACATCTCCGCCGCCTCGCTGCGAATCTCCTCCCATATCTGTTCGGGCAGCCGGGTACCTACTATTTGTATGATGTTCTGCGAGAGCAGCGATCCCATGCGCAGGCACTGCTCCAGCCCTGCCCCCTGGGACAAAGCATAGAGGAACCCGCCAGCAAAGAAATCGCCGGCAGCAGTGGTATCCACCACTCCCACCTGTTTGCCAGGCACACTGACGACCGTCCCGTCGAACATGCCCATACTGCCGCGTTTGCCCACCTTTACCACAGCCCATCGGGCCATGCTGGCAATCTCATGCAAAGCCTCCTCGGGGCTCTTGCCACAGGTGAAGGCGGCACTCTCTTCCTCGTTGGCAAAGACGATGTCGATGTAGTTCACGACCAATTCGCGAAGCAGGGAACGGTTCTCGTCGACCACATTGTAGCTGGCCAGGTCGATGCTCGTGGTCATGCCCAGTTGCCTTGCCACCTCACAGATGCGGCGGATGAGGGCATGATTCTGCACCAGATAGCCCTCGATGTGGAGAATGTCGTAGCCCCGAAACAGTTCTGGCGTGATGCCCTCAGGTGCCATCTGACCAGCCACGCCTAAGTAGGTGGCAAAGGTTCGCTCGGCGTCTGGCGAGATAAACGTGTTTGCCACACCAGTCGCACCGCCCTGACTCACGAGTCTTGCCTCAATGCCTACCGCGTCGCAATTATCGGCAAAGAACCGACCCATGTCGTCATTGCCCACACGACCCACGAATCCTGGCTTTGCCCCCAGGTTGGCCAAAGCCAACATGGCATTACCAGCACTGCCGCCCGTAGCCTTAGCAGGATTCCACTGCTGCATTTGGGCCGACAGAATCAGCTGCCGCTCGTCATCTATAAGTTGCATACCGCCTTTTTCCAGTCCCAAACGTGCCAGTTGTTCATCGCTCTCCAGACGCACCAAAACGTCGACCAAAGCGTTTCCAATACCAATAATACTCTTCATTATGCCAAAATTTTTGCAAAGATAATCATTTTTTTTTGTATTTGTTTTGTGTATTCAAAAATTATTCATACCTTTGCACTCGCATTCGGGAAACGGATGTGATTAACCTGCTTCAGTAGCTCAGTTGGTTAGAGCACCTGACTGTTAATCAGGGGGTCGTTGGTTCAAGCCCATCCTGAAGCGCAAAAGCCGAGATTTTCTCGGCTTTTTGCATTTCAATAGGCTTTCACCAACTCCCGGTCGTGGTTCTTGCTCCGATTCGCTACGCAAGCGTAGGCCTTTGGCCGTACGGAATGGTGAGGATGAAACCTGCATGACATCGCGACAATGGCTTTTCTGCAAGGTCGAGCATGCCACCTTGCTGTATCATCATACGACGACTCAGGGAAAGGCCAATTCCGCTGCCGCTGCGCTTTGTCGTAAAGAAGGGAATAAAGAGCGACTGGCGGTTCTCTGCTGGGATGGGCATACCGTCATTGCCAATGTAAAGCATTAGTTGCAGGTTATTCGACGGCTTCTCTATCTGTTGGATAACCATTCTCTTGGCTTCTGCCTCCACCGCGTTCTTTGCCAGGTTCATCAGCACTTGCCGTAACATCCCCACATCAGCGTGTACAATCATTTCTGTAGGAACGTTCACTTCCCAGGTCAGTCCTGGGTATGCTTTACAGACATCATCAAGCATTGAACGGAGTGACACGTCTGCCAATACTGGTTTCTCCAATTCCGACATCTTGCGATAATTCACCACGAAGTTACTCAGATGGCGACTGGTGTCGAAGATAGCCTGAATGCCTGGTTCAAGAGGAGAACCTTTCACATCGTCACGTCCAAGCATGGACTGGCTGATGCTGGTGATGGGGGCTGTGGCATTCATTATCTCATGCGTCAGCACTCTTGTAAGCCGTTCCCAAGACTCCACCTCATTCTGATTCACTTGCTGGCGAATGGTTTCACCTAATTTGTTCAGTGTTTGTTGCATGGCCCGTTCTCCCGGCAAAAGGCCGTCGAGAGGAAGACGGAAGGTGAAATCGTGATTGCGGATGGCCTCTTGCATCAGATGCGCACGAAGTTTTAGGGAACGCTGCCTACGCACTTCCCATAACACGAAGATAATTCCGATGACAATAAAGAATAATATCCAAATCATTTCTCTTGCCTTTCATTATTTTATCATCTAATCCAATCGCTTCATCTTGTTATAGAGGGTCTGTCGTGTGATGCCCAACATCTCTGCAGCGCGGCTCAGGTTGCCATGGCAGTGATCGATGGCGCGCCGGATGTGCTGCATTTCCATCTCATCGAGGCTGACAATCTCACTTTGCATGTCAAGCACATCCTTCAGTTTGTGCAGCAGTTCGCCGTTGTCCCAAGGTTTAGTGATGAAGTCTGAAGCTCCGTTCTTCAAGCCTTTTACTGCAAGACTGACATCGGCATATGCCGTTAGCAGGACAACGGGTACATCAGGATGGTGCTTCCTGATAGCTCGCAGCCACAGCAAGCCCTCACTGCCACTGTTCACACCTGGAGCGAAGTTCATGTCGAGCAGCACGATATCTATCGGTTGCTGTGCCATCAGCTTGAGGATGTCGTCAGGTTGGGTGGTAGTCAACACTTGCTCGAAGGTATCAACCAAAAGATAACTCATCGCGGTAAGAATCGCGACGTTGTCATCAATGACAAGTATGGTTCCGTAGGATTTCATGTGACAAAGGTACGATTAAGTAAGTGAAATGCCAAATTTATTTGAGTTCTTCCGAGCGTGAGTACTTTCGGCGAAGACAAAGGTACGGCTTTTCTGTCTAATAATTTGACGGGAGGGTGTCTAAAAATTAGACAATCAGCCTTTCGGGGCATAAAAAGGCTTGCAAGCGTGCCCGGAAGCACCTAACTTTGCACCGTAAAACAAAGATGCAAGAATGAAACAGCTGACGATAATACTCTTGTTCCTGGCACGGCAAACAGTCGCCCAGGACATATGGACCCTCCAGCAGTGTATGCAGTATGCCGTGGAGCACAACCACGAGGTGCACCAGTCTGAATTGGAACTTGACAACCGGAAGGCCACCAAGACAGGAGCCATCGGACGGTTCCTGCCATCGGTAGATGCCAGCATTGGAGCCCAGTACAACTTCGGACGTGCCATCGACCCCGAAACAAACACCTATACGAATGTTAACACCTTCTATAATGGCTATCAGGTGTATGCCGCATTGCCCGTGTTCGATGGCTTCAACCGTCTGCACATGCTTCGGGCAGCAAGGGCCAGTGTACTGATGGGGCAGTCGGCACTTCGGCAGCTACAGGACGAGACGGCCCTGGCCGTGTTGCAAGCCTACACCAATGCGCTCTACTATCAAGGCACGATAGCAATGGCTAAAGAGAAAGTGGAAGAAACCGCGCTGCTTCTGAAGCAGACAAGACTTCTGGAGGAGGTAGGACGCAAGAGTGCAGCCGATGTGGCACAGGTGGAATCACAGGTGGCCGAGGCGGATTATCATTTGACGCAGCAACAGAATCTTTATGAATCGGCATCACTTGAGCTGAAAAAAGCGATGGCATGGCCGTTAGCGTCCGACTTGGTGATTGATTCAGACGTA
>CACZRZ010000015.1 GCA_902783655.1 uncultured Bacteroidales bacterium
GGGAAGTCCTTGGCCTGCATCACCTGTATGACTGGCTCGTAGACGATATAGTGCAGGGGGGTCAGCGCATCCAGTCCGGGGTATTCCCCTTCGGAAAGTATGCAGTGTCGTGCCCACTTGGAGGAGTTGAAGGCTATGGTCTGGATGAGTGTCTCGGCCTGTCCGAAGCTGTCGCTGAAGTATTTCCGTATCTCAGGACGGTTGTCGTAGATGTGGAGAACGTGCTGTGCCAGTTCCTCGCTGATGCACCACCATGCCGAACCCTTGTAGAGGTTCCATGTCTCGTTTCCCATCTTGAAACAAAGCCGTTTCCGAAGGCCCAGTGCCCCTAACACTTTGCGGCACAGGATACTCAACTTTTGGTTCCATTTGTTATTGAACAGCCGGAACAAGGGACGACGCAGGGTGTAGAGGTCGCGCTGCTGTCCTTGGATGTATTCCGTATTCATGCATATGCCCTGCAGAATCTCGCGGTCGCCTTGTTCTTCCAGCCATCGGGTGATGTGTTCATTGCTCCAGAGTGGATAGTCCATTCCCGAGAGGAAGAATATGCGGTCGAAATGTCGGGGAAACTCCACTGCCGCACGGATGAGTGCCATCTGGTATTCCACCTCGATGAGGGTGCCCCAACGCACATCCACGCGGTTCTCGATGAAGTGAACGTTTTCGGCACATATAGCTTCCTTAAACGGACGGATGTCCGACTTCCGGTCGATGTGGACAAAGAATTCGGCATCCGCATGCAGGGCGGTTATGAGCCGGGCCAACTGAGGGGCATCGGTATGGGCGGAAATGAGGTAGGCAATATTCATTAGTTACGAGTTACGAATTACGAATTATTTGCGGCCAAAGAGGTATTGGCGGAACAGGGGGCTTACGCGCAATATTTGACTGACAAGCAGGCAGAAGGCAATGACGATGATGGCAACGGAGAAGGACGTGACAATCTCCAGTACGAAGTTTGGACGGTTGGCATTCAGCCACACGCCCACTTGTGGCATCTTGGGCAGCAGGATGAAGTGCAGAAGATAGATGTCGAGTGTGCGCACACCGATGTATTGCAAACTGCGCCCGATGACGTGCTCATGCGTAAACCACTCCTGATAGTTCTGGAAGAAGATAACCACCATTGTCAGCAGCGAGAACATAGCCACCGTGCGGGGCAAGTTCACCCACTCCATCTTGCACACATGCCAACGGAAGATGTCGGCACAGGCAACGAAGGCAATCAGGGTGAGCACCGGAAAGAACCACGATGATGAGGCCACCTGTTGCACCTTGTCCCAATATCGATGCGCCAGATTCCCCAAGAGAAAGAATGGCAGGAAGTTCAGTGTCTTCACGAGGCTGGAATATCGGAAGAAAGGGGCCTTGTACCATCCGATATCGGGCAGATATAATGTTTCGTAGATTACCAAACTCACTACAAAAAGCACCCAAATGACCGCATGTCTATATTGAGAATTGAAAATTGAAAATTGAACATTAAGCCAGTGCTGTAACATACAGGCAGCATAGTAGATGACGAACATGTGCAGCAACACCCATGTGAACCAGTAGCCCATTTTCGTAGGACTCTTTAGGGCATACTCAATCGAGCCCCAGAACTCGGGCCGGCGGAGGATGATGAAAGCACAAAGGAAAACCATCGTAGGCAGAACCTGTATCTTCACCTTTTTCCACGTCAGTCGCAATGCACTGGGCCACGTCCACTGGAAGTCGGCCTTGTAGGCCAGAAATCCGCTGACGAAAAAGAACAACGGCATGCGGAACAGAACCAGAAAGGGCAGCGAAGAGCTTGTTTTCTCGTTCACCCCGAACGACATCTGAGCTACATGGTAGGCCACGACCAGTATCATCGTCAGGCCTCGCATGGCATCGAGCCACTCCATTCGAGTCCCTTTATTCATCTTGATTCTTGAATTTTGATTTTTGGAAGAGGTATTCGATGCTCTCACGCATAATCTTGGCTCCGCTCATCCATATGATGCCGACATAGAGCACGGCAGCAATCACAATCTTGCTGATGAGCAACAACCACAGGTTCCCTATTCCGCGTGTCAGCCACCATGTAGTGGCCATCACCATAAGGGTGAATAGCAAGAAGGGCAGAATGTCGCGCAGCACATCCCACAGGCGAAGGCCTACCAAGCGGTGGGCAAACCACTGCCAAATCAGCAGCCACAGGATGTTGACACAGATGAAGAAAATCACCATTGCACGAATGCCATAGGGATGCAGGACAAATAGTCCGGCCCACACCACAATACACGATGCTACGGTATTCCACAGGTTTATGTCGGAACGCCCCTGGCTGATGGTGAGGTTTGAGTACAGCGTGGTAATGGGGTAGAAGGCGCCATAGACGCTGAGTATGCTCAGCAGTAGGGCACTCTCCAGCCATTTTTCCCCAACGGTAATCAGCAGAAATTCGCGGGCGATCAGACCGATTCCCAACATCGAGGGAAAGGATATGAAACAGACGAAGCGCAACATCTTGCGGAACACATTGCGATAGTGACCTTGGTCGTCGCGCACACGGGTCAACACAGGCTGTGCCACGTCCTGTACCATGCCGTTCACCGTGTTCATCCCCATGTCGTCCCATTTGCGGGCGTTTGAGTAAACACCTGTTGCGTGGTCGCCATAGAACCTGCCTAACAACACGCTGAATGCATGTGTGTTGAGTTGGTTGAAAAGGTTCTGCAACAGCAACTTGCTGCTGAATCCGAACATCTGCCAGGCGGGTTGCAGGTCAATCTTCAGGGAGGGCCGCCAAGGGGAATACATCCAGGCAATGATGGCTGCCACCAGGATGAAGAGCACCTGCTGCGTGGCAAGTCCCCAATAGGAGAATCCCTGATAGACCATTGTCACACCTACCGTGCCCGACACCACGAGGGCTGAGATGCCCATGATGGCCATCTCCTTGTTCATCAGGTTGATGAAGAGGTAGGCCCGTTGCACGATGCCGAAACTGGAAATCAGAAATCCGAGGAACAGGTATCTGGAGAGCCATATCAGAGTGGGGTCGCCATAGAATCTGGCAATGAGGGGAGCCGACAGGAAAAGGATGATGTACAAGAGGGCCGACATGCCGATGTTGAACCAGAAGACGGCATTGTAGTCGCGGTGGGTGGGGCGTCCCAGATTGCACAAGGCGGCACGGAAACCGCATTCCTGAATGGTGCTGGCAATGTTGGCAAACACCATCAGCATGGCAATCTTTCCATAGTCCTCGGGCAGGAGGTGGCGCAGCATGAGGATGCCAAAAACGGCATTCAGCAACTGCGTCGTGCCGTTGTTCACCATGCCCCACAGGAGGCCGCGTGCGGTACGTTCCTTCAGGGTCGCCATTTAGTCACGGCGGAAGATGTCGCGAGTGTAGACTTTCTCCTGTACGTCGTCGAGACAGGCGTCGTAGCGATTGGCAATGATGGCTTGTGACAGGGATTTGAATTGTGCCAAATCGTTGACTACTCGGCTGCCGAAGAATGTGGTTCCGTCCTCCAGGGTGGGCTCATAGATGATGACTTCTGCACCCTTGGCCTTGATGCGTTTCATGACACCCTGTATCGAGGACTGGCGGAAGTTGTCGGAATTCGATTTCATGGTCAACCGGAACACGCCGACAACGCAGTGACGCTCATGGTCGGGAGCGAAGTCGCCCCTGTTGTAGTAGTCGTAGTAGCCAGCCATCTTCAGCACGCGGTCGGCAATGAAATCCTTGCGTGTACGGTTCGATTCTACGATGGCCGACATCATGTTCTGCGGCACGTCGGCATAGTTGGCCAGCAACTGCTTCGTGTCCTTGGGCAGACAGTAGCCGCCGTAACCGAACGAAGGATTGTTGTAGTGCTGTCCGATGCGGGGGTCGAGGCTCACGCCCTGGATGATGTTCTCCGTCGAAAGCCCCTTCGACTCGGCATAAGTGTCCAATTCGTTAAAGTACGAGACACGGAGGGCCAGGTATGTATTGGCAAAAAGTTTCACAGCCTCGGCCTCGGTCAGACCCATGAACAGGGTGGGGATGTCCTCCTTGATGGCCCCTTCCTGCAAGAGTGCGGCAAAATCGTGTGCGGCTTTGTCCAGGCGTTCGTCGTCCTCGGGGCGTCCAACAATGATGCGGCTGGGGTAGAGGTTGTCGTAGAGTGCCTTCGACTCGCGCAAGAACTCGGGCGAGAAGAGCAGATTCTGGGTGCCGAATTTCTGTCGTGTGGCTTCGGTGTAGCCCACAGGAATGGTGGACTTGATAATCATGATAGCCTGTGGATTGACCTTCATGACCAGCTCTATCACCTCCTCTACGTGCGTCGTGTCAAAGTAGTTCTTCACGGGGTCGTAGTTCGTGGGGGCAGCAATGATGACGAACTCGGCATCGCGATAAGCCGACTCACCATCCAGCGTTGCTGTAAGGTCAAGGTCCTTGGTGGCCAGGAATTCCTCGATTTCCTTATCTACAATTGGAGACTTGCGGTGATTGATGAGGTCCACTTTCTCAGGGATGACGTCAACCGCCGTCACGGTATTTCTCTGGGATAACAATGTGGCGATGGACAGACCGACATAGCCCGTGCCAGCCACGGCAATTTTTCTCTTCATGGTGTCGGACAGAGGAGACTCGAACTCCCGACCCCCACGTCCCGAACGTGGTACGCTACCAACTGCGCTACTGTCCGAAGGCTTTGCCTCCGCCTCATGGCGGTATCGTGGCTAAAGCGAGTGCAAAGGTACAACAATTAATTAAAAATTAAAAATTATAAACTAAAAATTTCACTTTTTCTCTAAATTATTTGGTAATGTCAAAATAAGTACGTACCTTTGCACTCGCAAAACGGAAAAGGTGTCATAGCTCAGTTGGTAGAGCAAAGGACTGAAAATCCTTGTGTCCCCGGTTCGATTCCTGGTGACACCACAAGAAAGAGAGGATGTGTGAGCATCCTCTCTTTTTTTGTGCCCGTTCGTGGGGGCGTGTCAATCGACACGTCGATTGGGCTCCAACGACACGTCGATCCAGCTTCAACGACGCGTCGATTAGCCTCCAACGACACGTCGTTTGAACCTTGGCCTTACTATCGTGTGCGCGCATGCGTACGCGTATACGCGCGTAATTATAAATATGGTATAGAGAATCAACCCGCCGTTCACTCGGCTCGGCTAAGTTAATATTGTTTGGATATAATCTAAAGTATGTACAGACGCAAGACTTTTTATCCATTTTTCTTGCATATATTCACGAAAATAACTATTTTTGCACTTGAAAATGAATAAAAAGTGAATATATGGGTAAAAAGGACACTCGGCTGGAAGTTGTGAAGATGATTATTTCAAGCCAGGAGCTTTCGAAACAGGAGGAACTGATGGCCGAGTTGGAAAAAGCCGGCTACCCGACGGCGCAGGCTACGCTGAGTCGCGACCTGAAAGTGCTGGGTGTGGTAAAAGCTCTGAACCAGTCGGGGCGCTACGTTTACATGCTGCCCAACAGCAAGGCATACCGAAGCGTAAGCGACAACCACATCACCGTGATGGCCATGAACCGCATGGGGGCATTGGGCATACGTTTCTCCGGCAATCTGGCTGTTGTGAAAACCCTGCCCGGACATGCCGCTCACGTGGCCTATGACATCGACCACGCCGACTTGGGGTGTGTGGTTGGCACAGTGGCTGGCGACGACACGGTGCTGCTGGTACTGGAAGAGGGGACGGAAAGGTCTGACGCACTGGACGCCCTGTCGCAAGTACTGCCCATGAGTTGACCTGCGATTTTACAATTCAATCTTCAATCTTCAATTTTCAATCTTCAATCTTCAATTTTCAATCTTCAATCTTCATTTTTCAATCTTCAATCTTCAATCTTCAATCTTCAATTAAATAAATGGAATATAACGATGGAATAGAAGTGATGGTGGCCGATGCCAGTCACGAAAAGTATGTAGATACCATCCTGCAGACAATAGCTGATGCAGCCAAGGTACGTGGAACGGGTATTGCCAAGCGCACCCATGAGTATCTGGCCGTCAAGATGCGGGAGGCCAAGGCCGTGATTGCCCTCGCGGGCGACCGCTTTGCAGGATTCAGTTACATTGAAACCTGGGGCAACAAACAATATGTCACTACCAGCGGACTGATTGTTCATCCCGACTTCCGTGGACATCATGTGGCCAAGCGCATCAAGGATATGACCTTCACACTGGCCCGTATCCGATGGCCTCATGCCAAGATTTTCTCGCTGACGAGCGGCGCAGCCGTGATGAAGATGAATACGGCTTTGGGCTACCAGCCCGTAACATTTGCCGACCTGACGGACGACGAGGCTTTTTGGAAAGGTTGTGAAGGATGCGTCAACTATCCGGTACTGCGCGAGCGAAACCGTAAATTCTGCATCTGCACCGCTATGCTCTTTGACCCCGAAGAACACTTGCCCGCAAGGATTCCGGAGGATGTGCTCGAACGCATACGCGCAATAGACGTGCAGGTTCCCAATGCCCCAACAGATAAATAATGACTCAACGAAAA
The DNA here is from genome assembly GCA_902783655.1 of uncultured Bacteroidales bacterium. GTDB lineage: Bacteria > Bacteroidota > Bacteroidia > Bacteroidales > Bacteroidaceae > Physcousia. The sequence continues at coordinate 6,517 of CACZRZ010000015.1, forward strand.
AACAAATAAACTATATATGGAACAGAAAAAGAAAGTGGTAGTCGCCTTCAGTGGCGGACTCGACACCAGCTACACGGTGATGTATCTGGCTAAGGAAAAGGGATACGAGGTGCATGCAGCCTGTGCCAATACGGGTGGCTTTTCGGCTGAACAGTTGAAGACGAACGAGGAGAATGCCTACAAACTGGGGGCCACGAAGTATGTAACACTGGATGTGACGCAGGAATACTACGAGAAGTCGTTGAAATACATGGTCTTCGGCAATGTCCTGCGCAACAACTGCTATCCCATATCCGTTTCGTCCGAGCGCATTTTCCAGGCACTGGCCATTGCACGATATGCCAAGGAAATCGGCGCTTCGGCAATTGCTCACGGCAGTACGGGAGCAGGCAACGACCAGATTCGTTTCGATATGACCTTCCTGGTGATGGCACCGGGAGTGGAAATTATCACACTGACCCGCGACGGCAACCTAAGTCGTCAAGAGGAAGTGGACTACCTGAACAAGAACGGTTTCACGGCAGACTTCACCAAACTGAAGTATTCGTACAATGTAGGTATCTGGGGCACCAGCATCTGTGGAGGAGAAATTCTCGATTCGAAGCAGGGACTGCCCGAAAGTGCCTATCTGAAACATCCGACCAAGGACGGCAGTGAGTTGCTGAAACTTGGTTTCGAGAAAGGTGAACTTTGTTCTGTGAACGGGGTAAAATACACCGATAAAATCAAGGCCATACAGGCTGTGGAGGAAATCGGTGCACAGTATGCCATTGGCCGCGACTGCCACGTGGGCGACACCATCATCGGCATCAAGGGACGTGTGGGTTTCGAGGCAGCAGCTCCCATGCTCATCATCGGCGCACACCGTTTCCTGGAGAAATATACCCTGTCGAAATGGCAGCAATATTGGAAGGAACAGGTGGCCAACTGGTACGGCATGTTCCTGCACGAGAGTCAGTATCTGGAGCCTGTGATGCCCGATATCGAAGCCATGCTGCAGAGCAGTCAGCGAAACGTGAATGGTGAGGTGACACTGGAACTGCGTCCCTATTGCTTCCAGACCGTAGGGTGCGACACGCCCGATGACCTGGTGAAGAACAAACTGGGCGAGTACGGTGAGGGTGCCAAGGGATGGACCAGCGACGAGGCCAAGGGTTTCATCAAGGTTACTTCTACTCCCTTGCGCGCCTATTATCTTGCTCACCCCAATGAAGAAAGGTAAAAACTATGGATAAGAAATTCTATTTGTCTCGGACAGATAAGAAGATAGCCGGCGTGTGCGGTGGAATAGCCGAGTATTTCGACGTAGATCCGCTTTTGGTGCGGGTTCTCTTCCTGGTCGGCATTCTCGAGTTTGGTGTGGGACTGTTTGCCTACATCATCTTGGCTCTGCTGGCACCTAAAAAACCGCAAACATGGTAAGGGTAGGCATACTTGGAGCTGCCGGATATACCGGTGGCGAGCTCATCCGAGTCTTACTCGGACATCCTGAAGCGCAGATAGTCTTTGCTCACAGCGAGAGCAATGCCGGCAATCCGGTCGGCGACATTCACGAGGGACTGATGGGGGACACAGACTTGCAGTTCTCTTCAGAAATGCCCTTTGAGGATGTTGATGTCGTGTTCTTCTGTTTCGGACACGGGAAGAGCGAACAGTTCCTAAAAGAACATTCGATTCCTGAAAACGTGAAGATTATCGACCTGGCACAGGACTTTAGAATAAAAGGCGAAGAAATAAGGATTAAGAATTATAGCTTCGTATATGGTCTGCCAGAGACTCATAGGGAACAGATCCGTACGGCTCAGCATTTGGCCAATCCAGGTTGCTTTGCCACCTGCATACAGTTGGCCATGCTGCCCGCACTGAAGGCTGGCATCATCAGCGGTGACATTCATGTAAATGGTATTACAGGTTCAACGGGAGCCGGTCAGAAACCCGGGGCTACCACCCATTTCTCGTGGCGCAACGACAACATCTCTGTCTACAAAACCTTCACCCATCAGCACCTGCTGGAGATTAACCAGACGGTGCAGGAACTATGTCCGGGCTACGATGGCCGTGTACTGTTCATTCCCCAACGCGGCTGTTTCGCAAGGGGCATCTTTGTGACGGCTTACGCTAAGTGCGACAAACCTTTGGAGGAGATACAGCAAATCTATGCCGACTATTACCGGAGTACAGCCTTCACGCACTTTGTTTGTAAAAGTCCTGACATGAAGCAAGTAGTGAACACCAACAAAGCTCTTGTCTATGTAGAGAAATATGAAGACCAGTTGCTGATGATTTCCTGCATTGACAATCTCTTGAAGGGTGCCGTAGGTCAGGCTGTTCAGAACATGAACCTGATGTTCGGGCTCGACGAGAAAGCAGGACTGCAACTTAAAGCCTCGGCTTTTTAATTTTCAACTTTCAACATTAACTACAGTGAAACTATTCGACGTATATCCTCTTTTTAATATCGCTGTCACGCGCGGCCAAGGCTGTCATGTGTGGGACGAAGGCGGACAAAAGTATCTCGATCTTTATGGCGGACACGCTGTCATCAGCATCGGTCATGCCCACCCCCACTATGTGGAAGCCGTGAGCCGGCAGGTGGGAAAACTTGGGTTCTATAGCAACTCTGTGATTAACCCCTTGCAACAACAACTGGCCAAACGTTTGGGACAGGTCAGCGGCTACGATGACTATCAGTTGTTCCTTATCAATAGCGGAGCCGAGGCCAACGAGAATGCCCTGAAACTGGCCTCGTTCCATACAGGTCGCAAACGTATCCTGTCTGCTCAGAAGGCTTTCCACGGACGCACATCGCTGGCAGTGGAGGCGACAGACAACCCCAAGATAATAGCTCCTGTCAATGCCAACGGACACGTGACATACCTGCCTCTCAATGACCTTCCTGCCTGGGAACAGGAACTGGCAAAGGGGGATGTCGCTGCTGTTATTTTAGAGTGCATCCAGGGCGTAGGTGGCATCCGCATGGCTACGGCAGAGTTTGCCCAAGGTCTGGCTGCGGCATGTGAAAAATATGGTGCCGTGTTTGTCTGCGACGAAATCCAATGCGGTTATGGGCGCAGCGGAAAGTTCTTTGCCCACCAATGGCTGGGAATCAGGCCCGATATCATCACGGTGGCCAAAGGCATTGCTAATGGATTCCCCATGGGAGCTGTTCTCATCTCTCCCAAGTTTACACCCGTCTATGGCCAACTGGGTACCACATTTGGTGGCAACCATTTGGCATGTGCCGCAGCCTTGGCGGTGCTGGATGTTATGGAGGAAGAACAGTTGGTGAGGAATGCTGACGAACTGGGCAATTATCTGATGGACCAGTTGAAACAGATGAAGGCAGAGGTGCCTCATATCGTGGACGTTCGCGGACGAGGTCTGATGATTGGCATTGAGCTCGACGTGCCCCAGAAGTCGGTTCGAGAGATGTTAATCTACGACGAGCATGTCTTTACGGGCTGCTCTGGTACCAATCTGTTGCGTCTGCTGCCGCCCTTGTGCCTCACGAGGGAGGATGCCGACGAATTCCTGAATAAACTGAAAAACATACTGCAAAAGATATGAAAATTGCCATTATCGGAGCCGGAGCAATGGGTGGAGCCATTGCCGACGGACTATTGAAAAGCCAGTTTGTTGCTCCAGGTGAATTGATTGTCAGCAATCCGTCACCCGAAAAGCTGGAGCACTTTTCTGACATGGGTGCAGAGACTACCCACAACAACGCAGAGGCTGCCGAAAAGGCAGACGTCATCATCCTGGCTGTGAAACCTTGGTTGGTACAATCGGTTCTGATAGAGGTTCGCGACCTGCTCACGTCCGACAAGATGTTGATATCCGTGGCTGCAGGCATTGATCGTAACGACCTGCTCAAGTGGGCAGGCGACGAGTGTGCCTTGCTAATGGCCATACCCAACATTGCAGCGGCCCAATGCCAGTCCATGACATTCTTGTTTTCTGTTAATGTCAATCCTGAAGACGAGGAGTTTGCCAAGCAACTTTTCGACAGCATCGGAAAGACCTGCTTATGTAACGAAATGCAACTGCAGGCTGGCATGGCGTTGGCCTCGTGTGGCATTGCATACGCCTTCCGCTACATTCGTGCTGCCAGTGAGGGTGGGGTGGAACTGGGCTTCAAGGCGCATCAGGCCCAGGAGATAGTGATGCAGACATTGAAGGGGGCCGTCGGACTGTTGGAAACCGAGGGCTTGCACCCAGAGGAGGCCATTGACCGAGTGACGACACCAGGTGGCATCACCATTCGGGGCTTGAACGCTATGGAACAGGCTGGGTTTACAAATGCTGTCATACAGGGACTTAAAGCCAGTGTGAAACGATGAGTCAACGGATTGTCGTAAAAGTGGGCAGCAATGTGCTGACGCGCAAGGACGGAAAACTCGATGTTACGCGCATGTCGGCTATCGTTGATCAGATAGCATGGTTGCGTCAGCACGACTATGAGGTGATTCTTGTATCTTCCGGTGCTGTGGCATCTGGGCGCGGGGAATTGCAGATAGATCACAGTCTGGATTCGGTGGAGCAGCGTCAGTTGTTCTCGGCCGTGGGACAGGTGAAGCTCGTCGGACTCTATTACGACCTGTTCCGTGAGTTTGGCATCCATGTAGGACAGGTGTTGACGATGAAGGAAAACTTCCAGCCTGGCGAGCAATACGAGAACCAGAGGGCCTGTATGGAGGTGATGCTGGAAAATGGCGTGTTGCCCATTGTGAACGAGAACGACACTGTCAGTGTCTCGGAACTGATGTTCACCGATAACGACGAACTCAGTGGGCTGATGGCGGAGATGGTAAAGGCCTCGACGTTGGTCCTGCTGTCGAACATTGATGGGGTTTATACTTCGCATCCCGATGCTCCCGATGCCGAGTTGATTCGTCTTGTTGAGCCAGACAGAGACCTGAGCGAGTATATACGGCCCGAACGCAGTGCCTTTGGTCGTGGCGGCATGCACTCGAAGTATCAGAC
>CACZRZ010000016.1 GCA_902783655.1 uncultured Bacteroidales bacterium
GAACCTTGCAAACGTTGAAACCATCAGATTGTCTGGTGCCAATGATGTAACAGGTAATATCACTGTATCAAGCATTTATCTTGAAGGTCCAGTGGTAAATTATATTAAAGATACAACAGTGAAGGAACTTCCCGGGGGAGTTACAGATATCAATGGCATAACCGGGACTGGTGCTGCATGGGGTATAACTTATCCGCTAACTGTCGGTGATGGAACTCAGTTTGGAGGTGATATTGATAGAGATACTCAATCCGCGGATATATCAACTTACGATTATCTCCTGTTTGTTGTATCTGATGCCTCTGCTGATGCAAAAACATACCTTCGCGTGTTTGTATCTTCAGCAGAATCTGATGATAATACTACGCGTGTAATACTTTATCCTCATCCAATAGCAGATTATGCATCGGTTTCTGATTCTAAATGGACTGAAGAAACGACTATTACTGAACCGGGGATATATGTCGTGAAAATTGCTGGCTATCCGTTCCTGAGAGGCATTAAAAACAAGGCTTATTGGCAGGGAAGTGCTGGAAGTATTAAAATTTCTATGGCTTATGTCGGCAGTGGTTCTCCTGTTGAACCCGCAGAAAACATCGTTCGTGTCGGAGAAGAGGCTCTTACAGATCCACATGCAACCTGTTTTGATGTTACAAATTTGGAAGGATCTGGCATTACTTTCAATGCTACCAATCGTAATGCACTCTTTATTGCTAAGGCGGGAGAACTGACCAACACCAGCAATGTAATTATTGATCGCACCTGTGCCAACCTCGTGCTGACCGATGGTTATCCCTTCAAGGCTCCTGCAAACTTCACGGCCACTTCTGCTACTTATACTACAACGATTAACACAGATGCTAAGGCTGCTACGCTTTGCTTGCCCTTCGCAGCCACGATTCCTGCTGGTGTTACCGCTTATACACTGAACTACACCAGTGGCGCTAAGGCTGCTACGGCTACTCCTGTGGAGACAACAATTCCTGCCAACACTCCTGTGCTGCTGAATGGTAGCGGTGCACAGACCTTCACGGGCTCTGGCGCCGTCGTAGCTGACGCCGAAAATACCGCAGGCAACATGACTGGTGTGTTCGCATTGGCTGAAGTGCCCACTGGCAGCTACGTGCTGCAGAACGGCGACAATGGTATTGGTTTCTATAGAGTGGATGCTGAGGACCCCATCACCATCAACCCCTTCCGTGCTTACCTGACTGCTACAACTGGTGGAGTTCATAGCCTGACCGTTGACTATGAGAATGGTGAGGAAACAGCTATTGAAGGTGTTGCTGCTAAGACAACAGAGGGTAGAAGTGAGATTTACAACCTCAGCGGTATGCGTGTAGTAGCTCCCACGAAGGGTCTCTACATCGTGAACGGAAAGAAAGTTGTGAAGTAAGAATAAAGATGTTACAAATATAATCAAAACGAAAATAGCAATGAAAAAGACATATATTTCCCCACTGACCAATATCACCGTTGTCCGCATTCAGCAGCATCTGCTTACTGGTAGCGATGTTTTTGACAAAAGTGCAAGTTCCGGCAAGGCTGTCCTCGGCCGTTCCGATAACAGTTGGGACATCTGGGGCAACGAAATGAACGACGAAGACTTTGAGGATTAATAGATAGGTAAGGGCCTAAACATGTTTTTCAAATTTAGTTAGTATGGTGAGCAATCCCGCGAGGAAATCCCTCGCGGGGTTCTCCGCAAAAAGACTTTTTCCGCAATGCGTGAAACAGAATCTTATGACAGCCTGCTCACTATACGCCCTCTCTGTAATTGAAAACATTCATTATTAAATTTATAAACCTAAAAAATTATGAGAAAAATTACTAAACTTTTGCTCACGCTGGCACTGCTCGTTGCCGGAGTGGGAGTGGTAGCAGCTCAAGATGAAACTGACATCACCACCCTGCCTTGGGTTCAAAAAGGACAGGATTGCACTCAAGATTTCAACAATGAAAACGGCGGCACCGTTTTTGGTACTGACGCTGGTGGTGCAAACCTCTCATACGTTGACGTGTCGGCCTACGGCATCATAAAGCTCTATGGTCCTGCCGGTCAGAGAGCACGTCTGTTCATCAACCGTGAAGAGGCAGGCGACAACGGCATTTTCTTCGTTGACATCAATTCAGAGGGCGTTGCCACCTTTGACTGCAACACCGTCCTCACTCAGCAGCCGAAGGCGCAGTATATCCACCTCAACGGTGTCAAGGCTTCGGCTTGGAACACCAAATTAAACCTGAGCAGTATTACCGTAAGTGGCTCTCCCATTGAATTCCCGGAGCCCGACCCGTTCGTACTCCCTGACGGCGAGGTGGAAATCAACACCTTACCCTGGGTTAATCAAGGACAGGGTTGCGCCAACAATCTCGGAGCGATGACCACATCGCCCATCTACGGCACCGATGCCGGTCCCTCTGATGGCAATCTCTCTTACATCGATGCCACCGACTATAGCGCAGCGAAACTCTATGGCCCGGACGGCACTGTGCGCCTGTTCATCAACCGTGCCGAGTATGCCGAAGGTACCTTCCAGTTCTTTGTGACTATCACTGATGGCGTGGGTACGCTCGACTTCTCCGATGTTTATGCCGCACAGGAAGGTGCCACCTATATTCATATCAACGGTGTGAAGGCCAGCGCTCCCGGCGCAGAGGCACAGGTGAACCACATCACCTTGGTCGAGAAGTCCTATATTGAGGCAACAGAGGTTGTTGAGGCTCCCGCAGGTGCCACCGACATCAACGGCATGACGGGTGCTGGTGACATTAAATGGACCATCGCTTATCCGCAGATAGTTGCAAATGAGACGCTCTGGGGCGGTGATATCGACAGCGATAACCAATCTGTAGATATTTCAGCCTACGATTACCTCCATTTCGTTGTAAGTAAAACTTCTGATGACGCACATACTGGTCTGCGTGTATTCGTATCGGATGGTTCCACAAGATATTGCCTCTATCCTCATCCCATCGCTGACTATGCTGGCGTGACGAATTGGGAAGACAAATCGTGGATCACAGAGCCGGGCACATACGTTGTGAAGATTTCCGACTATCCCCTCCTGAGAGGTTTCAAGGCACTTCAGGGTTGGGCTGAAAATGCTGGAGAAATTACCGTAGCTATGGCCTATGTCAGCGCTGGTGCACCTGTTGCCTACAATCCTTCAGGCAAATACATCCTGGCTGGTGAGGTTGCTGGTTCTTACTCTTTGGTTAGTGCCCTGGGCGATGTCAATGCTACTTGCTTCGACGCTACTGGCGTTACAGGTACTGATGTTGACCTGACTGGTGCTGCCAACCCCAATGCTCTCTTCATTGCCAAAGATGTTAACGTACTGTCTAATAACTGCAATGTGATTGTAAATGACCTTTGCGACGACCTCTTCCTGACCGACGGCTTTGCCTTCAAGGCTCCTGCCGACTTCATGGCAGCACATGTTTCCTATAAGCGCGCGTTTAGTGGTGAAAAGGCTACCGTATGCCTGCCCTTCGCACTGGCCAGCGATGAGGTAGCCAATATAGGTACGTTCTATGCACTGAGCAGCTTCGATGGCAGCACCCTGCACTTCACGTCGGTTGACGCTACCGAAGCCAACACCCCGTACCTGGTGATTGCCTCGTCCAATTCGCTTGGCTATGATGGAAGCGATGTGGATGTTCCTGCTACGCCTGCAAGTCTGGCCGTATCGGCTGGCAACGCTGAGTTCATCGGTACCATGGCCGATACCACCGTTCCCGCAAGCGATGCAGCCTACAGCTACTATGCCTACAACGAAGGTGAGTTCGTGAAGGTCGTAGATGCAGACGCCAAGCTGCGCTCATTCCGTGGCTACTTCAAGGTTGCCAACAGCGGTGACGCTCGTCTCCTGAACGTCAGCTTCGACGACGCTGCCACGGGCATCGAGACCCTGCAGACGGTAAACAACGGAGAGCAGAAGGTCTATGACCTGAACGGCCGCCGTGTAAGCACCATGCAGAAGGGTGTATATGTAGTGAACGGAAAGAAAGTTATTAAGTAATAATAAGGAGGAAACAAACGATGA
>CACZRZ010000017.1 GCA_902783655.1 uncultured Bacteroidales bacterium
TCCTCTTCCACATAGTCACGAATGTCGGCTATAGTGGCCAGTCGGTTGTTCAGCTGGATGAAGAAAGTGTCTCGATTGATTTGAGAATTGAGGTTTGAGGATTGAGATTTGAGGTTTGCCTGGCGTCCTACGTATATCTGGGTAACAGCCGACTTATGAGCTAGTTTCTGTACCTCCGTTCCATTCGGCAAGTCATAGTGCACGAGCAAATCCACATCGCGCATGTGGGTGACAATCATAAAAAAGAAAAGCACGGTGAAGATAAGGTCGGGCAACGCCGCAGTGTTCAACCCCGGCATCTTGCGCTCCCGCCTACGAAATACTCCACGTCTTAACTTCATTTACGCTTTTCGATTAGTTGTTTCTCTTCAACTCTTTCGCTGATACGTTGGGGATATACCATTGCTACAACCTCGCGCTGCTCCTGTGTACAATCCATATAGTCGTGGCCGAAGGACTTTTGTGCCAACTCGTTGCGCAGGTGTGAGTAGGCAGCAACGATGGCGTTCTGCATCTGGAAATAGGCATCGTAGGTAGCCTCCGGGCTTACCTCGAGAAAGATGACGTGGCGGTCGCTCACCCGACAACGTCCCAGCAGGTGCACCTCACGCTCGCTGCGTTCAGGCTTCTGAGGGTCGTCGGAAACATTGGCCACGAAATCCTCAATACGACTGGTCAATGCATCGGCATTAAGAGTGTCGCCGTCACAGGTAAAACGCCCGTCAGCATCAAGGCGCAGCTCCATCACGTTTCGACGCTTCACCACCAGTTCCTGTTCCTCCGTCTGGTCCTCGGGCATGGGCAACTGACGGGCAAGTCCCTTGTCGGTATCCATCGAAGAGGTGACGAGGAAGAATATCAACAGCATGAACGATATGTCAGCCGTCGATGTGGTGTCCAAGCCTGGAGTTTCGCGTTTCTTTCTGCCAAACATCGAATTGATTTACAATTTACGAATTTACAATTTACGATTTGTCGCGGCACAGAAACTGATGGGCCAGCGACCATACGGTCAGGGCTACTGCAAGCCCCAACATAAAATATATTGTATACAATAATATATCAACCATATTCACTCTATTCAATAAGTAATGTCCCTTTAACTCCCCTTTAACTCCCCTTTAACTCCCCTTTTGGAAAGGATGTCCATCAGCGTGATGGCTGCCTCTTCCATCTGCTCCGTAAGATGGTCTATCTTGGCAATGATAAAGTTGTAAAAGACCTGCAGGACGAGTGCCACGATGATTCCAAAGATGGTGGTGATAAGTGCCACCTTCATACCCTCAGCTACAATTCTTGGCGATATGTCGCCAGCTTCCTGAATATTGTCGAAGGCCATCACCATGCCAATCACTGTTCCGAGGAATCCCAGCGAAGGAGCAATGGCGATGAAAAGCCTTATCCACGAGCAACCACGCTCCAGGCGTGCCGCCTGAAGACTGCCGTAGCTCACAATGTTCCTCTCCACAGTCTCCATGTCTTCGCCAGCGTGCAACAGGCCTTGGTAACACACAGATGCAACAGGTCCCCGAGTATTGCGGCACAGGCTCTTCGCACCTTCCAGGTCGCCTTGTTCTATATGGCGGTCAATGTCTTCCATCAAACGCCGCGTCTTTATCTCCGAGAGCGTAAGGTAAATGATTCGCTCTATGCAGAACGCCAAACCCAGTACGAGGGCTATGGCAACGAGCGACATAAACTCCGTCTTTCCTTCCACGAACTTTGTCTTCAGCTGTTGGTGCAGTCCTGTCTCCAAGGTAGCCATCTCCTCCAGGGCCTCCATCTCGTCATCGCTCACCACCTGACTGATATCCATTTCAGGCACAAGACTGTCACTGCCTACAACGACGGAAGAAACACCGGCACTATCGGAAAGAAGACTGTCGGTCTGCGCCATGGTCGACAAGAAGCCAAGCACGGCAAAAACCATTGCAAAAAGTAATCTATTCATCGCATTTATTTAAAAATCGGGGGCAAAGGTAGCAATAAAAACGGGAATAAAGTTATAAAAGTCGTTAATTATTTGGCAGTATCGGAAAAAAGCAGTACTTTTGCACCCGAAAATAAAAAAGACACACCAAATTTGTCGGCATAGCTCAGTTGGTTAGAGTATCACCTTGACATGGTGGGGGTCCTTGGTCCGAATCCAAGTGTCGACACACTAAAGAGCGATGCACCCTTTGCACCGCTCTTTTTATTAAACTGTAATGCGCCTGTGGCGGAATTGGTAGACGCGCTAGACTTAGGATCTAGTTTCTCCCGAAGTGCAGGTTCGAGTCCTGTCAGGCGCACTTACATCGGTTGAGAATCGGTTGAAAATAAAGCA
>CACZRZ010000018.1 GCA_902783655.1 uncultured Bacteroidales bacterium
GTACGCCTGATAAGACTCGAACTTACACGCCCGAAGGCACCAGATCCTAAGTCTGGCGTGTCTACCAATTCCACCACAAGCGCAGAATTCTGCTGCAAAGGTACAATAATTAATTGAGAATTGAAAATAGAGAATTGAAAATTTCTCATCTTATGCATCGTTTTGCATCGTTTTCACAGTTCTCCCCGCTCTTTGGCCATCTTTTCGAAGTCCTTATCGCGCAGGACAAAGCTGTTGGTCAGGTATTTGGCGCGGACCACGGGGTTGGCAGCCAGTTCCTGCGGTGTTCCGTGGAAAAGGATTTGCCCTTCGAAGAGCATGTAGGCACGGTCGGTGATGCAAAGCGTGTCCTCGACGTTGTGGTCGGTGATGAGTACACCGATGTTCTTGCGACGAAGTTTCCAGACGATGAACTGGATGTCCTCGACGGCAATGGGGTCGACGCCGGCAAAGGGTTCGTCGAGCATGATGAACTTGGGGTTGATGGCCAGACAGCGGGCAATCTCGGTACGTCGGCGCTCACCACCCGAGCATTGGTCGCCCAGGTTCTTGCGTATCTTCTGCAGGTTGAACTCGTCGAGCAGCGACTCCAGTTTCCATCGGCGGTATTCTGAGGGTGTGCCCTCAAAGTCGCTGGGCTTGGGACGCATCTCCAGAACGGACATGATGTTGTCCTCCACCGACATCTTGCGGAACACGCTGGGCTCCTGAGCCAGATAGCCGATGCCCAGACGGGCACGTTGATAAACGGGGAGTTTGGTGATTTCGCGTCCGTCGAGGTAGATGTGTCCCTCGTTGGGGATAACCAGACCGGTGGTCATGTAGAACGACGTCGTCTTGCCGGCTCCGTTGGGGCCGAGCAGTCCGACGATTTCACCTTGTGAAACATCGAACGAAACGTTGTTCACCACCGTTCGTTTACCATAAACCTTCACCAGGTTCTCGCTCCGAAGCGTCAAACAAGCATTATTTTCTTCCATTTCGGTGCAAAATTACAACATAATTACGAATTACGAGTTACGAATTACGATTTTTTGTTTAACTTTGCATCAGATTTATCGTTTCACAACTCGTAATTCGTAACACGTAACTCCTAATTCGCAACCAAAAAAGATGTTTCTCATAAAGTACATTACGGCCTTTGGCAAGTACCTCGACCTCATGGGGCGCACATTCTCCATCCCCGAACGCATGCGTATGTTCATGAAGCAATACATCAAGGAGATGGAACAGTTGGGTGTGGACAGTATCGGCATCGTGCTGCTCATCTCGTTCTTCATCGGTGCCGTCATCTGCATCCAGATTAAACTGAACATCCAGAGCCCCTGGATGCCAGCTTTCACCACGGGTTACACCACGCGCGAAATCATGGTGCTGGAGTTCTCGTCGAGTATCATGTGTCTGATACTGGCCGGCAAGGTGGGGTCGAACATCGCTTCGGAGATTGGCACCATGCGTGTGACGCAACAAATCGACGCACTGGAGATTATGGGTGTCAACTCCGCCTCGTTCCTCATTCTGCCCAAGATTTTGGGCCTGATGACGATGATTCCCTTCCTGGTCATCTTCAGCATTACGGCAGGCTTCATCGGAGCATACGCCACTGCCTATGCAGGCATTCTCACGCCCGACGACCTGACCATCGGTCTGCTGCACTCGTTCGTTCCCTGGTTTGTGTGGATGAGCATCATCAAGAGCATCTTCTTCGCCTTCATCATCGCCAGTGTCTCGTCGTACTACGGCTACAACGTTCAGGGCGGTTCGTTCGATGTAGGTAAAGCCTCCACCAATGCCGTTGTTTCCAGCAGCATGCTGATATTATTCGCCGACATCTTTTTAACGCAGCTGTTGTCATGATAGAAATAAAGCATTTATACAAATCTTTCGAGGACAAGGATGTACTGAAGGACATCAATGCCACCTTCGAGGATGGCAAGACGAACCTCATCATCGGCCAGAGCGGTAGCGGAAAGACGGTGCTGATGAAGAACATCGTGGGGCTGTTCGAGCCTACAAAGGGAGAAATCCTGTACGACGGACGCGACTTCGTTCGGATGTCGAAGCGCGAACGTGTGATGCTGCGCCGCGAGATGGGCATGATATTCCAGTCGGCAGCCCTCTTCGACTCGATGACCGTGCTGGAGAACGTCATGTTCCCGCTGGACATGTTCTCGGACATGAACGAGGCCGACCGCATACGCCGGGCAGAATTCTGCCTCGACCGCGTCAACCTGCAAGGGGCAGGGCAGAAGATGCCGGGAGAAATATCAGGTGGCATGCAGAAGCGCGTAGCCATAGCCCGGGCCATAGCCCTGAACCCCAAGTATCTGTTCTGCGACGAACCTAACTCGGGCCTCGACCCCAAGACATCGCTCGTCATCGACGAACTCATCCACAGCATCACCCACGAATATAACATGACCACCATCATGAACACCCACGACATGAACTCTGTCATGGGCATCGGTGAGAACATCATCTACATCCACGAGGGTACGCTGGGCTGGACAGGTACGAAGGACGAAATCATGACCTCCACAAACGAAAAACTGAACTCCTTCATCTTCGCCAGCGACCTGTTCAAGAAGATTAAGGACGCGAATACATAATGGCATTTACCATTTAAGCATTTACTATTTACCATTTACTATTTACCATTAAGCATTGAAGATTGACCTTAATGAACCGTCTTATACTTATACTATTGTGTTTCGGCTTCGCGCATACAGTCTCTGCGCAGGAGGGGAAAGAGTTTGCCGTCAGCGGCGCGGCGTCGTTCACTCCTGAACATACCCTCACCCTATGGTACGACCAACCTGCCACCGCTACGGGCGTGGCCAATCCTTGGATGGAGTATTCGCTGCCCATCGGCAACGGCCAGCTGGGCGCCAGCCTGTTTGGCGGCATCCGCACCGATGAGATACAGCTCAACGAGAAGACTCTTTGGTCGGGAACGCCCGCCATCGGTGGCGATCACGGCTACTACCGCAATCTGGGTTCGCTCATGGTGGAGGATGTTTCCGGGAAGTTCGGCACCGACAGCAGCAAGGGCGTAAAAAACTATTGCCGCTACCTCGACATCGAGGATGCCATCGCAGGCGTACAATACACCTCCACCGACGGGAAAACCAGTTACCGCCGCACCTACTTCGCCAGTCAGCCCGACGGTGTGATAGCCGTTCGCTATCGTGTCACGGGGCCGGACCTCATGAGGCTCCGTATCTCGTTTGCACCTGGTGACAAGATCAATGCCATGATGGGCAAAAGCAGCAAGCAACCAGGCGAACTGCGCATCTACGGCGAACTGGAGAACGGCCTGCGCTATCAGGCCAACGCACGCATCCTGCTGCCTTCAAAAGGCAAAAGGTCCTATGACAAGACCACCAACTGTGTCAGCATCAACAATGCCGACGACATCATCATCCTCATATCCGCCCTGACCAACTACGACGACAGCGAGTCGAATCCCTCCTGCATCACCAGCGAGACGGCTGCCAGCCTGGAGACACGCCTGCTCTCCGTCCTCGATGCAGCAGCCTCGAAGGGCTTCGACACCATGCGGACCGACCACGTCCGCAACTTCCAGTCCCTTATGGGCCGCGCCAGCCTGCAGCTCGCTGGAGCCGCATCCAGCCGGACCACGAACAGTCTCATCGACTACTACAACTCACTTTCCGACCTCAACCATCCCGAGGCGCGATTCCTCGAACAGCTCTATTTTGCCTACAGCCGATACCTCGAAATATCCAGCAGTCGGGGCGTGAACCTCCCCAACAACCTGCAGGGCATCTGGAACAATGCGTCCGAGGCACCTTGGCACTCCGACATACACACCAACATCAACGTCCAGATGAACTACTGGCCCGCCGAGACGACAAATCTGTCGGACACACACCTGCCCTTCCTCAACTTCATCATCAAGATGGCACAGAGCGACAGCTACCGCCAGGCCGCACGCCAGTATGGCAAGGTCGAACGGGGCTGGACGGTATTCACCGAGAGTAACATCTTCGGCGGCATGAGCACCTGGGGCAGCAACTATTTCGTGGCCAATGCCTGGTACTGCAGCCACCTGTGGCAGCACTACCGCTACACCCTCGACGTGGAGTTCCTTGCCCGTGCCTTCCCTGTGATGTGGGACTGCGCCCAGTTCTGGTTTCAGCGTCTCATCAAGGACCGTGGCTACAACAGTCGGAGGCTGAATGCCGACTACAAAGGACCGGCCTACAAGTTCGACCCCGACGGCACCTTCGTGGCCCCCGACGAATACTCGGCCGAACAGAACGACCATCCCACGGAGGACGGTACGGCCCATGCCCAGCAGCTCATCTATGCCCTGTTCCAAAGCGTGAAGTCGGCTTACGACATCTTGGGACCGGCCGTGACGGGACTCTCCGAGGCCGATGTGGAAAAGATATTGCTCTACCTCGAAAAGACCGACCGCGGACTGCACACCGAGACCTATACGGCCAACAGCACCGTCAATCCGGCTTGGACCAATCCCCGCAACGGTGTACGCCAAGGCGAACGGCTGCTACGCGAGTGGAAGTACTCGCCCTACGATGTGTCGAAAGACCCCAGCCATCGCCACATGAGTCACCTCATGGCACTCTATCCGCTATCACAGATTGGGCCCAACAGCCCCTACTTCCAGCCTGCCGTCAATAGTCTGAAGTTGCGCGGCGACGTGGCCACAGGCTGGTCGATGGGCTGGAAGGTGAACCTCTGGGCACGTGCCCTCGATGGCGACCATGCTCACCTCATCCTAAAGAACGCTCTCAAGCACAGCACCTCGTACGGCACCAACCAGTATGCCGGCGGCGTTTACTACAACCTCTACGATGCCCATGCCCCGTTCCAGATCGACGGCAACTTCGGCGTCTGTGCAGGCATTGCCGAGATGCTGCTCCAGAGCCATACCGACACGTTGCAACTCCTCCCGGCACTGCCCTCCACCTGGCCCGAAGGCAAGGCCGACGGACTGTGTGCCGTGGGCAACTTCCAGGTCGACCAGTCGTGGAAGGACGGCCGCCTGACCCATGTCACCATCCTCTCCGGCAGCGGAAGGGAGTGCGTAGTGCGCTATCCGGACCTGTCGCGCTACAGTGTCCAGTCTGAAGGAGAGGATATCCCTGTCAAGATGGTGGACAACAACACCCTCGCCTTCCCCACCATGAAGGGGCGCCGATACGAGATTGACCTCGGCAACCCCACGGGACTGCGCGAGGAGAGGAACAGGGAACCATTCCACACCCACTGATTTATAAGCCTTGATACGTGGGTCGAGCTGATTCTTCATGTGGATAATGAAGAATCGAGCTGAAGATTGACGTTCATCCCTATGTGCCTTTGCTTGACGCACAATTGTCCGTCAAGGCAAACGACGCGTCGTTGGAGCTCAGACGATACTATGGTTTCGCTTGACGGACAACTGTGCGTCAAGCGAAGCCTTACGCGCATGTGCGTATAATAATAGGTAAAGGAAGCGGCATCCTAACGAGCATAGGCAAGTAGTCTATATACGACCTTAGACTAAGAAAATCGCGGAATGGATAAAAAAAGGGGGGATTGCATTAAACTAATATTTGTTTCTTGCGTCATACTATTCGGAAATACTCCAATAATGATAAATTCAAGTATGATGAAACGGAATATATTGAGTTTACTATGGCTGATGATGGCATTTACAAGTGCAGAAGCACAGATGCCAATGGTTATGGTGGGTACCCCCGGAAACACGACGCCGACGACAACACAGCCGCGCCAGAGGGCCACAGTTACGGGTACAATCATGGACGGCGGACTGAACGAGCCGCTGCCGGGTGCAGCCGTGGTGCTGCTGAATCCGAAGGATAGCACGCAGGTGACAGGCGTCGTGAGCGACGTGAACGGAAAGGTAAACATGCCCGTATCGAAGTTCGGACAATATCTGCTGCGCATATCCTACATGGGTTACCTGACACAGTATAAGAACATTACACTGTCGAGACAGACAAAAACCCTGGACCTGGGGACCGTCACCCTGGAAGAAGATGCCAAGATGATGAAGGAGGCCACAGTGACGGCTCAGCTGGCACAGGTGGAGATGAAGGAGGACACGTTCGTATATAACTCCGGCGCCTTCCGCGTGCCCGAGGGTTCAGCCCTGGAGGAACTGGTGAAGAAACTGCCGGGGGCCGAGGTGGGCGACGACGGAACCATCAAGATTAACGGTAAGACCGTGTCGAAAATCATGGTCGGTGGCAAGGAGTTTTTCGACAACGACACGAAGATGGCCATGAAGAACATACCGACGAAGATGGTGGAGAAAATTAAGTCTTATGACCGAAAGAGCGACTATAGCCGCATCACGGGCATCGACGACGGCGAAGAGGAGACGGTGCTGGACCTGACCGTGAAGAAGGGCATGAAGGAAGGATGGCTCATCAATGCCGACGTGGGCTATGGTACCGAGGACCGATACACGGCCAAACTGAACGTGAGCCGGTTCACCGACCACATGCAGTTCTCACTCATCGGCAGCCGAAACAATGTCAACGACATGGGCTTCCCCGGCGGTGGCTGGCGTGGAGGCGGTGGCGGCGGCCAAGGCATCACCACGAGCGACATGTATGGCATGAACTTTGCCTGGGACAACAACAAAAGGGAGTCGGATGCCGGATACCTGGAAGTGGGCGGTAACGTGCGCTACGGACACCGCAAGAACGACGTGCAGACGCGCTCGAACAGCACGACCTTCCTGGACAATACGACCAGCACCTTCTCAAACTCGACGAACAAAAGCATCAGCAGCAGCCAGAACGTGAACGCCGACTTCCGTTTCGAGTGGATGATTGACTCGCTGACGAACCTGACCTTACGTCCGCGCTTCGGATATTCGTGGAACGACGGGAACAGCCTGAGCCTGAGCGCCACCTTCAACAGCGACCCGTATGAATACTTCACAGACCCGCTGCTCCAGTACAACATGGAGGAGAACGTGACGGTGCGCAACCAGATAACCGTGAACGACAACGACCGCTCGTCGATGAACGACGGAAAGAACATCAACACCAGCGGCGACCTGCAACTGAACCGCCGACTGGGCAAGGCCGGACGAAACATAACCCTGAACTTAGGCGGTAACTATTCGAACTCGGACAACACATCGTGGAGCCGTTCGTTCATCAACTATTACCAGCAGAAGGATGCCACCGACCCGACGAAGAACAGGTCGACATTCACCAACCAGTACAACCTGCGGCCTTCGACATCGTACAACGCACAGGGACGCCTGTCGTACACCGAACCCATCACCCAGAACCTGAACCTGCAGGCCAGCTATCAGATGCAGTATCGCTACTCGGACAGCGACCGCTCGATGTACAGCATCGACTCGCTGCTGACGAAGCCGGAATATGCAGGCATGTACACGGCCGAACAGCTCTATCTGGGCTACCTGCCCGGACTGGACACGCTGAATTACCTGAAGAACATAGAGAACTCGCAGTATGCAACCTATAAGGAATATAACCACGACGCCAGCCTGATGGCACGCTACAACCGCAAGTTCGACAATGACCAGGAACTGCGCCTGAACGCCGGTATCAACTTCCAGCCACAAACCACACACATGGACTATCTGAAGAACCAACTGGACACGACCGTCGTGCGCCATACCTTCAACTGGGCACCGCGTGTGGACGTGCGTTGGAAGATATCGAACACCAGCCAGCTGCGCCTTCGTTACAACGCCCGCATGTCGCAGCCCTCGATGACCAACCTGTTGGAGGTGGTGGACTCGAGCGACCCGCTGAACATCTCCACGGGTAATGCCGGACTGCGCTCGTCGTGGAACAACAGCTTCTTTGCCTTCTACAACGGATACAATATCGACAAACAGCGCGGATGGGCCTTTAACCTGAA
Organism: uncultured Bacteroidales bacterium; assembly: GCA_902783655.1. GTDB lineage: Bacteria > Bacteroidota > Bacteroidia > Bacteroidales > Bacteroidaceae > Physcousia. The sequence continues at coordinate 7,906 of CACZRZ010000018.1, forward strand.
CTACAACAGCACGAAGAACAGCATCTCCACGGCCACCATCTACGACACAAAGTCGGGTGCACGATACACACGTCCCATGAACATCAACGGAAACTGGAATGCTGGTGCCTTCGTCATGTTCAACACGGCTTTGGACATGGAAAAACATCTGAACCTGACCAATAACCTGAACCTGATCTATGCCAACAACGTGGGCTACCTCTCCAGCAACTCCGACGGTTCGACCTGGGGCGACATCTACAAGGACGCAGCCAAGACCATCGTGGACATGGACAAGGTGTTCAGCAACGTACGACTGGATAAGGCCACGACCAAGAACACAAACATCAGCGAGAACCTGCGACTGAACTATCGCAACGACTTCGGCGAGACGGGAACCTACGAGATTGGCCTGAACAGCGGCTTTAACTATCAGCACGCCCGCAACAAGATGCAGACCAATGCCAACATCGACAGCTGGACCTACAACTACGGCGGTAACTTCAACATCACGTTCCCCTTCAACCTGTCGTTCGCAACGGACATCAGTCAGCAGAGCCGTCGCGGCTACTCGGACGAGTCCATGAACACCAACGAACTCATCTGGAATGCCCAGCTGAGCCAAAACCTGAAGCAGTGGCTCCGTGGACACGAACTGGTAGTCATGGTGCAGTGGTACGACATCCTGCAACAGCGCTCAAACATCAGCCGAGCCATTTCTGCTACGATGCGCAGTGATACATGGTCGAATGCCATCAACTCGTACGTCATGGTACATCTCACCTACACGCTGAACCTGCTGGGCAACAAGGAAGCCCGCGGCATGGGATTCGGTGGTCCTGGTGGTTTCGGCGGCTTCGGTGGCTTCGGCGGCGGCGGACGTGGCGGTCGCGGTGGCGGCGGACGGCCATTCTAAACTACTGAAAGAAAGAGAAATTCACACTGCCATAGGCACGGTGCTCAACGAAACGGGGATGGCTCTCGAAGCTATCCCTTTTTCCGTGCTCAAGAACGAAGACACCACCCGGCAGCAACAGGTCGCGACCCAGCACCAAGTCGGGCAGGTCGGGGATGTTGGACAGTGTGTAGGGTGGGTCGGCAAAGATGATTTCGTATTGTTCGCGTGCATTCTTCAGGAACTTGAAGACGTCGCCCCTTATGGGCAGGGCGGCTTCGTCGCCAAGGCGGTTGATGAACTCGGTGATGACGCGATAGTGCAGCGGGTCGCGCTCCACACTGACCACACGGCTGCAGCCACGCGACAAAAACTCCAGCGTGATGCTGCCCGTACCGGCAAAGAGGTCGAGGGCACGGGCATCCTCGAAGTCGGTGTAGCCGCGAAGCACGTTGAAGAGATTCTCCTTGGCAAAGTCCGTAGTGGGACGCGCCTTGAAGTCGCGCGGTACATCGAAGTGCCGGCCTTTGTATTTTCCAGTGATTACACGCATTGTATATTAAGGATATATTTCCGGAGTTCGTCTCTCAGGTCGGGGTCGTCGCCAATGATGACACATTCGTCCTTGCGCTGGCGCATGCCGAGCTGCTTCCATACGTAGAGCAGGAAGTAGACCTCGTTGTTGAGGTCGTTGGTCTCAAATGAATTGGCAAAGGAAAGCCGGCCCTTGTCGTAGGCAAAGATGAAGAGCTGGCGCCCGTTAAAGTGGGCATAGAGCCGGCGCAGGTCATCGTTGTGGCGCTTCTCGAAGGCGAACATGCGGTTAATGAGCTGCCCGAAGTAGCAGTGGATGGAGGCGTGGGGATAGTGGCGCAGGATGAGTTCCTCGATTTGTGCATCGATGGCGAAGACCTCGATGACCTCCAGGGCGGGCAGCATCTCATAGTGCATGTTCATGCCTGTGAGGCTGTCCTCGCCAAACGTCAGCCGATAGATGGCCTGAGCCTCCTCGCTTCGGAACTCGTCAAGGGGGATGCGCGTTGAGGGATAGTCGGCGTAGATGTTGACCTCATCATAGTCGTGGTGCAAGAGTGCGCTCTGCCTGAAGGCCACCTCCAAGGCTTCGGCCAGCGACTCGTCCCTCCGCGCCGTGACTTCCTTGCTGCTGCCCGGCGTGGAAAAAGAAAATCCATCCGAATAAATCCGGATGGATAATTCTTGTTCTGTCAGTTTCTTACTCCCAATTACCTGCATTGTTATTCCAGTTCAGACCGGCTTCGCCAATCTTCAGACCGGGATAGTTACCCATGCCTTCGGCAATCTCGCGGAAGTTAGCTGCCTCGCGGCTCCACAGCTTGTTGTCGCCGCAGATGTAGGTCTCAACCTCGGCACCGCACTCCATAACAGGGATGATGGCATCGGACTTGGTCTTGATCCAAACAGCAATTAGGTCAAACTCCTTCTTCTCACCGTCCTTGGCATCGGAATTAGGAATGTAACGAATGTCATCGACATTGTAGTCAGCAGGATACAGCGAGTCAACCAGTGAAACCCATGTCGTATCACGACGGAACTCCTGCAGGCCGTTGGCAGCTATCTCGGCAGCATTGCCACGGTTCACGATGGCAGCGGCCTTGCTCTCGGTCAGGCCCTTCTCCATCTGTTCCTCGGTCAGCACACCTTGCTTCACAACGATGGGGAGCTTACCCTCCTTGATGAAGACGATGAGCGAATCCCAGTTTCCGCAGTACTCGCCGTGCTGCTCTTTGTAAGCCTCCTGGGCTTTACGGATTTCAATCAGACGTGCCTTCACGTCGATCTCACGCTGCTTGACCTCGGCCTCGAAGTCCTGCTGGTCTGCAATACTGCGGTAGCAAATGAACAACATTGCCAGTGCAGCAATACCCAAAACTACGTTAATTAGCTTTTTCATGATGTTATTTTAGTATTTATTTTGTATTTTACAAGCTTATTCGTACCTTTAGCCTTGCAAAAATAGCAAGAATAAATGGAATATGCAAATAAAAGATGAATTAATAGTTTTAATCCTTGAAAAGTTCGGTCTGAAACCCACCGCAGAGCAGGCAGAGACTGTCAGTAAGTGGGCCGACTTCCTGCTTTCGCCCAATCGCGACGAAGTGTTTCTGCTTCAGGGTTATGCCGGTACGGGCAAGACCAGTCTCGTGGGGGCTTTGGTGCGTGCGCTGAAGGCCCTCGGGCGCTCGGTTGTCCTGCTGGCTCCTACGGGTCGCGCAGCCAAGGTATTCTCGCTCTATGCCGAGCATCCGGCCTATACCATACATAGGAAGATATACCGGCAGCGCACGTTTTCGGCCGACATGGTGGACTTCGACCAGAACGTCAACAGCCACCGCAATACATTGTTCATCGTCGACGAGGCCTCGATGATAGCCAACGAAGGCGTGTCCGGCAAAGGTTTCGGCACTGGCCGTCTGCTCGACGACCTCATGCACTTTGTCTATGCTGGCGAGGGGTGCCGTCTGATGTTGGTGGGCGACTCGGCCCAGCTGCCTCCCGTAGGCGAGGAACTGAGTCCGGCACTGAGTCCCATGGCACTTGAGGGCTACGACATGGCGGTGCGGCAGAGCACGCTGACGCAGGTGGTGCGACAGATAGAGAACTCGGGCATATTGTGGAATGCCACCATGCTGCGAAGGCTGATAAACAACGATGAAATGGACGTTTTTCCACGATTGCGCATACAGGGATTTGCCGATGTACGCATCGTTCCGGGCGACGAACTCATCGAAGAACTGGAGTCGAGCTACAGCCATTGCGGCACCGACCAAACCATCGTTGTGACCCGTTCGAACCGACGGGCCAACATCTTCAACAACGGCATCCGCGGCCGCATACTGATGTGCGAGGACGAAATGGATTCGGGCGACCAACTGATTGTGGTGAAGAACAATTATTATTGGTTAGAGTCCCGCCCCCAATCCTCTCCCGAGGGAGGGGCGTATATACCGTCTTCTCCAAAAGCATCTACTCCCCTCCCCCAGGATGGGAATGGCGGTGGGGTTTCTTTCCTGGCAAATGGCGACGTGTGTGTCGTACGTCGTTTCCGTAACGTACGAAACATGTACGGGTTCCGCTTTGCCGACGCCACCCTACGCTTCCCCGACTTCGACGACATGGAGGTGGACGTCACCCTGCTGCTCGACACGCTGCAAAGCGAGGCCCCAGCCTTGACGCAGGAGCAACAGCACACACTGTTCGACGCCGTCTGTGCCGACTATCCTGAGATTCGCAACCGGCGCGACCTGTTGAAAAAAGTGAAGGAGGACCCCTACTACAATGCCCTGCAAGTGAAATACGCCTACGCCGTCACCTGCCACAAGGCGCAGGGCGGACAGTGGCAGCACGTCTATATCGACCAGGGTTACGTCACCCAGGACATGCTCACACCCGACTATTTCCGCTGGCTATACACCGCCCTGACCCGCGCCACGGAACGCGTGTACCTCATCAACTGGCCGGAGGAACAGGTGGAAAGCGTTGTTTGAAGTAAGGCCACAGGTCGTGGCTTCGATGCCGACACATCCTTTGGGCTTGTACCATGCATGGTACGAGCTTTTCCCATGCGTGGGAAATGCGTGTCCCACGCGTGGGAAAAACCCATGCCACATATCGCTGCTGAAGCAAGCAAATAAAGAAGGCGGCACCGGAACGAATCCGATGCCGCCTTCTTTGGTTTATACGTACAGATTAGTACATGGCAACGATGGCCTCGTACAGTTCCTGCTTGCCGCTGGTCTGCTTGGGCTCACCTACCTTCTTACCGTACTCGTAAGCCTCTTCGAAGGTCATCTTGCCTTCTTCGAACTTCTTACCTTCGCCCTGGTCGAAGCTTGCGTAGCGCTCCTTCACCATTGCGCAGTAGGGGCTCTTCTCGAGCAGCTCGGCAGCGCTCAGCAGGGCCTTGGCCATAGCGTCCATACCGCTGATGTGAGCGATGAAGATGTCCTCGAGGTCAGTCGAGTTACGACGGGTCTTAGCGTCGAAGTTCGTACCGCCGGTGCCCAGACCGCCATTGCGGATGATCTGCATCCAAGCCTGCACGAGTTCGTAGTGGTCGATGGGGAACTGGTCGGTGTCCCAGCCGTTCTGGTAGTCACCGCGGTTGGCATCGATGCTGCCCAGCATGCCAGCGTCAACGGCGCAAGCCAGCTCGTGCTCGAAGGTGTGGCCAGCCAGTGTAGCGTGGTTAACCTCGATGTTTACCTTGAAGTCCTTGTCCAGGCCGTGAGCCTTCAGGAAACCGATAACGGTCTCGGTGTCAACGTCGTACTGGTGCTTCGAGGGTTCCATGGGCTTGGGCTCGATGAGGAAGGTGCCCTTGAAGCCCTTGGCGCGAGCATAGTCGCGAGCCATGGTCAGCATGGTGGCCATGTGCTCTTTCTCACGCTTCATGTCGGTGTTCAGCAGGCTCATGTAACCTTCGCGGCCACCCCAGAACACATAGTTCTCACCGCCCAGCTCGATGGTAGCATCGATGGCGTTCTTAATCTGAACGATGGCGCGAGCCACAACGTCGAAGTCGGGGTTCGTAGAAGCACCGTTCATGTAACGGGCATTGCCGAATACGTTGGCTGTGCCCCACAGCAGCTTGATGCCGGTCTCGGCCTGCTTCTGCTTCAGGTAGGCAACAACTTCCTTCAGGTTCTTCTCGTACTCCTCAACGGTAGCAGCCTCGGTGCAGAGGTCAACATCGTGGAAGCAGTAGTAGGGGATGCCCATCTTCTGCATGAACTCGAAGCCGGCGTCTGCCTTCTGCTTGGCGATGGCTACGAGGTCGCTGCCTTCGTTCCAGGGGAACTTCTTGGTGCCGCCGCCGAACTGGTCGCCACCCTCGGCGCACAATGTGTGCCACCAAGCCATAGCGAAACGCAGCCAGTCCTTCATCTTCTTGCCCATTACCACGCGCTCGGGGTCGTAGTAGTGGAAAGCCATGGGGTTCTTACTCTCTGCTCCCTCGAAGGGAATCTTACCGATGTTTGCAAAATACTCTTTCATAGTTGTTTTGAATTTATAAGGTTTATTAATAAGTTTTTTGTTTAGGATAAATAGCTCTTCCATGTCTCGTAGGCCTGACGATAGGCCTCGGTGTCGCGCGGCTGGATGGTGTCCACGATGCGCAGGGTGCTCAGGGCCTCGTCGGCATCCTTGTAGATGCCGGCTCCGATGCCTGCACCACGGGCGGCACCTGCGGCTCCGTCGGTGTCGCAGAGTTCGATGGTGGCTCCGGTGACGTCGGCCAGGGCCTGACGGAACAGAGGACTGAGGAAGAGGTTGGCCTGTCCGGCACGTATCTTCGAGATGTCCATGCCCATCTGCTGCATCACCTCCATGCCATAGGCGAAGGCAAAGGCGATGCCCTCCTGCTCGGCGCGGAGCAGATGAGCCTGGGTGTGGACGTTGAAGTTCAGGCCGTGGATGCTGCAGCCCGGTGCGCGGTTCTCCAGCACACGCTCGCTGCCGTTACCGAAGGGCAGTACGCACAGACCCTCGGCCCCGATGGGTGTCGTCATGGCCACGTCGTTCATCTCGGGATACGACAGGCTGGTGCTGACGTTTCGATGCATCCAGCTGTTCAGGCAGCCCGTACCGTTAATGCAAAGCAGCACGCCCAGGCGTGGATCTTCGGCATAGTGATTGACGTGGGCAAAGGTGTTGACACGGCTCTTCGGGTCGTAGTTTATCTTGTCCAAGATACCATAGACTACACCGCTCGTTCCGGCCGTAGCTGCCACCTCTCCGGGATTCAGTACACCCAGCGACAGGGCATTGTTGGGCTGGTCGCCACCACGATAGGTGACGGGCGTACCGGCCTTCAGACCGAGCTCGCGAGCCACATCGTCGCGAACCATACCCTGATGACCAAAGGTCTTCACAAGGTCGCAAGGCGTGGTGGGGTCGATGCCGTAGTAGTTGATGAGTTCGTTGGCAATGCTGTTCTCCTTGAAGTCCCACAGCATGCCCTCCGACAGGCCGCTCAGCGTGGTACGCATATCGCCGGTCAGACGCATGGCAATGTAGTCGCCAGGCAGCATGAAACGATACACCTTATTGAAGATTTCGGGCTCGTTCTCGCGGACCCATGCCAACTTCGAGGCAGTGAAGTTGCCCGGACTGTTCAGCAAGTGGCCGAGACAGTAGTCAGCACCCAGGTCCTTCAGGGCACGTTCGCCGTAGGGCACGGCGCGACTGTCGCACCAGATGATGGCGGGGCGCAGGGGCTTTCCAGCCTTGTCCACCAGAACCAGACCATGCATCTGATAACTGATGCCAATGGCTTCCACATCCTCGGAACGGTCGCCGGTCTGCTTCATGACGTCGGCCGAAGCCTGCTTCAGGTTTTCCCACCACATGTTGGGATCTTGTTCGGCCCATCCTGCCTTGGGAGCAGCAATGGGCATCTCGTGTTTGGGGAAGAAGGCCGATGCGGCGATGCGTCCGGTCTGTGTTTCCACCAATGCAGCCTTAACGGAGCTGCTGCCGATGTCGTAACCAAGTAAGTACATAAGTTGTGCGTTTGTGTTAGTTTTGTTACAAAGTTATGAAATAATCTTCAAATCTTAATTCTCAATCCTCAATTTATTTGTACCTTTGCAACATCTCTTCGTGAAATTGAGACATTAATAACAATTAAAACGTAAAAAATATGATGAATTTATTGCAAGTCGTACCTGCCGACACCGCAACAGCAGGTAAAGTTATGGACACAACGAAGGAGGCCGTCACGGGTCTGGCCCATGGCGACGTAAGTTATCTGACTCAGTTTCTGCAACAGAGCCTGACGTTCTGCATCGAGGCCGGCAAGACCATTCTGGTAGCCGTAGTCATCTACATTGTGGGACGGTTCATCGTTTCTATAATAAATAAGATAGTAAGCAACACGCTCGACCGGCGCAACCTCGACCCGTCCATCAAGACCTTCACAAAGTCGTTCGTCAACATCACGCTTACGGTGCTGCTCCTCATTGCCGTAGTCAGCGCCTTGGGTGTCAACACCACCTCGTTTGCAGCCCTGCTGGCTTCGTTCGGCGTGGCTGCCGGTATGGCATTGAGCGGCAATCTGTCGAACTTTGCCGGCGGACTGCTGATTCTGCTGCTGAAGCCCTTCAAGGTGGGCGACTACATCTCGGCCCAGGGCTTTGACGGCACGGTGAAGGAGATTCAGATATTCAACACCATACTGACCACGGTGGACAACAAAATCATCTACCTCCCCAACGGCGCCCTGTCGAGCGGCACCATCACGAACTTCAGCAGGATGGAGAAGCGCCGTGTTGACATCACGGTCAGCGTGGAGTATGGCCAGGACCTGGAAGTCGCCAAGAAGGTGCTGTTCGATCTCTTTGCTCAGGACAAGCGCATACTGAACGACCCCGCTGCTCCCTTCGTGGCTTTGGCCAAGATGGCAGACAGCAGCATCGACCTGACCGTTCGCCTTTGGACGAACGCCGCCGACTATTGGGGCGTCTTCTTCGACACACAGGAGCGCATCTATGCCGAATTCAACCGCCAAGGCATCGGCTTCCCGTATCCGCATCTTACTATCAATCAAATTTAATATCGTTCCTTTTAACTCCTCTTTATATTTTATGGAAAAAACATGGCGATGGTTTGGACCTAACGATAAGATAACCCTCAGTATGCTTCGGCAAATCGGAGTGGAGGGCATCGTCACGGCCCTGCACCACATCCCCAACGGCGAGGTGTGGACACTGGAAGAAGTAACAAAAATGCGCGATTTCATCGCAAAAAGCGGCCTTCGGTGGAGCGTCGTAGAGAGCCTGCCCGTAAGCGAAAGCATCAAGTACGGCGGGCCCGACCGCGACCAGCTCATCGAGAACTATATCGTGAGCCTCGAGAACTTGGGCAAGGCGGGTGTGAAGACGGTGTGCTACAATTTCATGCCCGTGCTCGACTGGGCACGCACCACACTCGAGTATCCTAACCCTGACGGCACAAGCAGCCTGTACTTCAACCTGGCTGAGTTTGCCTACTTCGACATATATATATTGAAGCGTGCCGATGCAGAAAAGGACTACAATGCCGACACCCTGCAACGCGTGGCCGAACTGCGCAAGACGATGGACGCTGCCGGAGAGCACCGGCTGGTGGACAACATCATCGTGAAGACACAGGGATTCGTCAACGGCAACATCTCGGAGGACGACGAAAAGCCCGTAGAGACGTTCCGCCAGCTGCTGGCCCTCTACGAAGGCATCGATGCCACGAAGCTCCGCGCCAACATGAAGTACTTCCTGGAGGCCATCATGCCCGTCTGCAACAAGTGGGACATCAAGATGTGCGTACATCCCGACGACCCACCATTGCAGATACTGGGACTGCCGCGCATCGTCACCTGCGATGCCGACATACAGGCCTTCCTCGACATGGTGCCCGACCCACACAACGGACTCACCTTCTGTGCAGGTAGCCTCAGCGCCGGAGCACACAACGACGTGCCTGCCCTGGCCAAGAAGTATGCCTCGCGGACATGGTTCGTGCATCTCCGCTCGTGCGACGTGCTGCCCAACGGCGACTTCCACGAGGCCAGCCACCTGGCCGGACGTGCCGACCTGATATCGCTTGTCCGCACCTTCGAGCGGGTGAACCCCAGCCTGCCAATGCGTGTCGATCACGCTCCCCTGATGCTGGGCGACGAGAAGATGGGCTACAATGCCGGCTACTCGTTCCACGGTCGCATGCTCGCCCTGGGACAGATGGACGGCGTGATGGCCGTAGTCCGCAGAGAGATAGAAGAAGGTAAATAACCAACCAGATTACCTAGAATTTCTAGTCCATCTAGAGCATCTAGTCTATCTAGTCTATCTAGAACTATAGTCACTCTAACACATAGTAAACCCCATAACAATGAAAGACTTATTTTCAGTTAAAGACAAAGTAGTTGTCATCACTGGCGGCACAGGTGTACTGGGCCGCTGCATTGCCGAACACCTGGCCGAACAGGGTGCCCATGTGGTCATCCTGGGCCGCAATGCCCAGTTGGGCGAAAGCATCGCCGAAGCCATCCGCAAGCAGGGCGGCGATGCCATGTTCCTGGAGTCGGACGTCATGAACCAGGCCCAAGTGGAACAGAATTGTGCCGACGTGCTCAGCCGCTACGGCCGCGTCGATGCCCTGCTGAACGCAGCCGGAGGCAACATGCCCGGAGCCACTATTCCACCCACAGGGAACTTCTTCGGCGTGAAGATAGAAGACTTCCAGCGTGTCCTGAACCTGAACCTGACGGGAACCGTCATCCCCACTCAGGTGTTCCTGAAACCGATGGTGGAACAGGGCGAGGGCGCTATTGTCAACTTCTCGTCAATGGCCGCCTTCCGTCCCATGACCCGTGTGCTGGGCTATGCCGCCGCCAAGGCTGGCATCAGCAATTTCACTGCCTTCCTCGCCAACGAAGTGGCTACGAAGTTTACGTCTAAGATTCGTGTCAACGCCATTGCACCGGGCTTCTTCCTGACGACCCAGAACAAGGACCTGCTGACCAACCCCGACGGCTCGCTGACAGAGCGCGGTCAAGATGTCATCCGCCAGACTCCCTTCAAGCGCTTCGGGCGTCCCGAGGAGCTGTGTGGCACCATCCAGTACCTCATCAGCGAGGCCGCATCGTTCGTCACCGGCACGGTGGCCGTCGTGGACGGAGGCTTCAACGCCTTTGCAATGTAATCCTATTTCCCTAAAATCAAGTTTACCAGCGCCGTAACATCGGCAATGGAGATGGTGCCGTCGTTGTTAACGTCGGCACTATTTTGATTATACTGGTAGGGCTGGACATTGTCCTTTCCGAGGATGATGTTTACGAGGGCTGTCACGTCGGCCACGGACACCTGTCCGTCGTTGTTGACATCGCCCACGATGACGTTTCCAAGGTATTCCAGTTTGGCATCGTCGAAGGTAACCCAACTGGACGTGACACCTTCGGCCCTCATTCCCACACGCAACTTGCCGTCAGTGACTTGTGCGGTGACGCTGGTGCGTGTGCCCTCGTTTGTGCTTGGCGCAGTCTTCTTCTCGTCGTTGGCATAGAGGTAAAAGGCTTGTCCTTCAGCATTTACCCTTGCCACAGCCGAGAACCGATAGCGTCCATCGGGCAGGCCCTGTATCTCCTGATAGATATCACTGTTGCCCACCCCACTGGTATTCCATCGCTCCATGAAGTATCCACCTACCTTTCCGCTCAAGGCATCCGAGTTCTGCGTCTGCCATTTCCCGCCTTCCACCTTCCAGCCGACTGTGCTGCGCCGTTCGCCTCCAGGATTTTCGAGCACATAGGTCACATCAAGCGGGTTATCGAAGGTAGCATCCTGCACACCCGTGTCGAAGCGCTTCACATAGTCGCCGCGCAGGATGGTGAAGACATCGAAGTAACCGACATTGGCATCCGTCTTGTTCAGTGCGGTTTCTGCATCGTCGGTAAACACACAGTCCCACGGACCAAGATACCCATTTTGCGGATAGACTCCGTTCTGGATAGTCCAATATCCATCGGGCAGATAGGCAAACGAGGTGCGTCCCCAGCCGAGGTTGCCGTCTCCCCCATTGTCGCTGCAACGGTAGTACCACGAGGCATTCCATTCGGTCTGGAACATGAAGTCCGGATTTGTGGCATTGGCCAGAATCTGGTAATCTGTGCCGTCCTGTGTGTAGCTGTCGATGGTCCAGAGGGCTTTCTTGTCGGTCATGGGATTGATGTCCTTATCATACCACATCGCCTTAAAAGACCCCTGATGCTTGCCGTCCTTTATTGTCATGGCCAGGTCCTGGTCGCTGTCGTAGAGGACGAAGAAGTATGGGCTATAGTCGGCGGGAAGTGCCGTAATCTGGGCAAAGCCGTTGTTTGTAAGTTCGGGTTTTATGGATTCCTCTGGTTCAATGTTAGCCGCCTCGCTTTCAAAGGCTGCCAACTCGTCTTCGGGGATGATTACCCAGCGCTGGCTGGTGGCGTCGTCCCAGATTCTGAAGGCCACCGAACCAACGGTCTCACTCCGTTTGGCTTCCAGCGCCTGGCGACTGTTGTAGTCCAACAGGTAGTAGCCCTGGTAGGTCCGCGAACCCACGTTCACATCCACGCGGCACTTCTTCATCTGGATGTCGGTGGCTGTCGAGCCCGTCTTGAAACCGTTGACGGCGTCGCTGCTGTTGTATCGGATATAGTGGCCAGTGGCGGCGTTCTTAATATGGTATTTCTGCTTGGAGGCATCAAAGGTCATATACCACGCAGCATTACTGCTTGCCTGTTGTGCCTGACTGGCAGTCAGTTCCTTCCATTCCAGATTGCCACTTGCGTTCTCCACCAGGTAGGAAGTCAGCAGACCACGGTTCTTGTCCTCACACTTGAAGTAGTACTTCGTGTTGTCATCCTGCGGATAGGCATAATAGGGCAGCAGCCACTGACCGTCCGTCAGGGGCAGACCGCCTTCGCCTAAGGCTTCGCATATCAGTGCATTACCGATATATAACTGGTCGGTACCCTTATCCTCGTGTGCCCCATTGATACCGTAGGGCCACAGGTGTTGGCTGTCTCCGCTGAGCGTTGCCGCCTCGTCGTTGTTCCAGAACCGGAGGACATCCCACACGGGGTATTGATTGCGATTGAAGTCGCCTTTGTCATTGGTCCACATCGTATGTGTGCCCACTCCCACACCATGCAGAGCCTCGTGCATGACCGTACCTGCCTGCTGATAACTCGTATTGGAACCGAATCGCGTCCAGCCGCCATAGCTGCAGTCGGCAGTCGGAGTGCCCGACGCATAATGCAGGCTGGGATAGAATGTTGTCAGCTGTGTGAGGTTGCTCCAGAAATGGTCGAAGGCCCACGACGCGGCATTGGTAATGCGGGTGTTGGTGTCTCCGTCCCCTTCATTACCATAGCTCCAGTGAATCTGCCCCTGAGGCAGGGTAGGCACCTTGATGACATCGCCATAGCCCACGGCATAGTTCTTGGTCATGGCGTAGGCACGGACATAATACATGGTGCCTGGCGTAAGGTCCTGCATCCAAAAGACCTTGCCGTAGGAGTCTATCCAGTCGGTGGTGTAGTCGCTGTTTTCAAGTGTCGGGTTGGGACGGGTGCTGTAGCAGAAGCCTTCCTCCACCACATTACTGCCCGA
>CACZRZ010000019.1 GCA_902783655.1 uncultured Bacteroidales bacterium
CGGGCGAAGACAACACGGCGAATGCCTGCCTGAATGATGAGTTTGGCACATTCGATGCAGGGGGAATCGGTGACGTAGAGTGTGGCTCCGTCGGAATTGTTGCCAGAGCGCGCTATCTTGGTGATGGCGTTGGCCTCGGCATGCAGCACATAGGGTTTGGTGAGTCCGTTTTCGTCCTCACAGACATTCTCGAAGCCCGATGGAGTGCCATTGTAGCCATCGCTGATAATCATCTTGTTCTTGACTATCAGGGCACCCACCTGGCGGCGTTGGCAGTAGCTGTTCTCTGCCCAGATGCCGGCCATACGCAGATAGCGGAGGTCGAGGTCACGCTGTTTCTTGTCAGTTTCCGTCATTCCTTTATCATTCAATCTTTTAATTCTTAATTCCGTTTCGACGGAGCAGAGCATCGATGGTGGGCTCTTGTCCACGGAAACGGCGATAGAGTGTCATGGGGGGCTCAGTGGCTCCACGGGAAAGAACTTCGTCGCGCAGGCGCTGGGCTGTGGCACGGTCGAAGATTCCGTTTTGCTGGAACACGGAGAATGCATCGGCATCCAGGACCTCGGCCCACTTGTAGCTGTAGTAACCTGCGGCATAGCCTCCGCTCATGATGTGGCCGAACTGGCTGCTCATCAGTGCTTCGGGCACGGGAAGCATCAGTTGGCATGGGGCCATTGCTTCGCGTTCAAATTCGTAAACATCGGCATTGAAGTCTTCGGTCAGCGTGTAATAAGCCATATCCAACAGACCCAGGCTGACCTGTCGAACGCAGGCGTAGCCAGCCAGGTAGTTCTTACTTCGAATGATGCGTTCGATGAGTTCCTTTGGCATGGGTTCGCCCGTTTCGTAGTGCCGTGCGAAGGTGTTGAGGAAGGCAGGCTCTATGGCGAAGTTTTCCATGAACTGGCTGGGCAGTTCCACAAAGTCCCAATAGACGTTGGTGCACGAAAGACTCTCGAAACGGACGCGCGAGAACAGGGCGTGCAAAGCATGGCCGAACTCGTGGAGGAAGGTTTCTACTTCGCCCAAGGTGAGCAAGGCAGGCTTCGAAGTCGTGGGCTTGGTCAGGTTCATGGTGATGGAGGCATGCGGACGGCTGTCCTTGCCGTCGTCCTCGTCCACCCACTGTTCCTTGAAGGTTGTCATCCAAGCCCCGCTCTGCTTTGAGGCGCGGGGGTGGAAGTCGGTATATAGTACGCCCAGCATGGAACCATCCTGGTCCTGAACTTCCCATGCTTCGACATCGGGATGATACACGGCAATGTCCTTGCGCAGGTGGAAGGTGATGCCATAGAGGCGTGTGGCCAGTCCGAAGACGCCCTCCTTCACTCGTGACAGTTCAAAGTAGGGGCGCAGCATCTCGCTGTCGATGTTGTAGCGTTGCATCTTCAGCTTGTGGCTGTAGTAGGCAAAGTCCCAGGGGCGCAGTTCGTAGTCAGGACCTTCGGTCTCGCGAGCCAGCGACGTGATTTCTTCCAATTCGCGTCGGGCCGTGGGCAAATAGGCTTCGAGCAGGTCGTGGAGCAGTTTCTCGACGTGTTGAGTGTCCTGAGCCATGCGACGTTCCAGTATGAAGTCGGCAAAGGTCTTATATCCCAATATGTTGGCCAACTGACGACGCAGATTTACGATGCGTGGGATGAGAGGCAGATTGTTGGTTTCTCCCTCATGGGTGCACAGGGTCATGTGGGCCATATACATCTGACGGCGCAGTTCACGGTCGTCGGCATAGGTCATGAACGGGCTGTAGCTGGGGCTGTGCAGAGTAAACAACCAACCTTCCTTGCCAGCCTCCTTGGCGGCTTCGGCAGCGGCTTCGCGCTGACTTTCGGGCAGGCCAGAGAGACGTTTTTCGTCGGTTACGTGCAACTGGAATGCGTTGGTGTCCTTCAGCATATTCTGCTGATATTGCAAGGTCACCTGGCTCAGTTCCATCTGCAACTGGGTGAAGCGCTGCTTGTCCTCGTCGCTGAGCAGAGCTCCGTGACGTACAAACGACTGATACATGTTGTCCAGAAGTGTGGTTTCTTCTGTGTCGAGCGGACGATGCTCAGCGTAAACGGCCTTTACGCGTAGCCAAAGGTCGGGGTCGAGCATCATGCGGTTGCTGTGTTCTGTCAGCAGGGGCGTCATCTTCTGTGCCAACTGGTCCATCTCGTCGTTGGTGTTGGCACTGATGAGGTTGAAGAAGGTCGTAGTCACCTTCGACAGCGTACGGTCGCCCTTGGGGATGATGGTGTTCTCGAACGTGGGTGCCTCTGGGTTCTTGGTAATGCGTTCTATGTCGGCAATGTCGCGCTTCATGCCCTCCATCATCGCTTCTTCGTAGTGCTCGAAGCGTATCTGGTCGAAGGGAACCGTGTCGAACAGAGTGCCGTAGGTTTTATTTAGAAAGGGATTATCCATTGAATAGGTGAAAAATTGAAAGGGTAAAGAGGTTCTTATTGGGCTTCTAATCCTTCGGTTTGCCAGGTGCTCAGTTGGCCCTGTTCGTCGCTGTAGATGAAGTAGGCCTTCAGTTGAGGCTGCCCTGCCAGGATTTGTTTGGCTTTGTCAAGGCCCATCACCATGAATGATGTGGCAAAAGCATCCGCCATGGCGCAAGTGGGAGCCACAACTGTGCTCGACAGAATGCTGTGCTGAACGGGATAACCCGTATGTGGATCGATGGTGTGGGCCAGTTTGCGTCCGTTGGGACCGATGTAGAAGTTGCGGTAGTTTCCGCTCGTGGCCATGGCGCAGTCGGTGAGTTCCAGTATGGTCTGTATCTCCTGATTGGTGCTGGTGCTGTCCTCTACAGGTTTGTTCACACCGATGTGCCAAGGTTTGTGCTTTGGATTCTGGCCACTGACTACAATTTCGCCACCGATTTCTATCATATAGTTATTAATACCTTTGCTGCGGAACAGGGATGCTACCTGGTCCACACCAAAGCCTTTGGCAATGGCGCTAAGGTCGATGACCATGCGCGAGTCGGCTTTCAGGAGGCTGTCGCCACGAAGTTCAATGCCTTGCCAACCGACAAACTGACGCAGGGAATCGACCTGGGCAGAGTCGGGTAGGGTACCGTCCTTGAATCCGAAGCCCCAAGCGTTGACCACAGGTGCAACGGTGACGTCGAAAGCTCCGTCTGTGACTTTGCTGATTTGTTGGGCTTGTGTCAGGACGAAGCGCAGAAGTGAGTCGGTGAGCATGCTTTCACCGCTGTTGATACGGCTCAGCGTTGACTTAGGATTGAACATCGACAGCGAGGCATCTACGGCCTGCAACTTGGCTATGATGGAGGCCTCGAGCGACGAGTCGCTTTGGTAGGTGGCATGCCACACTGTGCCGAATATGGCACCTTCGCTCTGCTGATAGGGGGCGGAGTGGGGCTGATGCTTTCGGATGGCCCATGTGGTGCCTGCAATGAGCAGCATCAGGAACACCACCTTCAGTGGCCATTTGTATTTATTGCTTATCATTTATGATTTCATTTATTTGTTCAACTGCGGTATTCTTCTTTGTCGTTCTGCCAACGTCGAAGATAAGGTTCAGTGTTCCTCCGAATGTATTTGAGCCGTTCTTTCCAAAGCCAGGGGTGTAGTAGGGTTCGCCGCAGGCATTTGCACTCTGGTGCAGACGAACCTTGTATCGAATGTTCCATCCCAGGCGGATGAACGACCAAAGTTTGGTCTCGCATCCGATGGAGGCTTCCAACCATCCCGTTTTGGCCTTCATGTTCTTCATGTTCAGGCTTTCTGCTCCTCCTTTCCATACGGGATCGGAAAAGTCGGGGTCGGAGAAGTCGTACTTGAAGCCGCTGAATCCATAGCGAAGTCCCACCATCAGGCGGTTGCCGTTGTGCTTCTTGTTGAGGTTGTAGTCCATTCCCACGCGATAATAAGGAGCGCGCGTGTGGAACTTGTTGTTATTTTCGCGTCCCTCACGGTTGCTTTCGCCTATGCCCAGTTCGCAGATGGGGAAGTAATGGTCGCGGAAGTTCAGACGGGCACCCACTTCGAGCTGATCGTAACGTGCACCGACGGCTTTCATCACAGGGCCGGAGAGATCGGCAAAGACTGCTGCACCACAGAACAGGGGAGCCTTTGGGATGGGCTCCTTCTTCTCGCGGGCGGCGGCAGTCAGGCAGAACAGGCTAATCAGTGCTACCGCGGAAATATATCTTGATGTTCTCCAGTGCGGCATAGTTTACGTCTGTGTTCTCCACAATGATGGAGTCGGTCAGGTGATAGGGGTCGTCGTAGTCGAGGTCAGTGATTTCGTGGAACATGGTGGTTGGGCAATCAGGCGATTCGAAGTGTGGCTGGTTGCTCTTCGTGATGCGCAGGACAATATAGTACTCGTAGCTGTAGTCCTCGTCGCCGCCATGGAACTTGAGGCGTAGTGTGTCTGCCTCTTGCCAATAGCTCATGGGCAGGGTTAATTTCTGGATGTTGCGGCCACGATTCAGCAACACCGAATCGGTGCCTTCGGCAGTGACGTTGAGCGTATCGGTTACACTCACTTGGGCTCCACTTTCCGAACTGTAGAACCCGATGTTCAGCGTCACCACATTGTCCAATGTGCAGTCGATGCCCTCGCAAGCGGTGAAAATGAAGAGTGAAGAATGAAGAAAGAAGAATGCTGCGCCAAGTATGCCCAGCACATTCCTCACTCTCTTCTTCCATCCTCCATTCCTCATTCTTAACTCTTACTTTTTATCTTTTACTTTTTATTTATCTATATCGTCTTCTCTATCTGATACTTATTGCGCTCAGGTGAGTTGCGGCTGATGAGTTCGCCCAGGAAACCGGCCACGAAGAGTTGTGTGCCCAGAATCATCATGGTGAGTGCAATGTAGAAGTATGGCGAATCGGTGACGAGGCGGGCAGGTACGCCCTTGGCCAGGCAATACAGTTTCATGGCTCCGACGCATACCGTTGCCACGAAGCCCAGCATGAACATCAGTGTGCCGATGAAGCCGAAGACGTGCATAGGTTTCAGACCGAAGCTGTCGAGGAACCACAGGCTCAGTAAATCGAGATAACCGTTCACGAAGCGGTTCCA
Source organism: uncultured Bacteroidales bacterium (assembly GCA_902783655.1). Classification (GTDB taxonomy): domain Bacteria; phylum Bacteroidota; class Bacteroidia; order Bacteroidales; family Bacteroidaceae; genus Physcousia. The sequence goes on from CACZRZ010000019.1 coordinate 5,053, forward strand.
GCCCATGAACTTCGACTTGCCATGCTTGCGGGCCTGATGGTGGACACGCTTCTCGCCAATCTTGCTGAAACCGGCATTCTTGGCCAGATAGGGGATGTAGCGGTGCATCTCGCCGTACACCTCAATGTTCTTCACCACATCGCGGCGATAGGCTTTCAGTCCGCAGTTGAAGTC
>CACZRZ010000020.1 GCA_902783655.1 uncultured Bacteroidales bacterium
ATAAATTTTTGTTCACGTATACCTTCGGACGGTCATTGTAGAAATGGCCCCTGTTGTAGTGAGAGTACACTGCGAACGTCCATCCGCTTGCGCCTGTTCTCCCATAGGCAGACATTTCCGTTAACAACATATTATTGTAATTGAAGTTTCGTAAGTAGTTAATAGTCGCCTTTGGCGAGAAATTCTTCAAATCTTTATAAATCATACAGAATATTTATGCCATTATTTGTTGGATTCTGATAAGATTTGTGCAATTTCTGCCCTGACGAGGGCACTCAAAGACGAGAACAAAAGATATTCGCTGAAGAGTTACATATTATTGCTCAAAGATAAATTATTGTTTACATCCAAGTTTCTTGCACAATGTAAAGATGTTCTGGCCATTCACACGTTCGTAGTTAATGCTGTCCATGATACGTCGCATCAGGTGGATGCCCAGGCCGCCGATGTCGCGGTCTTCGGCGCTCTTGGAGATGTCCACCTTGTTATAGGCCGTGGGGTCGAAAGGTTGTCCGTCATCACTAATGACGATTTTCAGGCGCAAGTCATCGGCTTCGGCCATTATGCGCACTTCACCTTGCGTGCCGTCGGGATAAGCATAGCTCATCACGTTGACCACTGCCTCTTCGATGGCAAGATTCATCTTCTTGGAAGTGGAAGAATCGATGCCAAGACTTTCGCACACCTCGGTCACAAAATCACCCAGAAGTGGTGTTTCCTGAACGTCGTTTGATAGCGTGAGCTGACGTTTCAGCTTGACGTCCATCTGCTTACGGGTGTACATGATGGCCAACATCGTCAGGTCGTCGCTCTGTTCGGCATCGCCCACGAATTGGTGCACAGCACATTCAACAGCTTTAACCAAACTCTCGGGATGGGCATCTGCTTCGGAAAAGACCTGTTGCAGACGTGCCATCTTGAATTGTTGGTGTTCCCTGTTTTCCGCTTCCACCACGCCGTCGGTAAACAGGAATATGGTGGTGCCTGGGGTCAGCATGGTTTCCTGACGACTGTATTTCCATTCGGGCATTGCGGCAATGGGGAGATGGCTCTTGACGGGCAGCTTGGTAAACGGTTCGTCCGAATCTGGATTTATCAGGTATGGTGCATCGTGTCCGGCGTTGCAATAGCGCAGGCATCCCGTGGGCAAGTCCAATACACCTACGAAGAAAGTGACGAAAATGCTGGTGGAGTTGCTCTCGTTCAACGAATCGTTCAGGGCGGAGACAATGATTTCCGGCTCTGCGACGTGGGTGGAAATGTTACGGAACAGCGACCTTGTGACTGCCATCACCAACGATGCCGGAATGCCCTTTCCCGATACGTCGCCGATGCAGAAGAACAGTTTCTCGTCGCGAATATAGAAATCATACAGGTCGCCTCCGACGGCTTTGGCAGGAGTCAGTTCGCCATAGATTTCAATGTCTGAGCGTTCAGGGAATGGGGGGAATGTCTTGGGCAGCATGGCCATCTGTATGTCGTGGGCAATCTTCAGTTCGTTTTCCACAGAAGCCTTTTGGGCTGTGGTCTGTTTCAGCTCCTCCATGTAGTTTGCCAGTGAGTGTTGCATGGTCTCGAAGGAGTCGCGTAGCTGGCGAATCTCGTCGTTGTGTCGGATTTCAGGCAATGGCGTGTCAAAGTTTCCCTGAGCAACCTCGTTCACTGACTCGGTGAGATAGCGCAGTGGTTTGGTGGAATGCCAAATGGTAAATTGCGTGGTGAAGAAAATAATGAGACCGCCAATTATGACGATAAGCAGTATGAAGATGCTGATGGCAATGGCCCAGACATAGACAACCGTCCAATGCTCTATGACAGCCATTGTCCAGCCAGTTTGCTTTATCGGGGCATAGCTGATGAAATAGGTGCTGCCGGATTTCTTTATCTTGTCGAGCGTGGAACTCTTGCCCGCCAGCATATTGCGATACACGACATCGTCCAGCGTGTCCGCTGTCATCCGGATGGTCTCCTCATAGCTGTCCTTGAGAATCTTTTCCTTATCGGGATGCACGATATACTGTCCCTTTCGTCCAATAATGAAACTATACAACACGCGATCGTCAACCGAATCGTTCATGGAATAGAAATTATTGTAGAAGGTTTGAGACGTCATCTGGTCGTGCATGAGGTCCGAAAGCCATTCCATGGGTATGTCCACACCAAAAATGCCAATCTTCCGTCCGTTATGGTCGTGAATGGGCTGTACGTATGAACACAGTGTGGTGTTTGAAACATCTTCGTCCTGGTATGGTTCCGACCAGTAGCCGTTTTCGCTCTCGAGTCCTTTGGCATACCATTCACGATTGAGGTAGTCGTGTGCTGCAGACCCTACTTGCTTACACTCGATATGGGTGCTGTCGCGATAGAACACATAGGGCTCGAACCATCGCCCCTGGCTGGCATAGTAGTCCGCCTCAAATGCCACGAAGCATCCCAAGTAGTGAGGATTCAGCCTTAACTCTTTCTTCAGGGTCTTAATCACCCTGTCCGGACTGCTCAGGTTTTCCTCTATCTCGTTGACATTGTTGCGTGCCGACACCTCAACGGTCGTCACCATAGTCTCCATTTGCCTGTTGATGTTGTTTATCATATCGATGGCATGCATCCCGGCCTGCACCCTCTCTCCTGCGATGACAATCAGCAGGACCAGTCCGAAAATCATTATATTACAAATAGTGAATATAAGGATGATGCGCCAGGTCATGCGACGGGCAAACTTGCTTTTCTTGTTTTTTAGCCACATAATTGCATATAATTCCGGCACAAAGATACAACAATAAGTTGATAGTTGAAAGTTGCAGGTTGAAAAATCCTCAATATATAATCTCTATTCCCTGATCTTTTTGTATCTTTGCACTCATGATGCATACAAGAGAAGAAAAAATGGCCGCATTCGGGCGGGTGCTCGATGTGATGGACGAATTGAGAGAAAAGTGCCCGTGGGACAGGAAACAGACCAACGAGAGCCTGAGGCAGAACACGATAGAGGAAACCTACGAACTGTGCGACGCCCTCATCAAGGACGACGTGCAGAACATCTGCAAGGAACTGGGCGACGTGCTCCTGCATGTGGTCTTCTACGCCAAGATAGGGCAGGAGAAGGAACAGTTCGACATAGCCGACGTCTGCCACAAGCTGTGCGACAAACTCATCTTCCGCCACCCCCATGTCTATGGCGATGCTGTGGCGGAGACGGCGGGCGACGTCCTGAAGTCGTGGGAACTCATCAAACAGCAGGAAAAGGGCGGCAACAAGACGGTGCTCTCAGGCGTGCCGACAGCCTTGCCCTCGCTCATCAAGGCCGAACGAATACAGGAGAAAGCCCGGAACGTGGGATTCGACTGGGAACAGCGCGAGGACGTATGGGACAAGGTGCAGGAGGAACTGGGCGAACTGCGTGCCGAAATAGAACGGGGCGACCGGCGGAAGAGCGAGGAGGAGTTTGGCGACTATCTCTTCAGCCTCATTAACATGGCCCGCCTCTACCACATCAATCCCGACAATGCCCTGGAACATACCAACCAGAAGTTCATCCGCCGTTTCAACTACGTCGAGGCCAAGGCCAAGGAACAGGGCCGCAACCTGAAGGACATGACCCTGGCCGAGATGGATGCCCTGTGGAACGAGGCGAAGCACGAAGGGTAGGAGGAAATATATATGGATTCTCGCGCACGCGCGCGTTATTTGATTTTTCAAAATTCATAAAATCGGCTGAATGGGCTGATTGATGAATGTATTTATCTGATAGTCACGTGATAATGATGCAGCCGATTTTCTGAAAAATCGGCTGAAAATCGGCTGATTCATGATAAAAAATGGGTAATACACTTGCATTTTACCTAAAAATGTTGTATATTTGTAAGCGAAATCCAAATGCCGATTAATCTCCATCGACACGTCGATTAAACTCCAACGACACGTCGATTAAGCTCCAACGACACGTCGCCTGAGCCTCGACGATAGTATGGATGGAGGTTGTGCCACGCGTGGGAAAAGCCCAAGGCTCCCGAACCGTTGCCCGAAGGTTCCCGAACCGTTGCCCGAAGGTTCCCGAACCATTGCCCGAAGGTTCCCGAACCGTTGCCCGAAGGTTCCCGAATCTGATTCGCACGATTCGCGGTTGGGGAAAAGGATATATGTCAAACAT
>CACZRZ010000021.1 GCA_902783655.1 uncultured Bacteroidales bacterium
GGCGAACGAGTGGCGGAGTACGTGTGGCGAACGTCGCTTCAGGGTTGTCACTTGCGACAAGTAGCGATGAACCACATTGTACACCTGCGCCGGAGTCATTCGACCCCCCTTCCGGAGTTCCACGAGCACTGCCTGCGTCCCAACCTTCCCCTCTGGCAACTGGACCAGTTGTTGGCGATAGTCTGTCAGCGCATCTCGCAGTTCAGGTCCAAAAGGTATCACTCGCTGCTTGTTTCGCTTACCGGTCACCCGGAGTTGTTGTCCCTCAAGATCAACATCTGTCCAGTCGAGTCCGCAGACTTCGGAGCGTCGGACGCCCGTCTCGTAAAGGATGGTAAGCAGCAGTTTGTCGCGTGTGCCTTCCAGCGTATCAGGGAAATAATTCCCGTCAAGCAACTGGTCCATCTCCTTCTCCCGAACGAACTGTGGCAGTGTCTTTTCCTTCTTGGGTCCTTGCAGGGCGTGTACGGGGTCCGTTTCTATCAACCGGCTTCGTAACAGATAGCGGAAGAAGGTCTTCAGCGAACTGAGTTTCTTGCAGACGGTGCGTGGGGTATTGCCCCGTTCCATCAGCTCCACCATCCAGTCGCGCACCAGGTCGGCGTCAACATCGCCCCATTCCAGCGACTCGTCCCGTGCCTTCATGTCGCGATAGAACTCTTCCAGACTCGTCTGGTAGGTTCCCACCGTCAGCCTCGAGCGGTTACATTCGCTCTCCAGATAGGCAAGGAAACTGTCGACCCACACGTGGGTTACTCCTCTACGCGGTTGAGTTGCTGAACGTAGATGGCACGTTCCTTGGCAAGGCGCTTCAGGACAGAGGGCTTGTCAAACTGCTGACGGGCACGGAGTTCCTTCATTACACCAGTCTTCTCAAACTTTCTCTTGAACTTTTTCAGGGCGCGTTCAATGTTCTCGCCTTCTTTTACAGGTACTACAATCATTTCTTTTTTCTTGTTTTTATAGTTGTTATTTAATCAGTTTCTGTACTAGCGTCCACAATTAGCGGCTGCAAAGGTACGAATAAGTGAGCGAATATGCAAATATTTTTGCAATTTTCATAGCGAAAGTGCCTAAGATACGTAAGATTCTTATGCACGTGGCATATTAAATAGGTATCGCGTGTGTGCGCATGCACGAGACATACCGACAAAGAGCAACAGTTGACCGAGATAATAGGGAACCATGATGCACAGGGTGGAATGGGGAACCTGCTGTACGAACAGGTGAATGCCCAGAATAAAGTCGGAGACGACAAAGAGCGTGGCACCAATCATCAGACAGGCATTCCTGTGCCGCAGGGCTGAATAGCACATTCCCAACAGCAACACGGCATAGACGGCTATCCCCCATGCGATGAAACGGTCCTCCACTCGTGGGAATATCCAATTCATCGCTACTCCATACACCGATGCCACCAGAAGCAGAAGGATTATCCTGAACCACAAGGGCCAAGTCGTCTTTGGGGGCCTCAGCAGGCAGAGAATGACGATATACACGATTTGTGCAAGGGCAAAAAAGCCAACCTGAGGGATGAGTTCATTTCTCCAGCCCATCACATCTCCCAAGAAAGAGAAGAAAAGCGCAGCCGTCAGCGCCCACTGCCTTTGATACATAGCGCAAACCGTGAGCCAGAGCAAGGGGAATATCATTCGGGCAGGAAACGGTATGGGCAGAAATTCCAGCACAGCAAGAATGACATAGATGGAAATGAGCAAGGCGTTTTGTCGCATAACAAGTTTTCTTATAATACGTTTGCAAATTAAGAAGGTTCTCAAGATTCTGGCCTTAACGATATTCAGGTTCCGTTTGACCCGCTTATCTCTAAGGCCATCAAATTCATCTGGGAGCATTGATGCGCCGTAAGCTTGCGTTTGTCGTTATGATGTTCCCAAGGAGACAACATCAGCAACAGTCCTTTGGCGCAGGCATAGAACTGCTCTCCATGCGGTTTCGACAGAGGCGTGAATCCGTTCTCCAGGATTATAATGATGGGGAAACCAGCGTCGAAAGCCGCACGCATCACCCGTTTCTCGCCAGGTGATATGGCGGGCGACACGAGCACACAGCCTTGTCGGGCCTCTTCAAGGCATTGCCTCACCTCTGCGGCGATCTGAGCCTCGGTCAGTCGGCGGGACACTCGCACGGCTTTACGTTTCGCCATCGTCAGCAATCCCCTGTTTCCTATGCCGCTATAGCTATGTTGCCCTACCCGAAGATTGAAGAACGGCCGCAACCACTCAGGGCGCGCCCGCTTTACCATCAGGCGCCGAGGGTTGTCACGCAGGTAATTCTGCCAGGTTTGCAGTTCTTCAAATGAGCGCAGAATCAGGTCGTTGTAGCCTTGTGCGAAAAGCGGGTGATAGGGCTTTTGTGACGGCAGAGCCGTCACCTGCTGAGAAAGCTCCAATCGTGCCTTCTCCATGGTCTGCGGTTTGCCGTTCTCCGTAGGTTGCGGTTTTGCCGCAACCCCAGATGCCCTCAAAGCCCGCTCTGCCTTTCTGCATCCTGCCTTAAAGCCCGAAATCACCTGTCCAAGATGCACGGGCAGCTGGTCGCGAACAAAGAGTATACCGTGCATGTGGTCTGGCATCATCTGAACAGCCACCACCTCTATCTGCGGGTAATGGCCGTGTATGCCGAACCATTCACTCTCAACGGCCTTGCCAAGCTCCGATAGTTCCATGTGAGGCTCGTCCTTGCTTCCCTTCGGTGCAAAAGCATCACCTACGACCCGCCCAAACAACGGACGCCGGCCTTCCACCTCCAGCGTAATCATATACATGCGCCGCTCGGTGTAGTCATGATGGTCGTCACGACGTTTCATCGAGGCTTTCTTCTCCCCTGCATGCTCTTTCTTCGATGCAATCTGTTCTTCCGTCATCTCACCATAACATTTCCGCAGCATTTGCCTATTTGCATGCAAAGATACTAAATTTCTTTCAGCAATTACAATTATTCCACAGATTCTTCTACACGACTTGGAACGGTCCTTTTTAGAAGCTACGAAAGAAGGTTCGAATGAATGTATGAAATGAAAAAAATTGAATCACGGGAGGTATAGGTTTAAACGACGCGTCGATTGAGCCTCATCGACGCGTCGTTGGAGGCGAATCGACGTGTCGTTGGAGCTGAATCGACACGTCGATGAAAACGGGGCGACACAGGGACAAAAAAAGAGCCGCAGCGAGGCATTCCCCACTGCGGCTCTACAAGCATTGGATTTAGTTAGTAAAGGGGTTACAAATTGGGATTGTCCTTGCCCCAGTCCTCAACGGCAGGAATGATACCCAGACCGATGATTTCGTCGCGCATCTTCTGCAGGTGCTCGTAGCTGGCCTGAAGGGCAGCCATCTCCTCAGCAGTTCCCTCGGGAGCAGTGAAGTGAACACCGTCTTTGTCGATTACGCTGGGCATAGCCATCATTACGTTCTTGAAGCCGAAAGCATTGACATAGCAGCCGGCAGGCCAGGTGAAGGGTTCGCCACCCATAGCGCCCTCAATCATCTTAACAGCCTGATAAGCGGGGCTCTGGAACGAAGAGCGGCCACGCAGCTTAATGATGTTGCTGCCACCCTGTGTGGTCATGTGCTTAATCTCAGCCCAACGCTCTGCCGACAAGGGCAGTTCGCACAAGGGTTTGCCGTCGATGAGAGCCTTGCTGGCGAAGACAGCCATCTGTTCGCCGTGACCGCCGTAGGTGTAAGCCTTGGTCACCTTGTCCTGCTGTACACCGAACTCCTGGGCCAACTGCTGCTGCAAGCGGGTGCTGTCGAGAGCTGCCAGCGAGGTCAGTTGGTTGGGCTTCAGGCCAGAGTGGATGAGTGCGGTCAGTGCCGTAACGTCGGCGGGGTTGAAGATAACCACCACATGCTTCACATCGGGGCAATACTTCTTGATATTCTCACCGAAGTCGGCTGCAATCTGGCAGTTGCCCTTCAGCAGGTCCTCGCGGGTCATGCCCTCCTTACGGGGAGCGCCACCAGAGGAGATGATATACTTGGCACCCGTGAAAGCCTCGGCGGCATCCACCGTATAAGAGAGGTTTGCACCGGGGAAGGCGCAATGGCACATCTCGTCGTAAACGCCATGAACGCCGGGTTCATAGATGTCATAAAGGCAAATGTTGGGAGTCAGACCCAGCATCAGCACACTCTGTACCATGTTGGAGCCAATCATGCCGCCGGCACCAACAATCACAAGTTTTTCGTCAGTCAGAAATTTCATGATTGAATGATTTAATGATTTAATGGTTTAATGTGTTTTTTAAGTAATGTACGCACAAAGATACGAAATAAATATGAAATACGTATTACGAAACACGAAATAATTATCAATTGTCAATTGTCAATTGTCAATTATTTACTACCTTTGTGGAAATTTGACAACCCAATATGGCAGAACACCTCGAAATTATTGAAGGCAGCAAGGCCGAACGCTATGCTGCATTGCTACCACAAATCGAAAGCGTACTGGAGGACGAACCAGACCCCATTGCCCGTATGGCCAACATGGCCGCCATGCTCCACGAAACCTTCCGCTGGTGGTGGACGGGGTTCTATCGCGTCATTGGCGACGAACTGGTACTGGGTCCCTTCCAGGGACCGTTGGCCTGCACCCGCATCCGACGGGGACGTGGTGTGTGCGGAACAGCATGGGACAAGGACGAGACGCAGATTGTTCCTGACGTGGACAAGTTCCCTGGCCACATCGCCTGCTCTTCGGCGTCCAGGAGCGAGATCGTCGTCCCCGTACATGATGCTCAAGGACACGTCATCGCCGTCCTCGACATCGACAGCGCAGAACTTGCCACATTCGACGAGACAGACAAAGAATGGCTGGAAAAGATGGTAAAAATCTTAGAATGACCAAAAGGCCAAGATAATCTACATGATATAGATTGTAGGATAATAAAAGAAAAAAGACTATGACAGACCTCTCCCCCCTGCGCCAATGGCTGAAAAGGCATCAGCTCAGCGCATTCATATTCCCCAGCACCGACCCGCATAATGGCGAATACGTACCCGACCATTGGAAAACGCGCGAATGGATTAGCGGATTCAATGGTTCGGCAGGAACGGCCGTGGTCACCCTCGATGGTGCTGCCCTATGGACAGACAGCCGCTACTTCCTGGCAGCTGAGGAACAACTGAAAGGTTCCGAGTTCCGCCTGATGAAGGAGAAACTGCCCGAAACGCCCTCCATTGTCGAATGGCTGGCACAAGTGCTGCCCAAAGGCAGTCAGGTGGGCATAGACGGACAGGTAAACTCCCTGCAGCAGTGGCGACAACTGACGAAGGAACTGCAGCAACATCAGCTGGCGCTCGCGTGGCACGGCGACCCTGCAAGTGAACTGTGGACAGACCGCCCTGCCCTGCCCTCAACCCCCATCGAGATTCAGCCCATTGAATATGCCGGAGAAGAGGCCAGACACAAGATTGAACGTGTCAGGAAAGAGCTACGGAAGCTATACACGTGCGGAATCTTCATCACCCAGCTCGACGACATCGCCTGGCTCACCAACCTGCGCGGCTCCGACGTACATTGCTGTCCCCTGTTTGTCAGCTACATGCTTGTCACCCTCGACGAGGCCACGCTATATGTCGACCCCGACAAGGTGTCCGACGAAGTCAAGGCTTATCTGAAGCAGCAGGGCATTGCCCTTAAATCCTATTTCTCCGCCAGCACTGGCCTCAGCGGATATCTCTACAAAGACATCCTGCTCGACCCGGCCTGCACAACTGTGGAATTGTCTTCCTGCGTGCCCAACGACACAAAGATTCTAGAACATGCCAGCCCCATCCCTGCCATGAAGGCCATAAAAAACGAGGCGGAGATTGCGGGTTATCGCAATGCCATGCGCAAGGATGGTGTGGCACTGGTGAAGTTCCTGAAATGGCTGCTGCCAGCCGTAAAGGCAGGCGGACAGACGGAAATCAGCATCGACCAGAAGTTGACCGCCCTGCGTGCCGAACAACCGCTCTATCGCGACATATCCTTCGACACCATTGCCGGATATGGGGCCCACGGTGCCATCGTACACTACGAAGCCACACCAGATACCGACATTCCGCTGGAGCCCCGTGGGCTGCTCCTGCTCGACAGCGGTGCACAGTACCAGGACGGCACAACGGACATCACACGCACCATTGCCCTCGGCCCCTTGACTGAGGAAGAAATGACCGACTACACACTGGTGCTGAAAGGACACATCCGTCTGGCTATGGCCAAGTTCCCCAGTGGGGCCAGTGGCACACAACTCGATGCGCTGGCCCGTTATGCCATGTGGCAGCACGGGCTGAACTTCCTGCACGGCACGGGACACGGTGTGGGGTCGTATCTCAACGTTCACGAAGGGCCTCACCAGATACGCATGAACTACATGCCTGCCCCACTGGTGGCTGGGATGACCGTCACCAACGAACCTGGAATTTACAAGACAGGCAAACATGGTTGCCGAACGGAGAACACCCAACTCATCACCCACTACTGTGACGGTGAGTTCGGCGAGTTCCTACAGTTCGAGCCCCTGACCCTGTGCCCCATCGATACCGCTCCCATCCGAATCGAAATGATGGCTGCGGATGAAATAGAATGGCTCAACCAATACCACCGACACGTCTATGACGAACTATCTCCCTTGCTCGACGACGAGGACAGGGAGTGGTTACGCGAGGCTACGCGCCCCATTGGAAATGAATCGTGAGAAATTAAAGTGTAAACCGTCAAATAGCAAATTAACAACATGGCAATCATAAAGAAACTCAACGGCATGCCTGGTCCCCGTTTCGGCCGGCATTGCTATTTCAGCGAGGGAGCGGTAATCGTAGGCGATGTGGAGATGGGCGACGACTGCACCGTCTGGTTCAATGCAGTTGTACGCGGCGATGTACATTATATTAAAATAGGTAATCGCACAAACATCCAAGACAACTCGTGCATCCATACACTCAACGGGAAGGCACCCTGCGTTTTGGGCGACGATGTCACCATCGGACACTCTGTAACGCTGCACGGCTGTGAGGTCAGGGACGGTGCACTCATCGGCATGGGAGCCACTGTGCTGGACCATGCTGTCGTAGGCAAGGGAGCTATTGTGGCAGCCGGTGCTTTGGTTCTCTCGAACACGCAGATTGGCGACGGTGAGTTGTGGGGAGGCGTTCCCGCCAAGTTCATCAAGAAGGTTGATCCTGAACAAGCGCAAGCCATGAACAAAACCTATGCCCGCCACTACATCGAGTACAGCGACTGGTTCCGCGAGGCAGACAGCAACCCTAATAATACACAGGTGGTTACCCGCAGCGAAGATTACCATACCATTGATTAATCCCAAACCGGTCATCAGGACATCGATTTGGGATTATCGGGGGTGTGACAATGAGGGTAACGATTAGTTGCTGGGAAGTTGGGTCAGTTGGAAGTTACGCCACAGGACCTTGATGTCATTCCCATCGTGGATTTGCAGCATCAGGCGTCCAGAGCTGTTCCCAATGAGCTCATCTTCCAGGTCAGACATGGTAACACCGTTGAGCCAGGTCTGGATGTGATTGCCCTCTACGCGTAGACGCAACGTATTCCATTCGCCTTCCTTCAGAACACTCTCCTTCTCGTCGGGAATCTGCTGGAGCCAGCCACGGCCGTATGACTCATAGATGCCACCTGTGTCACTGCCCTTAGGAGCCACTTCGCACTGCCATCCGTGAACGGTGTTGAAACCTTCGATGAAGGAGTGGAAGAAGAGGCCGCTGTTGCCATTACTCTCCTGTTTGAACTCAAGGGTAAGATCGAAATCCTTATAATACTTGCGTGTGCACAGATAGCCATACTGCTTGTTATCGCCATTCTCCGTCACCAGGTTTCCGTCCTCGTCAACACTCCACTTGCCGTCGCCGAAGGGCTCCCAGCCTGTGAGGTCCTTTCCATTGAAGAGGCTTTCGGTCTGACCGCCTTTATGAGGTAGCGGACGAATCTTGATATTCTTGAAAGATGCGGGATCGCCGTGATCCTGGAGGCAGATGACACCCTCACCGGCCAGTCCGTACTCGGGGGCATGAGCCCATTTCCCACTATTCTTCCTCTGGAACCAGTCGTCAGTCCAAGCCTCAAACTCGAGAATCTTCTCACCATTCAACCAGTGCTCCACATGGCCATTGTCGAAGACAATCTTCGAAGTGTTCCACTTACCCACAGGATTGACGTGCATTTTGGAGTAGTCCGGCAGGTGCATGGCATAGTCCACACCCAGTTTCTGCCATTCCTCGAGCTTCTCAGGCGCATTCACTTCCTCCCAGCCCTTGTTGTCTATGAGTTGATACTCAGGACCCGTTACATAAGGTACTGCAAAGACTGGATGCTCCACCACATGGTAAATCATACCACTGTTGCCACCATGTGTGAGTTTCCAGTCCCAAGTGAGTTCGAAGTCGGAAAACTTTCGTTTTGTAACGATGTAGCCAGAGTCATCGGCACCCTCGCCACTGGCCTGGATGCAGCCATCCACCACCTTCCATCCGTTGGTCAGAACGGTGTCGTTGTAATTACACCACTCGGAAAGGTCACGACCGTTGAACAGCAGTTCCCATCCGTTGTCGGCCTCATTCTTTGTCAGTGTATTGTCCTGCCGACAAGAGCTGAAGATTCCACACATTGCTGCTAAAGAGAGCAACATCCAATTTGTCTTTTTCATAGTCTTATCGTTTTGAGTGCAAAGATACGATTAAACGAGAGATAACACACCTGCCAAGCCTCCGTTGGGCCATGCCGACAGCAGCACCATCATTGACATGGCGAACAACCAAGATTTTCCTGACAGTTTCTTTTTCATAATCCTCAATTCAAAATTTGTAGTTTTTGCTCCATGTTATTACGCAAGCGTCAACCTGCGGGATGCCGAGCGCATAATTCTCCTCCCCTCAACGTACGATCTTGCGGCCACGGTGGATATAGACTCGCCGGCCAGGCGTCTTGCCCCGGGTGCCCCTCAGTGTATAGTATTCCGAGGAATTGCCCGAGGGGTTGTCGCCGCCGATGCGGGCGACGCTGGTAGCCACATTCTCGTACTCCGTCAGGTCGGCCACGTAGTTGATATCGTAGATTTCACACGAACCGTCGCTGGCAGATGCCGTCAGACCGAAAATGGTCTGTCCCATGCAGACGCTGGGACGGTCGCCGGAGAAATTTTCATACAGCCCACTCTTTGTCAAATCCCAGGCAATCATGGCCTGGGATTCGTCGTTAATCGTAATATTTTTACTCTTAGTGGGTTTTACCTGTGTTCCATGGTTCGACCCGTTCAACCACCACAGGTAGGAATGGGTGTCGCTCAGGCTTAATCCCTTGCCACGCACTACCAAATAGATTTGTGATGGGTCGATGTCGTAGTCCATGTTCTCGTACTTCATCATCAGGGCGATATTGTTGTTGCCCCGACTTTTGGCCTTAATCACATTGCGCTCCGTGTCGTAGGTGATGGCACTGGCTGGAATGCGGTTGGCATCACCCGTAATCCAGTCGGTGGCACGGAACCTGTAGGCGTGGTCCTCAGCACTGTATTCCTTCATCAGGCGCAGACCGTAGAGACCGGGATTCGGCGTTCCGCCAGTAGCCGACAGGCGCACCACGAACTTGTCCTTGGCCTTGCCATTAGACTTCTTAGCCAAAGAGGCGGGAATGGGGTACTCTATGTTATAGAACCCGTTCTCCGAGCCCTTCACGCTGGAGGGGATGGTGATGGTGGCGATGGCCTTGCCGTCCACCGTCAGTGTTGCCTTACGTCCCTTGTCGGCCGTGGTGAAACGGCACATAATGGCCAATCCTTCGGTCACGCCTTCCTTATTGTACAAAGCATATTGCACATATCCGCCCGACTGAGCGTCGCGATAGCTTTCCCCGTTATAGTTACCCTTGCTGGAGTTGCTGGAGTAGTTGTATTCATGTCCGGCCTCGCTCTGCTGTTCGCCTGGTACGACAAAGTCCAGCGTGCGTCCCTGCAAGGCTTCGTTTTCGGCCTCCTTCTTGGCCATATCGCTTTGGGCAAAGGCCTCGGGCGTCTGCTGATACCAGTAACACATGTAGCGCTGGTGATGAATCTGGTAGAAGGGAATCAGCTTCAGCGAAGTCCACTTATAGGTCTCCACACCCGGACGCGAGGCATCGATAGTGAAGCTGAGGTCGGCACTGCGCAGACGTTCGATGCGCTTCAGCACATCGGCACGGTCGCCGATGAGCAACGGAGCCGACAGCAGGTTCTTCATCGTGGCCATCGAACCGGGTGCGTGGTCCATACGTCCGTCTTTGGCATACTCGTTCTGCAGTTTTTCGTAGGCCAGACCCGTGGATTCGGCTTCCTTCTCGCTGGCAGCCGTAGTGGCAGCACCCAGCAGAATGGGGCCATACTTGAAGGCGATGTAGTCCGTGTAGTTGGGACATGCCTCGTAGCGCAGTTGCATGTCGAGGCTGACGACAATCTTGTCGCCCACCTTCCAGTCGCGTGTTTCCTTTATATAATAGGCCTTTCCGTATTCCACTTCGTGACTCACCTTCTCTTCGTTTACCGACCAGTCGAAGTTCTTGCCAGCCCATTCTGGATGACGAATGGCAATGGTGTAGTGACCAGCCTTGCCAATGGTGAGTTCGGTGGTGCCAGTGTTGGGGAAGTTCGTTTCCTGAGTGACGACAAAGTCATCACTCTCCAGACGCGAAGCGGTGAACAGGTTGACGTAGAGTGTCTCCTTGCCCTGATGGGTATAGATGAAATGACCGTATTTCGAATGGTTCTCCATGCCCGTGCCCACACAGCACCACATACCCATGTTGGGTTGCGAATAGATGCGGTAGCCCTGGGGGCGCAGCGTGGTGAAATAGACATAGCCGCCCGTCGTAGGATCTTGCGTCGAGAGGATATGGTTCCACATCGCATTCTCGTAGAAGTCGGCATAGCGGGCATTGTGGGTGCGGTCGAACAACATCTCGGAGAACTTCAGCATATTGTTCGTGTTGCACGATTCGGGGCCATCCAGATGGTCGATGTAGCGGTTGGCATTGGCAGCAGCCAGGAAGTGCTCGCCCACGGAGTTACCACCGATGCACACCGTGCGGTTCGTGGCCACATCCTGCCAGAAGTTCTCAGCAGCCTTGCGATACGAAACAGACGCGGCATCCTGTTCGAAGATACGTTCCATACCGATGAACTTTGGCACCTGTGTGTTGGCATGTTTGCCGTCGAGGAAAGTCTTCGACAACGTCTGCATACCATTCAGCATGGACTTGTGGGTATATTTCTTGGCAGCCTTCAGGTATTTTTGGTCACCAAACAGCTGATAGGCATCCAGCATGCTCTCGTTCATGCCGCCGTGCTCACAGTTCAGGAATCCCTCGAAATCATTATCCGACACCTTGGCTACAAGGTTCACGCTCCAGTCGGCCAACTTGCGGAACATCTCGCGTGCCCGTTCGCTGCCTCCGTAGAGGTAGGCATCGCGCAGTCCGGCCAGTATCTTGTGTTGGCAATAGAAGGGAACCCAGCCCCAGTTCGACTGAATCTTCGACAAGTCGCCGCGATAGAGGGCGCGCCAAGAGTCGTTGATGGGCTGTCCGCCGATGAAGCCGTACAGGCCATCGGTATCCTTGTCGTAGTTCGACTGGCAGTCCCACATTACACCGAGCATGTAGTCGAGCCGGCTTTTCAGCTTCGCCTGCATGTCAGCATCGTGACAGGCAGCATAGCCCAGGGCCAAGGCCGACAGATAGTGACCGCCCACATGACCACTGAGGTCGAAACCGGCATCGCCGCCCCAGTTCTTGAAGTTGGGGTGCTTTGTTTCCCACTTGTAGTAGGGGCTCTTGGTATCAGTGGTTGCCCCCAGTCCCGACTGACGGACGAAGGGTGTCAGCAGGCGGTCCACATCATACTGCATCAGATGGCTGAGGTTCAGGTCCATCGCTGTCTTCATGGGACCGTCCGTCAGGGTTACCTGGCTGAGGTTGAAGTGTTCGGGATACAGCTCACTTTGTCCTTTCACGGTGAGCGCAAGGCCCAGCACGAGGGCCACAAACATTGTCTTCTTCATAGCGTTGTGTTATATGTTTGGTGCAAAGGTACGAAATAAAAAGCAAATTCTTTTCATCTGTCGTCTCAAATAGTTATGCTGATGTAAAATATATGAGGGAGATATAGCCCTGCGACTAATCATCCTTACACAACAGACAATCAGAATCCGTTTCATATCAGCTGGGTGCTACCTCATCGAAGTGTTCATGTGCCCATTCTATCAAGGCATTGATGGCGGGCATGAGGGAACGACCTGTTTCGGTAAGGGAATATTCGACACGTGGAGGCACCTCAGCATAAACCTCGCGATGAACGAGATGACTCTTTTCCAGGTTTTTAAGCGTAGCTGAAAGCATTTTCTGCGAACAGTCCGTCATGAAGCGACGAAGTTCGTTGAAGCGCAAGATACCTGTTTCGCTCGTGTACAACGAATAGAGCACGAGCATCGACCACTTGTCGCCGAAACGACTGATGACCTGACGAATGGGACAAGCCAAGTATTCCAGATGAATTTCTGCCATAGACGTGTATATTTATATGCCTCGAAATCTTATTTTACGGCAAAGGTAACTAAAAGATACCACACAGGCAAAGGCTGTGAGTGTTAATGTATGTTAAAGCTAAAAATATCCAATGCCCAAACATACGCAATTCCTACCATTTGGTAACTATGACACCAAACGGTGCCCTCTTGCAGGGACGGAAAACTTGCCGTACCTTTGCAGCGTCATTCGAAATAACAATTATAAACAACAAGATTATGAAACAGATTGAAATGATTAAGAGCGGCAAGAACTACACCGCCGTGAGTGTTGGTAAAATGAATGAAATCATCGAGCACGTACTTCCCATGGGCCCCGATGTGACAATTCAGGGTAAAGTGTTCGCTGGTCAAGCCTTGGGTGCCACGGGCAGCGAGCTCTCATTCCAGACGTTAGTACCGGGTCAGGATAGCGGATTCCTGCATACACACAAGACGCATGAGGAACTGTACTTCATCCTGAAGGGCGAGGGCCATTATCAGGTGGACGGCGAAATCTTCCCCGTCAGCGAGGGCTGCATCATCCGCGTTTCTCCGAATGGCAAACGTGCACTGAAGAATACGGGCAAGGAGAACCTGACCATGCTGTGTGTACAATATAAGGCCAATGCCTTCACCGAGGCTGATAGCCCCATGACCGATGGTACCATTCTGCCAGACGAACTGAAGTGGTAACAGGCCGTTAGGTCCTGACAAAAAATTGGCAAGATGCAAAGAGTACTTGATTTTCTGCGCGAACATAAGGAGGTTGCCTTAGCCACATGCGAAGGCAATCTCCCTAAAATCCGGACATTTCAGATAATGCGACAGGACGAGCAAAACCTCTATTTCGCTACGTCGGCCCAAAAAGCAGTTTACAAAGAACTGAGACAGAATCCGAATGTCGAGATTCTGGCCTATGCCGACAATGTATCCGTGCGCTGCAGTGGTATGGTGAATTTTAATGTTGAGGACGAGGTGAAGCGATGGATATACAACAACAACCCTGTCCTGTCTCGCCTGTACACGAGTTATGACAAGATGGTGTACTTCTGCCTGCCCATAGCCGAAATGGACTATTACGACCTCTCGCCCACCCCGCCCCTGTTCCTACACTTCGACCTAATGAGTGGCGAGGTTGGGAAAGGCTTTGTGGGCGAACGATTCAGCAACAAATAAATACGAAAGCTTTTAAGGATGCGGGAAGGCGCTGCGCAACTGCTGCGTAGCCTTCTGTATCAAGTCGTGGGTGCCGGAACCGTCGTTGACGTACTGCACCACCATGTCGGCATACTCGATGGCCTCACGCAGGGCGGTTGATTTGTCGCGCACGTTCTTGGCCTGGGTCAGCAGGGTTAGCAGTTCGTTCAGGTCCTCGGGCTCGGCCAGGTTGCTGGGGCGCATGGTGGTCAGCGCCGTCTTCAGGGCAGCAGCGTCCTTGTCCTGCATAGCCTTCAGCATGCGCTTGTACCCATGTGGTGCCCATGCCTGCGGGTCGGCTTCGCGCTCACGGGCCTGCTGCAGGAGACTGTTCCACTCTCCCTGACCAGTCTTCGACTTTTGCTTCACCTCACCCTGATTCAAACGGAGATAGTGGGTTGCATGTCCGGTCTGCCAATAGTCTGGCTGGAAAGTTAGATTCTCCAACCGAAGATTAAAGATTGAAGATTGAAGGTTGTCGGCAGCGCCATTGTCTTTTGACGGTATTCGCTCAATTTCACGAAGGTCGGCAGAGAGGCGCAAGTCTGCTTCTTCCCATGTCTTCACATCGGGCGTAGCCATCACCAGCGGGCCCAACATCAGCGCGCCCATCCATTGGGGGGCAAAATGGGTTTGTCCCTGTGCAGTAGTGGCGAGGTCCATTTTGTCGGGACCATAGCAGATGTGCTTCGTGAAGGGCATCACCACCTCTACGACATCGCCCGACTGCCAACGACGATTGGGAATAGAGATATAGGAAGAAGGACGGGCGACAACGGATGCGAGACGGAGGCGCTTGCCATTGAGACGCACCTCGAAACCGCCGGTGGCCCAGTAGGGCACACGCAGTTTCAGGGTAAATTCAGCATTGCCCTCTATCGTGATGCATGTCTTCTCGGCAGGCCATTCAC
>CACZRZ010000022.1 GCA_902783655.1 uncultured Bacteroidales bacterium
GGCTGAAGAACTGGCCGCAGCCATTCCGCAGTTTACCGCCCCGTCCATCTGCCACCATGCCGTGGACATCTACCGCCGCTTTGTCATCCAACGCGAAGGAAATGCTCGCATAGAGGCGTCAGCGTCCACACCAGGCGACTCCCTCTTTCAATCCCTAAAAGAAAGATATGCCGGCAACGTCATATACATGGACTTCTGGGGCATCGGGTGTGGACCTTGCCGCATGGGAATGCTCGAACAGCGCGCACTCGTCGAGAAATACAAAGACGCACCTGTCCGTTTCCTCTACATCTGCAACGAAAAGGATTCGCCGCGAGAACCAAGCGAGAAATTCCTATCCGACAATCACATCCAAGGCGAACATATATTTCTCTCCTCCGACGAATGGAATCTCCTCACCAACAAGTTCCAGTTCAATGCCATCCCTTTCACACTCCTTATTGACAGAAACGGTAATATTGTGGAGAAGAATGTACCACCTACCGCAGCAAAACTTGACGAACTTCTTAAATAGAACTTTTTTAGATCAGCAGTAACGCGAGGGGAAAGAAGTCATGTACGAAGTCTGAGGCCGCTGAGGAGGGTGTCGGGGCGGAAGTGCTGCATGGCGTACATCTCGCCGCCCATCGAGAAGCCGCAGCGGTCACAGACACCGTGTACGTAGCCCATGCACTTAGGCGAACGGCTGCCGTCGGAGAAGATGAAGTTGGTGACCCAGCAATAGCGGTCGGTGCAAAGAGTGCGTCCCTCGTGCATCTTCATGGCTTGCAGGCCCGAACGGCTGTTCATGATGGGATAGCCGCGGCGCTTGTAGTCGATGAGGCGGTCGATAATCTGGTTGCGGATGTCGGGAGCGAGGAAGAGGCCCTCCGTCTCGCTGAAGGGGGTGTGGAAGTTCACGGAAATCTGGTCGATGCAAGGATTCTGTCGCACATATTCCAGTGCCTGTTCCAGACAGGGATAGTTCTCGTTGTTCAGCACCATGTTGACACAGACGGGAGCCGCATGCCCTCCCTGTGACTGTCGCCACTCGCCATAGCGGCGGATGTTCTGGTCGAGGCGCTCGAAGGTGCCCTGTCCGCGTATGCTATCGTGCCACTCTCCCACTCCATCCATCGACACCCACACCTGGTCGGCATGCGTCCCTTCAAAAGGCAGTTGGGCATTGGTGGTGATGGTGACGCTCCAGAATCCTATCTCATGGGCCAAATCGATGACATCGTTGATGCGCAGGGTGCGGCCCTCCTCGGTCTCGTCCTTCCACAGGTAGAGTTCGCCGCCCTCGAAGTCGATGAATCGCGAACCCAGACGATAGCAGTATTCCAGTTCCTCGCGAATTTTGACAAAGGTCTTGATGCGCGGCGTAGCGATGGCATAGACCGAACAGTGACGACAGCGCAGGTTGCAGCGGTCGAGGATGAAGTTGACGGACTGCAAAGGGGCACGACGTCCCATGAAGGCACGCAGTTGCCACCAAGCCAGATAGGAGAATTGGCGAAGACGACGGAGCATCACGAAAGGAAATAGAGGGAAAGTTTGACCACGGCAAGGATGAAGCAGAAGCCCGTGTTGATGTTGCGCATCGTGTACCAGCGCAGCAGATAGTAGCGGTTGCCCTCCTCCACCTGTGCCCAGTTGTCCATCGGGCCCAGCCAGGCATGAGGATGGTCGGTGGCCACCTCCTCGCCTCGGGCAAACTTCACCATTGCCCACATGAGCCACAGACTCTGGGGCAACATCAGGCACACCAAAGCGTAGGACCAATGGATATAGCCCGTGAATACACACAGCAATACCAGCAGGAAGGGCACAAACAGGAAGATGGCGTAGGCCACAAGTCCTGCGAAATTAGTGCGCAAGACGACGGCCAAGGTTTTTTTATGCGAAACAGCATCGACGTGGCGCTCCACGAAGGAGTGGGTATAGAGGATGTTGGTAACGAACATTCCGATGGCGCAGCCCAAGGCCAAGATATGCCAGGCGAAACCACTCTCAGCACTGTAGAGAGCCCCGCAGGCCGACTGATAGACACCACAGACGAGACAGGGACCGAAGCAGATGCCGATGACCAATTCGCCCAGTCCGTGGAACCCGAGTTTCAGGGGAGGTGCGGAATAGAAATAGCAGAGCAGGGCACTGAGCAGGGCGATGCCAAGAATCCACTTGTCGAAATCGCGTTGCCACCAAATGATGGCACCGCAAAGCAGGGCAATGCCCATGAAAACGGCAATGGCGAGGCGCAACTGGGGGACGGTGGTGGAACCGTCGCGCAGATAGGGATATTTGTCCGTGAAGGCTTGTTCGCCCTCCTTGCGCAGTTCCTCACGATAGTCGAGCAGTTCGTCCTGCCAGTCGAAATAGTCGTCGAGCAGATTGCCACCCAAGTGTACCATGCATACTCCAATTACGGCCAACAGCCCCAACCAAATATTGAATCCGGGAACTCCTACGGCCAGCACTACAGCCAGCACGCTGGGCATGATATTCTGAGGTGCAGCAAAAGACCGTGCATTATACAACCAACGCTTGATGAGCATGAATGAAGGTTAAAATGGTAAATGGTAAATGGTAAATGGTAGATGGTAAATGGTAGATGGTAAATGGTAGATGTTCAGAGTTTAACGGTCTTCTTCACAGGACGTGACTCGTTCTGCAGGCGGTCGAGAGCAGTTACGACATAGACATACTCGGTCTGTCCGTTCAGATACGGCAGGGGCAGGTATGTGTTCGACGTAATGGCAATGATGCGGCTGGGATCGCCGATGTCCACGGACTCAGCCTTCTGGAAGCGATAGATGACATACTGCGTGGCACGGTCCATCTCCTTGCGGGCCGTGGGGGCTGTCCAGAAGAGGATATATCCGTCACGCGTCCAAACGGGAGTGAGCTTCTTCACCCTCTTGGGGGCCTTACCGTCAATCCAGGGCATCTCGGGCTGCAAGGCCGGATACTGATGGTAGGCCTGCTTCAGCACGGTTGTATAGTTGGCTGGATTGTCGCATACGGCCTTGGCATACCACTGGCAGCTGCCCAGGACACTGGGACAGGCGCGCTGCATGTTGTACTTCTGGAACACCTGATGCGAGTTGGGGTTCGTGGTGTCGGCAAACTTTACAGTGCGTTCCACGTCCTGACCGATGAAGAGCGGACGCTGTCCGGCATTGGCATCCCACCAGCGCAGGAGGGTGGCATAGTCGGCAGCCTTGTTGCCAACCTCCCAGTAGAGTTGAGGCAGGTTATAGTCCACCCATCCCTGACGTATCCATTCGAGGACGTCGGCATAGAGGTCGTCGTAGTTCTGCAGTCCATTGGTGGCACTGCCCATGGGGTCGCTACTCAGGTTGCGATAGATGCCAAAGGGAGAAACGCCGAACTTCACCCAAGGCTTCACGCTACGGATGGTCTGGAACATGTCGCGGATGAAGAGGTTGACGTTCTGGCGACGCCAGTCTCCGATGCTCATTCCCTGACCATACTTGGCAAAGGTGTTTCCATCGGGAATGGCCAGTCCCTGAACGGGATAGGGGTAGAAGTAGTCGTCGATGTGGATGCCATCGACATCGTAGCGCCGAACGATGTCTTCCACCACCTGACAAATATACTGACGGTTCTCGGGCACTCCTGGGTCGAAGAGCCACAGGCCATCGTACTCGAAGAAGCGGTCGGGATGTTGCAGGAAGTATGCACTTGTGAGCGATGGTGTACCCTTGGTCTTGGCACGGAATGGATTGATCCAGGCGTGCAGTTCCATGCCACGCTGGTGGCACTGTTCCACCATCCAGGCCAGAGGATCCCAATAGGGTTCGGGCACCTTACCCTGCACACCCGTCAGAAAGCGGCTCCAGGGTTCCATGTAACTCTGATACAGCGCATCGCCCTCGGCACGCACCTGGAAGAGGATGGCATTGATGCCCGTACGCTTCAGCTCGTCAAGCTGGTTGATGAGCGTCATCTGCATACGGTCGCGACCGATGCCGTTCCACTGATTGTTGACACACTGAATCCACGCTCCCCGGAACTCACGCTTGGGTTGGAGCTGAGCATAGGAGAAATTGAGGAAATGAGAAAACGAGAAAATGAGAAGCAGTGATGCAATTCGTTTCATAATCATGCGTGCTCTTTCTTTATTATTTATGCTTAACGAAGACAAAAGTACAAAAAAATCCATAAACACACAAAAAATATTCGTATATTTGCATTTCAAAAGCGAGAAGCATGGAAGAAAGCATTAAGATAAAAGGAGCACGGGTGAACAACCTGAAGAACGTGGACCTGGAAATTCCACGCAACAAGTTCATCGTCATTACGGGTGTTAGTGGCAGCGGTAAGTCGAGCCTGGCCTTCGACACACTGTATGCCGAGGGACAGCGACGATACGTAGAAAGCCTGTCGGCATACGCCCGCCAGTTTCTGGGCCGTATGCAGAAACCCGAGTGTGACTACATCAAGGGCATTCCGCCCTCAATTGCCATCGAACAGAAGGTGTCGAGCCGCAACCCGCGTTCCACCGTGGGTACCTCGACGGAGATTTACGACTACATGCGACTGCTCTTTGCCCGTGTGGGACACACCTATTCGCCCATCAGCGGCAAGGAGGTGAGGAAACACACGACGGAGGACGTCATTAAGACGATGCTCTCATATAGCAAAGGCACCAAGTTTGCCGTACTCTGTCCCCTGCGTGTGCCAGAAGACCGCACCCTGCGCGAACAGCTGGAGATGGAACTGAAGGCTGGCTTCGTCCGTGTGGAAGTGGATAGCGAGATTCTGAGGATAGAGGACGTGCTCAATTGTGAATTGAATAGTTGTGAATTGAACCTGGTCATCGACCGCATGTCGGTGAGCGACGAGAAGGACGTCATTGCCCGTCTGGTGGACTCTGCCGAGACGGCATTCTACGAGGGCGGAGGCGAGATGATGCTACGTTTCTACCCTGCCGGCATCCTGCACCCGTTCAGCATGCGCTTCGAGGCCGACGGCATCACCTTCGAGGAGCCTTCCGACAAGCTATTCGCCTTTAATTCCCCAGCCGGCGCCTGCCCTGAATGCGAGGGATTTGGACGCATCGTGGGCATCGACGAACAACTGGTCATTCCCAACTCGGCCCTGTCGGTTTACGAAGGAGCTGTGATGTGCTGGCGCGGCGAGAAGATGAGCGAGTGGAAAGACTGGTTCATCCGCCTTAATGCCGAACGTGGCTTTCCCGTTCACAAACCATATTTCCAACTCAGTCGCGAGGAGAAGGACTGGCTCTGGCACGGAACCTTCCCGAACTGGCTCACCGATGAACAACGGCGCCTCCGGCCTGAAGAGAAGGAATGGGGCCTGATGTCCATCGATGCCTTCTTCCAGTATCTGCGCGATGGACAGTACAAGATCCAGAACCGCGTGATGCTGGCCCGCTATCGTGGCAAGACCATCTGTCCCAAGTGTCACGGTACACGTCTCAGGCCCGAGGCTAATTATGTGAAGATTAACGGACGTAGCATCATCGACCTTGTGGATCTGCCCATCACCGAGCTCCAGCGATGGTTCCAGTCGCTCACGCTCACGGAACACGAACAGCAGATAGCAGCACGCTTACTCACAGAAATAAGCAACCGGCTGCAGTTCCTGCTCGACGTGGGACTGGGCTACCTGACGCTGAACCGCCCCAGCAATTCGTTATCGGGCGGCGAGAGCCAGCGCATCAACCTGGCCACATCGCTGGGCAGCAGTCTGGTGGGAAGTCTGTACATCCTGGACGAACCGAGCATCGGCCTGCACAGCCGCGACACGCAGCAGCTCATCGGTGTACTGAAGCAGTTGCGCGACCTGGGCAATACGGTGGTGGTGGTGGAGCACGACGAGGAAATCATGCGTGCAGCCGACTGGATTATCGACATCGGTCCCGACGCAGGGCGACTGGGCGGAAAGGTGGTTTACCAAGGTCCGGCCTTGACAGAAATTAAAAAAGAAGATTTAAGAATTAAGAATGATAGCCACACACTCCGCTTCCTTTTAGGCGAAGATACTTTGCCCGTGCCCAAAAGCCGCAGACCATGGAACAACTACATAGAGGTGAAAGGTGCACGTGCCAACAACCTGAAAGGCATCGACGTGCGCTTCCCCCTGAACGTGATGACCTGCGTGACGGGTGTCAGCGGTAGCGGAAAATCGACACTGGTCAGGGAAATCCTGTACCTGGCGATGAAAAGATACTTCGACGAACCTGCCGACCGGCCCGGCGAGCACCTATCGCTGGAGGGCGACATGAAGCAGTTGCGGCACATCGAGTTCATCGACCAGAACCCCATCGGCAAATCCACCCGCTCGAACCCTGTAACCTACGTCAAGGCATGGGACGAGATTCGAAAAGTCTTTGCCGAACAACCCCTGTCCAAACAAATGGGCTACACGGCAGGACACTTCAGTTTCAACACCGAGGGCGGACGCTGCGAGGAATGCAAGGGCGAGGGTACGGTGACAGTGGAGATGCAGTTTATGGCCGACCTGGTGCTGGAATGTGAGTCGTGTCACGGACGTCGCTTCAAAAACGACATCCTGGAGGTGAAGTTTCACGACCGCGATGTGTGCGACGTGCTGGACATGACTGTGAACCAAGCCATAGAGTTCTTCAGCGAACACCAGCAAAAGCGTATCGTCAACCGATTGAAGCCCCTGCAGGACGTCGGGCTGGGCTACATCAAACTGGGACAGTCCTCCTCCACCCTTTCAGGCGGTGAGAACCAACGCGTCAAGCTGGCCTATTATCTGGGACAGGAGAAGCACGACCCCACCCTGTTCATCTTCGACGAACCCACGACGGGTCTTCACTTCCACGACATACGCAAGCTGCTCACGGCCTTCGATGGTCTCATCAGTCACGGCCACACCATCGTCATCATCGAGCACAACATGGACGTCATCAAAATGGCCGACCACGTCATAGACCTCGGTCCCGAGGGTGGCGACCGCGGCGGCAACCTCGTGGCATGCGGAACACCCGAGCAGGTGGCCCAGTGCAAGGAGAGCTACACGGGCAGATTCCTGAAAGAAAAGCTTCACTAAAACGAGGGGAGAAAAGAGGCTCCTTGTGGACGAGGTTCCAACGACGTGTCGTTGGAGCTTAATCGACGTGTCGTTGGGACTCAATCGACGTGTCGTTGGAGCTCAATCGACGTGTCGATTCAATCAGGGGCTGCACACCCCCCTCCTACAAGTGCTATCAGATCCTCCACCAGACGAGGTACGGCGTAATGTTGCACGTCGGTCTCCATGACCCATGTCCCCTCTATCGGCGGACGGCGTTCAGCCTCCAACAAATAGAAATCAGCATGCAGTCGCTGGTGTGTGAGTTGGTGGCGATGGTCTGTACACAACTGGGTCCATCTGCCGTACTCCCCAACCCAGTCTTCAACCTCAGCCGCAGTCATGGGACGCTCCGTTTCGCGCATAGGCACCTGGTACAGACCTTGCCAAATGTCGCCTGCACCGCGACGCTGCAACAGCGTCTCTCGTGCGCACCTAATATATATATAGGTAAAGTATCGGTCGCGGACACGTGTGGTGTGCTGCTTCACCGGCAGTGTGTCCACACATCCCTCGGCCAGGGCCTGGCAACTGTCTGCCAAAGGGCAAGAAAGGCAATCGGGTGACTTTGGCACACACTGCAAGGCTCCGAAGTCCATGATGGCCTGATTGTAGTCGGCAGCTCTCTTTGGCACCATCATCTCCTGCGCCAGTGCAGCAAAGAGTTTCTTGCCCTCCGTACTGTCAATCGGGGTGCTTATACCCAGATAGCGCGAAAGGACTCGATAGACATTGCCGTCCACCACAGCCCGTGGCAAGTCGAAGGCCAGCGATGCTATGGCCGCAGCAGTGTAGTCGCCCACGCCCTTCAACGAGCGTATGCCTTCGTAATCCGTGGGGAAACCACCCATCTCCACAATCTGGCGAGCTGCCGTATGCAGATTTCGGGCACGGCTATAATAACCCAGCCCCTGCCACTCGTGCATCACCTCGTCCTCCGTAGCCGCCGCCAGCGTCTCCACATCGGGAAAACGTCCCATGAATCGCAGGAAATAGTCGTAGCCCTGCGCCACCCGAGTCTGTTGCAGGATAATCTCCGACACCCAGATTCTGTATGGGTCCCGAGTTCCGCGCCAAGGCAGCTCGCGTCCGTACCTGGCATACCATTCCAACAACCGCAGTGAGAAATTACTCGCATTCATGCCACAAAGATACGCTTTTTTTGCTTATTTTCGCATCCATAAGCCGATTTTACATATCAAAGACACCTATATCGCACCTTTCTGTCGGCCAAACAACAATTTTTTAATCTTTAATTTTTCATTTCTAATTTATTTTTGTATCTTTGCAGCCGAAAAGTGTAAATATGATTATTAACTAAGTAAAAAATTAAAGCTATGCCAAGCGGAAAAAAGAAGAAAAGACACAAGATGTCGACTCACAAGCGTAAGAAGAGACTGCGTAAGAACAGACACAAGAGCAAATAAGTCTCACATTCTGCTTGTGAGCTAAATAAAGAACAAACTCACCGCGAAAGCACAATACTTAGCGAGAGTTTGTTCTTTGTTTAAGTAACGAACCCACACGAAAAAGTGTATTTAGAGACTGAAGTGAAATGACAAGCGAACTATTTATCAGCGCCAACCCCAAGAAGATTTCCATCGCCCTGACCGAAGACAAACGTCTGATGGAGTTCCAAGAGGCAACTCAAGTACAGCCGTCAGAGGGAGAAACCACAGGGGTTGGACCAGGCGCATCGTACAGCGTAGGCAACATCTACCTGGCAAAGGTGCGCAAACTGATGCCGGGCCTGAACGCGTGTTTCGTCAGCGCAGGTCACGAGCGCGACTCGTTCCTTCACTATCTTGATCTCGGTACCCAATTTCTCTCTCTCGCCAAGTATCTGAAACAGGTACGAAGTAACAAAAAAGAAATCCTCCCTATCGCCAAAGCACACATCGAGCCGGAACTCGGAAAGGAAGGCAGCATACAGGACCTGCTGCAACAAGGGCAAGAGATGCTGGTTCAGGTCGTAAAAGAACCCATCTCAACCAAAGGCCCACGCATGACGTGCGAAATTTCGTTTCCGGGCCGATATCTGGTGCTGATTCCTTTCCAGGACAAGGTATCCGTATCATCGAAAATAAAGTCTGGAGCCGAACGAGCCCGTCTGAAACAGGTGATACAGAGCATCAAGCCCAAGAACTTCGGCGTCATCGTACGCACGGTGGCCGAAGGCAAGCGGGTGGCCGAACTGGATACGGAAATGAAAGTGCTCGTAGGCCGATGGGAGGAAGCCATCAGTCGTGTTTCGGCAGCCAAAGAACTACCCGTCATGGTCTATGAAGAGACCAGCCGCGCCGTAGGAATGCTGCGCGATCTGTTCAATCCTTCTTATGAAAACATCTATGTCGACAATGAGCAGGTATTCCAAGAGGTAAAAGACTATGTCACCCTTATTGCCCCAGAACGAGCTAACATTGTGAAGCAGTACAAGGGCAACCTACCCATTTTCGACAACTTCGACATTACACGCCAAATCAAGTCATCCTTCGGCAAGGTGGTTTCCTTCAAACGCGGTGCATACCTCATCATTGAGAACACCGAAGCACTGCACGTCGTCGACGTGAACAGCGGAAGCCGCAACCGAAACAGCGACGGACAAGAAGCCAACGCACTGGACGTGAACCTGGGCGCTGCCGACGAACTGGCACGCCAGCTGCGTCTTCGCGACATGGGAGGCATCATTGTCGTCGATTTCATAGACATGCATCTGGCTGAAGACAGACAGAAACTCTACGAGCGCATGTGCGAGAACATGAAACAAGACCGCGCACGCCACAACATTCTGCCACTGAGTAAATTCGGATTGATGCAGATAACACGTCAACGCGTACGACCCGCCACAGAGGTAAACATCGACGAAACGTGCCCCACCTGTCACGGAAAGGGCACCATCAAGAGCAGTTTCATGTTCACCGATGTACTGGAATCGAAAATCGATATGCTGGTGAACAAACTGAACATCCGTTCATTCACCCTCCACGTACACCCCTATGTAATGGCCTACATCACACAGGGACTATGGAGCATCCGCCGACAGTGGCAGATGAAATACGGATTGGGCGTACGAATCATCCCCAGCCAGAAACTGGCCTTCCTGCAATACGAATTCTATGACAAGAAGGGGAACGAGATTGACATGAAAGAGGAAATCGAGATGAAGTAAAGTGTACAAAAAAGCCTCCCCGCTCCGAAAGTGGAACGGGGAGGCTATTTAAAACAAACAAAAGAATGAATCGGATATACGTCTTGTTGCTCATGCTCACACTGCTTGCCTCCTCAGGACAAGCCAACCGCAGGAAGCCGATTTCCACGACTCCCCAACAGACGTATTTCGAACCAGACATTCTGCCACGCCCACTCCTGTCCGAGAACGCCCTCAATCATCCGCAGGATATTGTCGTCCACCGTCGCCGCCATAGTTTTGGCAAACGAGGCATCGATGTATCACACTATCAGAACCGCATCAACTGGGATGCCGTAGCTGAGGACAAAGACGTGAATTACGTCTACATCAAGGTTACGGAGAACGCTGGTCTCGTGGACAAAATGTTTCAGACCAATCTGCGCGAAGCACGTCGAGTAGGCATTCCCGTGGGATGCTACCATTTCTTTAGCCCTACGGCATCGCCTATGGCACAATTGAAGAACCTGACCGCTGCCGTACCCCACCTGAAACAACACGACCTCATTCCCATGATTGACGTAGAGGTGAAAGGCAAAAAGACCACACCCGAGGACCTGCGTCGCCGGCTGAAACAATTTCTGAAGGGTGTAGAAGACTATTACGGTGTGAAGCCACTCATATATACCGGGCAGAACTTCTACAACAAATATCTCAGCGGCCACTTCGACGACTATATGTTTATGATTGCCAAATACAGCGAAGGCATCCCCGAACTGAACGGCAATCCGAAGTTCGTCCTTTGGCAGTTTAGTGCCAGCGGTCGTGTAAAGGGCATCAACGGAGCCGTAGACCAAAGCTGCTTTATGGACAGCTATGGCATACGCGACATTATGATTAAGAAATAATAGGCCGGCCCCCAAGGGATTAATAGGAAAACCCAGGATGCCATAGTAAGCCTAAGCCTAATCCATCCCCAGATATTCTGACTTGAAGTTTCGGCCCCTTATTGAGGGGAACTGGCTGCGTACGTCAACATCAGAGCGGGTGCGCAGATGATCGACAACACGATTGTAACTATCCAATACACTGTGAGCCTTCAGTTTCACCTCAAATTCCGTATCCTCATATTGAAACTTTGTCGTACCGGCTACGGGCAGCACACGCTTAAACTTAATGTATATCTTGTACCATCCCGGCCGTTCGGCAGCCTGAGCCTGCGCCTGAATTTCCTTCTCAGACTCGGCAGGAGCCTCAGCCGCAGCCGCTTCCGGCTGGTATGCCTTGAACTCTTCCATCGTCTTGGCAGTCGTCTTTATGACTATGAAATAAACTTTGGAACTTATCTTGAATCGCTTCGGATAAGGATTGCTACTCTCGGCATAACGAATCAAGTCCTGACACAAAGCTTCGTCGAGCTTTACGTCTGAAAGATGTGAAAGGAAGTCTATCGCCTGGTCTACATTCTCGACCAGCACCTCATCATTGAAAAAACGGAGGTATAAATTCATAAAAAATGTATCTTTGATTAAATTCGCACACAAAGATACAATAATTAATTAAAAATTAAAAATTAACAAATAAAAATATTACCTTTAACCTTGGTTTTAGACACTTGCAGTCGAAAATGCCCGATAAATTTGGCATTTTACTCGTTTATTCGCATCTTTGTACTGAATATGTTGGCTTTTATCAAAAACTGGACACTTCCTCTGGCCATGTTGGCAGGCGCGCTGGGTTATTTCGCTTATATCAGCATTCCCGCCCTCGACAGCACACACCAATTGGCCAATCAGGTGATTGCCATTGTGCAACCGCTGCTGCTGTTCATCATGCTCCTGCTCACATTCTGCAAGGTACGTCCCAGCGACCTGCGTCTTGCCCCGTGGCAGAGGTGGCTGCTATTGTTTCAAACATCGATTTACCTGCTGGGGGTTTTGCTCATCTATCGGATGCCTGATTCTCATTGGACAGTCGTCATTGAGGGAGGCATGCTCTGCATAATTTGTCCCACAGCCACAGCCGCCGCTGTCGTCACACGCAAACTGGGAGGGAATATAGGTACACTGACGGCTTACACCATCATCATCAATCTGGCGGTAGCCATCATCGTTCCCCTCACGGTACCCATCATCCACCCTCAGCCTGGCCTCACATTCATCCATGCCTTCCTAATTATCATATCCAAGGTGTTCCCACTGTTGCTTGGGCCGTTCTTTCTGTCCATACTCTTGCGCTGGCTATCGCCCCGCTTCACCGATTGGCTGACAAAAGTACGCGATCTCCCCTTCTATCTGTGGGCCGTCAGTTTATCGCTGGCCATTGCTGTCTCCACCAAAACTATTGTTCACAGCCACACGCCATGGAGCTATTTATTTGCTATTGCAGCCATTTCCCTACTCGCCTGCATCATCCAGTTTGCCTTTGGCCGAAAGATGGGATTGAAACACCATGATCCCATCAGTGCCGCTCAGGCATGCGGGCAAAAGAATACGGTACTCGCCATCTGGATGGGTTACACGTTCCTGACACCCGTCACCAGCATCGCTGGCGGGTTCTACAGCATCTGGCACAACCTATGGAACAGCTATCAACTGTATAAAAGCGAAGAACGAAGAAGTGAGAAGTGAAGAATGGAGAAAAAAAATCCCCTTTCGGGGATGAACATATCATAAACTATAACAGAACTATCTAAAAAGTGAAGAGGAGGAGACTCGAACTCCCACGCCTCGCGGCACTACCACCTCAAAGTAGCGCGTCTACCAATTCCGCCACCTCTCCATAGGTATGTGCCCAGAACAGGACTCGAACCTGCACGTCTCTCAACACTCGCACCTGAAACGAGCGCGTCTACCATTCCGCCACCTGGGCAACACATTTATTTCAAAGAACTGAAAGAGCGGCAAACGATACTCAACGTTTTAAAACCTTGAGCACGTTTTTGCTCTGCGTTTCACATTGAGCGGCAAACGAGACTCGAACTCGCGACCCCGACCTTGGCAAGGTCGTGCTCTACCAACTGAGCTATTGCCGCATTATTTCAACTTCCGTAGGCATTTCCTCCGAATTGCGAGTGCAAAGGTACAACAAATCTGCGAATTGACCAAATAATATTACAGATATTTTTCAAAAAAAATAATCAAAACATTCGTATCAGCACATTCTATCGCGATAGTCCTCGTAGCAGAACTGGCGCAACATCTCACGCGAACCATCCAAATGTTCCAACACGATGCTTGGATGATGAATGCCATTGAACATCGTCGTCTTCACAGTCGTATAGTGTATCATATCCTCGAAGACTACTTCCTCCCCTATCTGCAGTTCGTGGTCGAACTGCCACCAACCCATGTAATCGCCACTTAGACAACTGTTGCCGCCCAATCTGTAAATGAAGGGGGAATTATCCTTCATCCTTAACTCCTCACCCTTCACTGTTTTTGCCCCACGCACCTCCGGCCAGTACGGCATTTCCAAGCAGTCGGGCATGTGGCAGGTGAAGGACACATCCAGTATGGCCGTACGTATGCCATGATTCTCCACGATGTCGACCACCGAAGCCACCAGCGGACCCGTCTGCCAAGCAAAAGCAGAACCAGGTTCCAATATGATTCTAAGGTTTGGATATCGCGCACGCGTATCCTTAATTATCTGTATAAGTAGGTCTACGTTGTAGTCCTTCCGCGTCATCAGGTGCCCGCCGCCCAAATTCAGCCACTTCAGCTCGGGGAGCCACCTTCCGAATTTAGCTTCCAAATGGCGCATGCTCTCCTGCAAAGCCTCTGCTGAACTCTCACAATGGTTGTGGCAATGGAAGCCCTCAATCTTATTGACGATTGACGATTGACTGTTGGCTATGTCTTCCGCAAGGACACCAAAACGCGAGCCTGGGGCACAAGGATTATAGAGTTCTGTCTCTATTTCGCTATATTCGGGATTTACGCGTAGGCCACACGAGACACGCTTTTCGGGATGCAGTCGATTATACTCTTCCACCATCGGCAAGAATCGTTGCATCTGACTGAAACTATTGAATGTAACGTGTCCGCTGCATGCCAATATCGTGGGGAAATCCTGCTCGGTATAGGATGGCGAATAGGTGTGGGCCGGACTGCCGAACTCCTCCATCGCCAAACGGGCCTCGTAGGGACTGCTGGCCGTTGTGTGACTGATATATTCGCGGAAAATGGGGAATGTCCGCCACAGGGCAAACGCCTTGAAGGCCAATATCACCTCTGCCCCACTTTCGTCTGCCACATGTTTTATCAAAGAAAGATTGCGGCGAAGCAATCTTTCCTCTAACAGATAATATGGAGTATGCTCTCCCATTTTATTCTTAACTAAATCAGTACACCAATTTCACATTATCCAGCCACAATGTATTTCCTGGACTACCAATATATGCTCCGCAGCAGCTCGAGTTGAATTTCAGGATAAGGTGTGTCGGCGTCTCGTCGGCAGCGGCCCATCCCTCTTCAATAATCTTCACCTGCTTGCCCTTGCTGTTCGTAGCGTACATAGTGGATTCACCCGTAATGAGGCCCATGTAGTTACGGTAGAAGCTCTCACCGGTGATGTCACCATAGTGAATATCAAACGATTTGCCCTCCTGCCAAGTCTTAGTGGTGGAAGTGAAGCGACGGATGAGTGTGCCCACGCGCAGGGCATGGATGTTGCCTTCCTCGTCTTCCCAACGTTTCTGCAACACGCACTGGATATCGGGATAGTCCTTGTAGGACATCTCCTTTTTGCGACTGAAGCCCGTCATGCGAGTACATACTGAGTCTGAGAGATGCACCTTGTAGTCGAACTTCACAGCCTTAGGCTTACGGGTGAAGGGAATGCCCAGATTCAGGTAGCGGAAGGGGTTCGAACTGCCCGTGATGGGTTCTATCATCTCTCCCAGGAATATGCTTCCGGCTGCTATCACATGGATGTTCACCACACCCAGCACCTTTACACCTTCGACATGCGTACGCAGTTTGACACACGTTCCATTGTGGTGTTTATCTTTGTACACACTGGTGTTCGTCTTCGAGATGCCGCTGACATGGGCATAGATGTTACTCGAGCCCCACGGAGAGCCACCTTGGTTCTTGTAAACCTTCTCTCCATACTTCATCGTAGGTCCCACCTCTACCAGCGTCTTTGTTTTGCCACCGATAATCTTACTCTCGGTGATGGTTCGTGTCACCCACGACTCAAAATCGCCGTACTTTACCAATACTTCCTCCTGGGCCCATATAGCACAGGATGTTGCAGCCATCAGGCCTATCAAAAACAGTCTTTTTACGTTCATTGTCTTGTCAATATGCAAATTGAGGGCAAAGTTACGAAAAAACGAGCGCAGAACAAAAGAAATCCATTTCTTTTTTATGCCGAGTGCCAAGTAAGTTCGGCATTTAAGCCAAAGTTACGAAAAAACGAGTAAAAACGTAAATAAATTTGGCTTTTCACTCGCTTTGCACTATCTTTGTGACTTGTATGGACGACAAACGGTATCTTCTCAGCCTCATCCGCGAGGGCGAGCACCAGCAACAGGACTTCAAATACAGAGTCTCCGATGCCTGCAAGCTGGCCCGTTCGGTTTCGGCATTTGCCAATACCGATGGTGGGCGTCTGCTCATTGGCGTTCGCGACGACGGTCACCTCTCGGGCGTACGGTCTGAGGAAGAGATTTTCATGATGCATCAGGCCGCTTACAAATATTGTAACCCGGAGCCCAGCATCACCTTCGACACCTGTCACGCCGATGGGCGCACCATTGTCATTGCCACAGTCCCACCTTCCGTCAAACGTCCCGTCTGTGCACAGGACGAAGAAGGTCGGATGCGGGCCTACATCCGCATCAACGATGAGAATATCGTAGCCTCACCTGTCCACCTCGCTCTTTGGCGTGAGTCACAGAAGCCTCAGGGTGCTGTGATAGCCTACAACGACGACATAAGCCGCCTGCTGGCCGTCATGCAGAGGCCGCTGACCCTGAATCAGATAGTCCGTTCCTCGCGTCTCCCTCGTCCGAAGGTCATCACCCTTCTGGCCCGTCTTATTCATTTCGGCAATGTGAAATGGGAACACAGCGGTCAGCAGTTCCTTTTCAGTCTGACATAATGTTCCAGATAAATTGCAAGAATATCCAAACAAGTATCTTTGAACCACAAAAACATATAATACAATGATTATACCACTGATTGCAGCCCTGCTGCCCCCCTTCCTGCTCTGGCTCTATATCTGCCTGAAAGACCCTCGTCCGGAACCTGTTTCGCAACTGTTCAAGGCCGTGCTCTACGGCATGCTCGTCAGCGTACCCATCGTACTGGTGGAAGCTGTCTTCGAGGCTGCACTCGCCAACATAGGACTAACCAGTGCTACGGTTGTGGGCACTACGGCGCAGGCATTTCTTGTGGCCGCCATACCCGAGGAGACCTTCAAATTGCTGGCACTATGGCTCATTCTGCGGAAGAATCCGTACTTCGACGAACATTTCGACGGCATCGTCTATGCCGTATGCGTGGGACTGGGCTTTGCTGCCGTAGAAAACGTGCTGTACGTCCTGAGTCAGGAGGACTGGCTGAGCGTGGCCGTTGCCCGCTCACTGCTGGCAGTTCCAGGACACTACGCCTTTGCCATACTCATGGGCTATTACTATTCGCTCCACCACTTCGTCAGTCATTCAGACCGCACGGCTGCCCTCATCCTGATTGCGCCCGTACTGGCTCACGGCATCTACGACGCACTGGCCATGAGCGGACAGGCAAATCCCTACATTGGCGGCATAGCCTTCCTGGTGCTCATCTACTTCTGCATCCGCATGCACAAGTTCAGCTACCGCAAGGTCGTAGCACAAATCCAACGCGACAAGGACGAAGAGAACGTGATTTCTTAGTTGTAATCCTTCGGGAAGAGCAGACGACGATCGCGTTCGATAGCGGGCTTCACCCACTCATCGGGCACGAAGCGCCATTGGTTCAGCCGCTGTGGGGTGACCACTTTCTGTTCGATGATGCGTTGCATCAGGTAATAACGCAGGTCTTTGTCAGTACTGGAGAGGATGCGGTTTTTCAGCTCATCATGTGCAATACCGGCACCGCGGGTCAGCAGTTCTCCACCACCGTTGCCACGATAGCTGTTGACTGCCACACGATATTCACGATCGAGTTCGAAGGGAGTGCCGTCTGCCATCGACTGAATCTGCACTCGCTGTCCCTCTGGCTTCGACACATCCACCACATACAAGATGCCAGCCGCCGAATCCATGTTATAAGAAAGATTTTTCAATCCCTGACGGCGACCATTGTCCAAGTTTGCATCGAGGAGCATGACATGGTCGTCCGGTCCCGTCATTTGGTTGGTCCACAAACCATAGGACATCTCCAGATAGCCCTTGATTTCACGTCCTGTCAGACGCATGGTGTAGAGGAAGTTCTCGTATTTGTAGAGGGCGAACATATCGCTGACGTGGATGGTCCCCTTCAACAGACGAGAGTCGAACGAAAGCGGTGCTGCAAATGAGATGTCAGCGCCCGTCAGGTCAAATTGCATCTGGTGTATGAGGTCTATGAATTCGCTCGGGCCGAAGAACGCATCACGCTCCCACAGCGAACGGGTCAGCGTGCCAATGGGTTGGTCCACCCATTCCTTTATGGTCAGGCGCTGCTGGTCGAAAGCCCCTTCCATCTTCTTTGTCAAAGTGGGCGATGCTGGCAGTTCGGTCACCAATGGTGTTCTTGCCGTGATACTCTTTTTCTGTATCCTCCCTTTCCTGTCCATCGTCAGGGCGATATCCGCCTCGGCTATACGCTTACCTTGGCTGGTGGGTCCCATGACCACAACGGTCTGTCCAAGGGGATTCTTCACGTAATCCACACGTGGCTGATGGTCGTGACCATAGCAGATGAGATCAAAGCCTGCCACCTTTTCCGCCACCTCACGGGTTGCATTCTCGCTATATTCGGGTGTCACGATACCACCGTCGAACCCACTGTGGAAGAGTCCCACGAGCAGATCGGGATGTTCCGTTTCCTGTATCACCTTCACCCACTTTCGTGCCGAGCTCACCATTTCCTCGAAACGCAGTCCCGTCCATAACTTCTCAGGCAACCAATTGGGGATGCCTGGTGTAATCAAACCCAGGATGGCAATCTTCACACCCGCACGACGAATAATAAGGTAAGGCTTCAGGTAATTCTCACCCGTTTTCTCATCTATGACATTTGCCCCGAGGACAGGGAACTTGCAGTCGCGCACCCAGCGGTCATAGACATCATGTCCGGTTTCTATGTCGTGGTTACCCATAGCCGCACAATCATAGTCCATCATGTTCATGGCCTCCGCCACGAGGTGCGGGCTTTCGGTGTCGATGAAGTTGTAATAATAGGCTGTAGGCTGCCCCTGCAGGCAGTCACCTCCATCGGTCAGGATGAGCCGTTCGCCCAGTTCCTTCCGCTGTTCCCCGACGTACCCATAAATCACCGACAGTCCACCCTCGACAGGACGTTTGCGCAGGTAATCGTACTGGAACAACGACCCATGCACATCGCTGGTGTGAATCCACTTCAGATGCACTTCTTTCGTTTGTCTTGCAGACAGAGTTAAAAAGGATGAGATGAATGTCATTGCCACAATAAGAGTACGCTTCATTCTTAATTCTTTGATCTTTAATACTTATTTGTCTTTATCCAATCGTCAATCAGCCAGCGGGCCAGCGATGAACGGTTGGGAATCTCGGGCAGTTTGTCGCGGGCGAACCATCCGCCACCGCCCAGTTCTTCGCGCTGCAGTCTCAGTTCTCCGCTCTCATATTCGGCTGTGAAACCCACCATCAGCCCGGCCGGATAAGGCCAAGGTTGTGAGGCAAAGTAGCGAATGTTCTTAATGTGTAGATGTGTCTCTTCCCATACTTCACGCTTCACACACTCTTCCAACGTCTCGCCCGTCTCCACGAAACCTGCCACCAGGCCGTAGAAATGTCCCCTGAAGTTATGGGCATGAACAAGAAGAACCTCATCTCCACCGTTTCTTGTCACCCTGACGATGATTGCCGTTTGCAGTTGTGGCCACAGTTCCTTGCCACATTCCGTGCAATGTTTTGATATCTCAGTGTGCCATTTCATAGGCGCACCGCAGCACCCACAGTACTTCGAATTCTGGTCCCAATAAACCAGTTCTGCACACTTACCCGCCAACTGATACATCTCAGGCGACAGCACGTCGAAAGTCTTCCTGAGGCCCATCATCTGCAAGTCCGCACGTCCAATAACAGGCCGGTCGAGACGATAAACATGACAATGGTATTGTGTATTATGAATTGTTGTCACATTCTCCCATGGCTGAAAATCCACGGGAGGCTCACCTTCGGGGATACATCCCTCGCTGGTGAGCAATATATCCCCTTGACAAAATGCAAAATACAGATCCTCCATCATTCCGTTGATTCTTTCGAATCCTCGGTCTCCTTCGAATCCGTTGTTTCTGTCTTCTCTGCATCCTCTGTTTCCTCTGTCTTCTCTGTGCTCTTCACATCACGCTGACGGCGGGCAGAGGCTACGGGAGGCTCTTCCTTTTTCTTCTCCTTCTCCATTTTCTTTCGCGTCTTGGCAGCTTCCTTGGCGGCTTTTTCTTCCTCTTTCTTTGCCTGAGCGGCTTCCTTGGCAGCCTGCTTCTCCTCCTGTTTGGCAGCTTTCTGCTTTTCCTTCAGTTGGTCCTCGAAATACTTGTTACGCTGCTTTTGCAGACGCAGGGCTTCCTGGTTGCTTATGCGGCGGTTCGGAGTCGCAGGGGCAGCTTTTTCTTTCGTTTTGGCCTTTCCGTCCTGCTTATCAGCAATCGAATCTGCTTTTTCATCAACTTCTTTGGTTTTCTTCTTGGCCTTAGCCTTTTCTTCTTGGTTCTCAGCAGATTCTTTTGCCTTCCCTCCTTGTTTATCAACAGTTTCCTTTGCTTTCCCTTCTTGCTTATCAACAGTTTCCTTTGCCTTCCCTTCTTGTTTCTCGGCTGCGGCATCAGCCTTTTTCGTTTTCTTCTCGACAGCCTCCTTCGTCTTCGTTTTCGATGCGTCTGTCTTCTCAGTCTTAACGACAGGGGCTGGTGCCTCCTCGTGGGCATAGATACTGGTATAGGTACGTTCTACGGGTTTGGGAGTGAACTCCTTGCCGCTCTTCTTTGCATCGCGTGCCCGCTGTTTGTTCTGCTGTATGGTGGCACGTGTCCGTTCCAATTCCGTGGTGAGCTTACGAAGTTCGCGCTCCTGGTCGCGCAGTCGATTGCGTGTTTCGCGCACCTTGGTCTTTACGGCCTGAATGTCATCCTTGATGGACTGCACAACATCTTCATCGGTCTGTGCCTGTATGGGCATCAGTACAGCCAGAAATAGAACTATGAGTAATGATGCTTTTCTTTTCATTTTCTAATTCCTTTATATTTACGCTACGCGCAAGCCTAATTGTGAATTATGAATTAAGAATCGTTATCGCCCAAGTATTTTATTCACCATCGTTGTAACGTCGGCCACGGAAATCACGCCATCGCGATTGACGTCGGCTGCAGTCTCGGAGAAGGGTGCTACGGGGCGGTTCAGGATATAGTTAACCAGTGCCGTCACGTCGGCCACCGATACCGTTCCGTCGCAGTTCACGTCGCCCATGCCTGCACAACGGTACGAAAGTACGATGTCGTCGTAGGCCACATGGGTATAGTATCTTCCCATCTTGCTGCTCAACGAAACGATGGTGCAGAAGTCGGAAGACAGCAGCACATCGTCGATGACCTTCGTCTCTCCGTTCGTCACACTCAGGCGTACACCGTCCGTCTCGTTAGCCGTAATCACAAAATGATTGAAGATGCTGGGCACATAGTCGGCCGAGAGAGTCTGGTTTTTGACATACGGATTGATGGCCACCTCGCCCACCTGCGTGCCTTCAGCATTGGCAACGGCAGCCGTATTGGCCCATGCCCCCCAGTCGATGGTCATGAGTGTGCCTGTAGAACCCGCAAGTGTGATTGTAGATGGATTTTGGTTTCCGCCGACAACACCAAGGTCGAACTCCAGTTTGTAATCTTTGGCCGAACTGAAGGCCGTGTTATCGGCAAACGAGATGTTCACGGTACGGTCGTTCTGACTACCTTGATAGATATGGAAGAAATGGCTACCGTCGCCACGTTCTGTCTGTGCCATCGTCTCTACTCCACCTGCAGCCACCTTAAAGCCGTAGTTGTTGTCCGAAGCCTCTTCGAAGTCGAGCGTCCATACCTTCTCATAGAAAGGATTGTCTGCGATTTCGCCGTTTGCGTCCAGTTCACCTACAGCCAGATACATCATGCCGGACTTCAGCACTATCTGCACCGGACTTTGGGCATTCAGCACATTGGCACATTCCACAACAACGTCCGACAGGTCACTGCCTCTGCCCAACGTCGTCAGTGTGCCCAAGGGGTACAGGCCGTCGGCAAGGGGTGTGGCAGACTGAATCTCAAAGACGGGAGCCAGGTACTTAGGCCCATACTGCCAGTCGCGCTTGCGCAGGTTCAATGTTCCAATGTTCACGGCATCGTGTTCCGTACCGTTCATTTGGAACACCACGCGCGCACCTTCGTGCAATTCCAGTGTTTCTATATTGGTTGTGGCACAGTCCATCGCATCAGGCGTGGTGGCATCCTTGCCCGGACGCAGCGTTGCACCATACTCCAGCGTCACGGACTTCTTGTAAGTCGCAGCCGTGTACAGTGTGGTATGGCGGTTCATCCACAGGGGACTATTCTCCAGCGTTCCGCGGAAATAGAGCGAACCGCCCCAGACATTTGTCTCTCCACTATAGGTAAACGTGCGGGCCGTCATCTTCAGCAGTCCGTCGCCCTGCTTCACCAGTCGCATCGTCCCCGTCAGGTCACCCTTCATGTCCGTGCCGCCGATGGTGGCACCCAGCTGGCAGGTGGCATAGCGGGTGGTGATGTTCGTGTTGTTGTCGTTGCCCGAAACCGTGGAAGCCACATTCAGGGTAAGTATGTAGGGAGCCGCTCCTGCAGCATCAATGCCCACGTTGGCACTCCCCTCCCCTAAGCAGAAGAGCAGATGCTTGCCGTTCTGGGCACTGGTGATGCCTGTCTCGGCACTTATCTCCTCGCGACCGTCCATCGTGAGTGGGGGCGGAGCCTGGGTAAGGCCCTCCATCTCGCCCAAGAAGTAACTCAAGTGAGGAGGCTGGTTATAGGCCATCATCTGCCACACCATAGCCTGGCGGTACTGGTGGTCGCTCCACAGCGTAGGCAACGAATAGCCAGTATAGACACCAGTCGTATAGACACGCAGACCTGCTCCGCAGCGCACCACTATTTCCTCGCGCCAGTCGCCGATGATGTCGCCCTGGAAGCAGGGATTGTTCTTCGAGTCGTTGTTCATGTTGCAGCCCGAAGACGTGAAAATGCGCTCAAAGCCTGGCTTTTCTATCTTTGCCTCCTTGGCCGTACCCGGACTATTCAGAATCTCGGAACAGAGGTCGCCGTCCCAATAGATACGGAAGTTCAGGTCGCCCCAGTTGATGAAGGCGTCGCCTCCCAGTTCATTTATCTCCCCGTCGCTGACACTGCTGAGGATGCTCGTCGAAACCGAACGTCCCTGCGAACCGGGATAGGAGTTCGAGAAGTTCGCCATCAGTCCACGCCCGTCGTCCTCCGCTGCCGTCCTGCGAATATAGATCTCGCTGGTGGTGGCGTTGCGGTAGTTCATGGCAGGATTGTCCTCGTTGCACCCGAAGAACTCCAGCCCCTTGCGGAAGGGGTCGAAGTCGCTCACGTGCTGGGAATCTCCGTGTCCCAGACCCGTGGTGCTGAGTCCCTTGCCATTGTCGTCGATGACCATCGAACCATAGACAATCTCGTCCCTGCCGTCCTCGTCCACGTCGGCAATAATGAAGTTGTGGTAACCATTGCCATACCACGGACTGCTGGAATTGCTGCAGTTCCAGCTCCAGCGCTGGCTCCATGTATGCGATGCGACATTCAGGTCCATTGCCATCATCTTGTGCCGCGTATAGATGCCACGGCCCAGGAACAGGCTGGCCCGACGACCGTCCAGGAAAGGTGCTCCCATGAAGTACTTCGACGAGCGGTGACCGGAAGTGTCGCCCCAGTCGCTGGCATTGCCACGGGTCAGCGGATAGTCGGTCTTCTGGTAAAGGGCTCCCGTCTCTCCGTTCATATATATCAAGTACTCAGCCCCCGTGTTGGTATAAGCCAGGTTGGCAGTCGATGAACCCTTCTCGTTCGATGTGTACCAGGTGGGACGCGTGTTCACGCTCATGTCACCAATGGTATAGAGCCGCGTCTTGCCGTCGCTGCCGTACACAATCATGTTGTCGGCACCGCGCAGCACCACCTCAGCCTTGCCGTCCTCGTCCCAGTCGTAGGCAATGATGTCTATCTCCGTAGAGTTGGAACTGACCATGTTGGGACCGCAGTCGATGCGCCACAGCATCGTAGCCGCACCCGTCTGCCAGTCCACATCGTAGGCATCCAGGACGACAAACTCCTTCGACGCCTTCGGGTAGATGATGTATCGGGCCTGTCCCTTTGCATCCTTCAGTCCGCTGTCATAGCCAGCCGCATCCACCACGTTCAGCCGTTTGACGATAATCTCTAACTGCCCGTCGCCGTCCAGGTCCGCCAGTTCGGCATCGTTAGGCTCGTAGTGAGCAGTCACGTCGTTGCCATCGCGGTCGTACACATTGGCCAGGGCTATGTCCAGATAGGCTGTTGGATAACGGTTGTTAGCATAACTCTTATATACGTACTGCGTCCATGCCTTCGCGACGGGACTCTTTGCCTGCTCCTTTCCGTTCACCACGGCGGCCACCTGGTACTGAGTGGTGGCGGGAGCACTCTGGTTGTCGCCGTAGCACGTTGTCGTCAGGTTCGAAGCAAGCTTCGTACCGTTCTTGTACAGGTTGTACTTCACGTCGTAATATTCTCCGGGCAGTCGGCGCCACGTCACCAGGTTCGTGTTACTGTTGCCGGCAGCCCCCGTAGGTATGGCCACCAGTCCTCTGTCCAGTTGGTCGGTAGGCCGCTGAGCCTGACAATTGGAAAATTGAATACTGAAAATTGAGAATTGGAAATTGCCAACCCAGCATAAGCAGAGCAAAAAGGTTAGTATCTTCTTCATAATCTTGGTTGTTTTCGTTGCAAAGGTACGAAAAAACGAGGGCAATACAAAGGAAATACATGCTTTTCTTTTTATTGCCGAGACAAAGTATCTTCGGCGAAGCCAAAGGTACGAAAAAACGAGGGCAATTCGTGTAATACGTGGTTAGGATATAAATCAGCCCGGGCTGAGTCGCGTGACTCAGCCCGGGCTTTTTTTTTACTCTGCGGTAATCAGTTTACCACATCTCGCCCCATGTGTTTTCGGCACCCACCAGGGCGTCGCCGCCATCATGTTCTTCGTCGCCCAGGTCGCCGACGAATCCGGTAACGGACGCAGCGATTATCTGCTCCATGTCGGCATCCTCTATCAGTATTTCGGGTTGCAAATATATCTTTTTCATAATTTGTATCCTCCTACGTGTTTACTTAACAACAATCTTTTTACCATTCACGATGTACAGGCCCTTCTGGGTCTTGGCCACGCGGCGACCGCTCAGGTCGAAGATGGCATTGTCCTTTGTCAATTGTCCATTGTCAATTGCGCTGATGCCAGTCTCGCCGCCGAACACTACGTTCAGGGCATTTACTTCAGCATTGGCAGCCACCTTCAGGTAAGCCTTGCCGGCAGCAATCTCGCCACTCGTAGCGGGGTTGAACTGAACCTTACCATCCTTCTCGGTCAGGATGTACAGCGTGAAGCCCTCGAAGGCATCGAAGGCCGTAGCCTCGGTGGCAGAACCCAGCAGGTCGCCCTTCTCTGTAGCCGAAGAGGCAGCAACGGCAACATCGTAGTTGCCGGCCTCACCCTGCAGCACCACGCCGGTGTTGGCAGGAACGTTGGTAACCTCGGTCAGGGCAACGGTCGTGCCGTCGCAAGCAGCAGTGTAAGCCTTCAGGCCAGAACCCGTGAAGTCGAGAGCCGTGGGAGTAAAGAGCGTAGC
This sequence comes from uncultured Bacteroidales bacterium, assembly GCA_902783655.1. GTDB lineage: Bacteria > Bacteroidota > Bacteroidia > Bacteroidales > Bacteroidaceae > Physcousia. Next base: position 25,276 of record CACZRZ010000022.1, read on the forward strand.
CCAACCGGCAGCGGAAACGGTAACGCTCACGTAGTCGGCTGCATGGTCTGCTTCGGCTGCAGCGGCCAGTTCTTCCGCTGTGGGAGCATCCAGTTGCTGGATATATACATAGTCGAATGCAGCATTGGCGCCACCTGCACCAAAGGCGATGTCGTTCGTCTCCTTAGCAAGAACGAACTCGCTTTCGAATCCTGTGGCGTTGGCATTGCCCATCGTCTGGTTCACAATCAAGCGGTTGCCAGCATATACCAGCGCGGTGCCACCAGCGGATGTGGGCGAATAGAAGACACCCACAATCTTGTACTTACCCTTGGGCAGCGTCTTGAAGACAACCTTTCCAGTGGTATAGCCTACGGCACTCTGCGAACTACGGACGTAAGCATTGCCCGAGTTGTTGACGGTCATACCAGCTACATCCTCAGCCTCGGTGTAGAAGATGGCATCGATGCCGGCATCGCTGTATTCCAGATCGATGGCAAAGTTGTCCTCCGTGATGTCGAATGCCTGCTTATACTCCTTGTTGATGGCAGCCTTCGTATAGAGCTTGCCCTCATCAAGCACATACACCGGATAGGTGATGTAAGCCTTGTCGCCCTCAAAAGCGGTACCGGAGACAGTGTACGAACCATAGTTGCTGCTGGCAGTCCACGAATAGACGGCAGCCTCGCGGAAGGGAACCTCCACTACAGCGGAGCCGTCTTCGAGCACCGTCTTACCACTCACCTCGCTCCCGTCGCCGTCGTAGATGTACTTTTTGTCGTTGGCCTTGAAGCTTTCCTTATCACTGTCGAGAAGAACAATGTCGCTGCCGACAACGTTGGTACGCACAGCAGCTTCCTTCACCTCCTCACCGTCGCAAACGTACTTGATGGTATAATCAGCCGTAGCCACCACCTGCTTGGCCTCGGTTATCTTCACCGATTTCAGTTGCTCTTTGTTAGTCGTCGAAACGCTGCTCGTCTTTTTATAGCCAAAGCCGACCGTTGTGTAGTCGGCATCCGTCAGCACGACATTAGTAGCAGAGGCATAAGTCGTTTCACCGTCTTCCGACGTAATGGTGAACGAGGTCACAGTGTTGGTGGCGGTGTTGATTTGCATGTCAATCTTCAACCAAGTGCTGCTGGCCACGTCCACACGATAGCTGCCGGCTGCGAACGTAGTCACCGAAGCCACGTTTGCGAGTCCGCTAAAGCCATAACCATGCTTCTTGTCCTGGTCGTTCTGGGCAACAACGATGTTGCCAAAGCGGAAATAACTGGCATTGCCTTTTTCGAAAGCGCGTCCGGTGGCGGAAGCTCCGCGCCAAATGGCAGATACGTAGAGGATGCTGTTGGCCGTGGGTACAATGGTCTTGTATGTCTCGTACGAACCATTGCTACCGCTGATGCCGACATAACTATTGTCATCTGCCAGGGTGGGAGTGCCACCAGGTGTCCATTCTGCCATAGTTTCTGCTGTCCAAGCCGTCTCTGCCGTACCATATTCCAGCAGTGTGGTCTGTGCCGAAGCATTGCTGCCTGCTGTCAGCCCGATGGCCACCAGGAGCAACCTTAAATAAGTAGTAAATCTTTTCATTTGTTTTAGTTAATAATTGGTTAATTAAAAAGTTTTTTGGTTTGTCGTTTATCGTTGCCGTCCGCCTGTGCGGAAGCAGTAAAAAGTGGGTGTGTCACCGGAAGTGACACACCCGCCTATCTTCAGATCACAATAGATTATTCTTCAAAATCGTCTTCGCTGTTGTTGCCCCAGATGTCCCAGGCGTTGTCCTCACGGCTCTCGATTGTAGCAGAACCGTTGTAGCTGGCGCCCAGTTTTATCGTCGATTCAGCGACCATCTGGTGCAGTGCAATCTTTACCACCTTCATAGAGGGGCTGTTATATGTCTTTTTCATATCTTGTTTCTCCTTTCTTTATTTAACAACCTTTTTGCCATTCACGATGTAGATTCCCTTCTGGGCCTTGGCTACGCGGCGGCCGCTCAGGTCAAAGACAGCATTTTGAATCTCGGATTTTGAATTTTGAATTGATTCAATGCCATCAGCATCGCCAAAGACGATATCCAGCGAACGTGCACTGGCACCAGTAGCATTCAGATAAGCCTTACCTGCAGGGATGGTAGCTCCGTTGGCATCGAGGCACTGGAACTCAGCCGTACCGTCATTGTTCACAAGAACGTAGTAATCGGCATTGGCAGAAAGTACGGTTTCGGCTGTGCAGCCCACGAGTTTGTTACCGCTGATGGCTGTACCATTTGCAACAACAGGGATGGAAATTACATCACCAGCATTGCCCTTCAGCATAATGCCTTCGCCAGCGGCCACATTTGCCTGGGTAGTCTCGGTCATCGTAACCGAAGTGCCGTCAACTGCAGATGCATAGTAGGCTGTTGCATCAGAAAGGCTTGAAAGGTCAAGAGCGTAGGGGCTTGCAAAGGTTGTCCAACCAGTTGAACCGATGGTGGCAGAAGCAGCAGTCATTACAACATAGAAGTAATCGACGCCAGATGCACTAGAACCTTCACTAGCAAATGACAAAGTAGAAGATGTACTAACAGTGAATTCTGCTGAATTTGCGTCTTGGTTAGTGCCTTTTGCTATGGAACCTGTAAATACAACGTCCTCACCAACCTTAAAATTATAAGCCCTAGCATCATTGTTACCATTCTGCCCTCTCATATAAATTACATATTTACCAGGAGCAAGAGTTGTAACATCCTTGTATGTGCTATTCGATCCAGTATGCCCCATAAGGCCATTAGATGCACGTGCCTTATTGTTTCCTGCAACAGTAACACCTGCGACCTCCTCGGCCTCTGTATAGAATACAACATTCGTTGCTTCAGCGGTGTTGTAAGCAATTTGCTTAACAAAGTTGTCTACATCTGGTGTATATGTTGTTGAGTATGTTACGCTGCCAGTTCCACTTCTGTAAAGAGTCTTGTCAACAAGCATAAAGCGAGGATAGTATGTTTCAATTGCAGGGTCACCCTCTGTATAAGACCCACTAGCAATCGTACTCAACTCCTCTGAATCCTTATACGCCCTTACTGAATAACTGTATACATAGGCCTTGCGAACATTAATCGTTACAACGGTGCTTCCGTCGTCTTCAATCGTCTTTGCACTTGCATCATCACTTACATAATAATGTCTTATACTGAAATAGGTTGACACATTTAGGAA
>CACZRZ010000023.1 GCA_902783655.1 uncultured Bacteroidales bacterium
CTGTTCCAGTTCGTAGTGGGCCCTGAGATTCGATGTCAGCTGACCGACGCGCTCGTTGTAGATGCTGTCGTTCAGGTTCATGGCTTCAGTCATGTAGGACAATGCCTTTGCATGCTGGCCCAGTGCATCGTAGGCATTGGCAATGAGGCGCGTCGTCTGGCTGCGGAAATACCTGTTTCCGGTCATGGACGCCAGCGAGTCGGCCTTGAGCAACCATCCGATGGCCTTTTCGGGCTTGTTCTGTTTCAGGAAGAGTGTGCCCATCTGCTTATAGTCGATGGTCAGCGAGTGGCGTTCCTGCTTCTCTTCGAGCACGTCGATGGCCCTTCGGTAGCACGTCTCTGCCTGTTTCCACTCCTTCATGTCCATGTATATATCGGCCATCTGCGACAACCGGCGTGCTATGCCAATCGCATTGCCAGCCTTGCGGTCGAGTTCATAGGCCTTTTGTGCATAGTTGAGAGCCTTTTCCGTATCGCCCTTTTTGTTGAATATCTCAGCGGCATGACCGTAGCGTATGGAAAGTTTGGTGGGCGTGGCCCTCGACTCCTCTTTTTCTATGGCCAGGAGGATGTAGCGCACGGCATCGTCGATGCGGTTGGCCGTGAGACAGGTGGCTGCAAGGGTGCTCAGGTCGTTGGAGAGCAGGGCAGTGTCGTTGAGCAGGCTGTCTATGTGCAGGGCCTGGAGGTTGACCCTGATGGCCTCGTCGAACTCTCCTATGTGGTGAAACTCCACAGCGGCCTGTGAGAAAGCGTCGCCTTCGGCTGCAAGGTCGTCGTCGAGCTTTGCCTGGCGTGCCATCTCCATGAAGGCGCTTGCTGCCTTTGCATAGTCGTAGGCAGCATCGTAGTGGTAGGCCATATACAGTGCCACCATCTTCATGATATAGCTCCGCTTGTCGGCATGTCCGAAGGTATAGAGCGAGTCGGCAACGCCCTCGGCATCGAGCATAATCATCAGGCTGTTGGCTACCTTATGGTTGGCATGCTTGTCCGCTTTCAGGACCTGATAGAGCGAGTCGGCAGTATCGGCCTCGCTGTGGAGGGGTAGTAGCAGGCTGACAATGCATAGCAGCGTAGAAGTAAGTTTTCTCATATCGATGTTGAATTTCTTTTGCAAATTTACAAATAAATATCAATAATAAGGTTTACTTCGACTTAGAAAAAGGTAATGATGGCTATATTTCCGAACAATGAGACAATGATAAAAATATGAACTGAAAACCAGACGTTTATAGTGGAAAGATGTTGAAAAAGTATCATTTCTGACATTAAAATAGAATTATTTTTATCATTATAAGTGTTAAAAATGCTGTAATTACTTTAAAAAAAATAAAGAAATTTGCAGCAGAAACAATCTTAAATCATGTGTATTATGAAAAAGTATGTATTTTTTCTGTTGCTGGTGGCTTGTGGATTGCAAGCGTGGGCAGCAAATCATTGGACGGGACCGTCTGATTCTGAGTACAAAAACAGTACCATCATCCATGTCAACCTGACGATAGAGGGCGGTTCTACTGCCAATGCGGAACTGGCGGCCTTCATCGGTGAATCCTGTCGTGCCGTGTGCACGGCTCCCGATGGCGGAACGGGCCTTTACGATTTGCGTGTGTGGGGTGGCGATGACGATATGTCGAAGGCCATCACCATCAAGGCTTTCTTCGGAAAACTGGAATATGTCTTCGCAACGACTTTTACTTTCAACAAGGAGACCTACATGCCCTCTCTGACCTTGAACCCGTTGACAGACATCACACTGGACAATCCCATAAAGGTCACGAAGAACGTACCCTTCAACGACTATGACCTGACGCCGCACATTAAGCTGAACTATGCTGGCAGCAGCACCGAATCGTCGCTGGCCAGTGAGCTCACCTATGCATGGAGTAATATTGCCCCTGGCTCTGAGTTCTCCATCACGAACAACGTTCTCAGTGCCACCAAAGAGGCGGGTTCGTCCGCTACGCTGACCGTAACAGGTCCCCAATATGTCACCGCGGTAGCAAAGATACAGTTCTCGGTTTCTGTCGAGACGGAGATTATCGTCACGGCACCCTCGGTGGCCGTAACATCGGTGACCTGCACGAAGGACGCCTCATACGTATTCGAAGCCAATGTCGGCGATAATGTCTATGGCATCATCACTCCTTATATTACGGTGCTGCCCGACGAGGCCTCGAACAAGGGAGTCGACATCACGGCTGTGGTAGATCCCGGAGTCGCAGACCCCATCCCTGGAGGCATTGCCACGATTCCTGGCACCTACGATGTGAAGGTGGCCTCGCAGAGCAATCCCGAAGTGTCGTGCACGGTGAAGCTGAAGATTCTCAAACCCGTGAGCTTCCAGATTCCCGCCCAGGTGGACCTGTCGCGACTGAATGTCGTAGAGGTGAACTTCACCAGCCTGGATGGTGACAACTTCGACAAGAGCAAGGTTGCCGTCACCTTCAGCAATGCCTATACCGGACGGCCCTGCGCCAAGGCTACGATGGCCGATGACAGCGGCATGAAATGGAACTTCCAGGGCCTGTACTCTGGACAATACAGCTATACGGTGAAATATGACGGTATTGCCCAGGAGACCGTTTCTGGCGGTACGGAGGGCAGCGTGGTGATTCCTGCCGAGGTGGCTTTCAGCAACGGTTGGGACTGGGTGTCGCTCTTCGCCATCACTGAGACGACCAGCGGCTACGACCTCACCGACGGTACTGGCGGCTATCAAGGCTGGCTCACGACCGATGCCGACAACCGCATCATCGAAATCCGTTCGCAGACCGACTGGCTCTACAACGACTTTGGCGGCATCGGCATCTTCGGCGGCATTACTGAACTGAAGCCCGAGGACGGCATGTATAAGATTAAGAGCCAGTACGCCAATGCGGCTTCGCGTGTGCTGAACATGGGACCTGTAGTGACTCGCGCCAACAGCCTCACGCTGCCACAGGTGAAGACGGGCTATAGCTGGATTTGCTATCCCAACGAGTTCGATATGGACTTGGCAGCCATGAATGCCATCGCATGGACCAATGCACAAGATGGCGACCGCATCATCGGCAAGACGACGTTTGCCGAGTACCAGACAGGTGCATGGGTGAGCACGGGAGACTTCAAACTGGAGGCTGGCAAGGGCTATATGTACTACACTGAAGGTGCCGGCGGCTACACGTTGCTCTTCGCCGGTGCTGCCCCTGCTGCTGCCCCTGCCGCTCCCCGTCGGGCGAATGCCGAAGTGCGCTCCTCCCGTCCTGTATGGCAGTTTGATGCCGGCCGTTGGGCCGACAACATGACCATCGTTGCTTCGCTGCCCAATGCCGCCGACTACAGCATCGGTGCCTTTGTCGGCGATGAGTGTCGTGGCATGGGCGAGGCCGTCAGCGACGACATCGTGTTCATCAACGTGGCAGGCAAGGCTGGCGAGAAGGTTCACTTTAAGTTGTACAACAAGCATCTGGAGACTTTCGCCGACCTCGAAGGCACACTGACGTATGCTGCTGCTGCCGGTTCGCTGAAGGCACCCATACTGATGGGCGACGTCATCACAGGCATCAGTTCGACGACTCAGGATGCAAACGCCATGCAAAAGGACTGCTATAACCTTAACGGTCAGCGCGTCTCCCCCTCTGCCAAAGGCATAATCATTGTCGGCGGAAGAAAAGTGGTCAGATAGTGGCCAGCACCAGATAACAAACAAGCAAACCAAATCTAATAGGCATGAAGACGGCCTCTATCCGAGCATTGCTCGCTACGCTTTTCACCCTCGCGCTGCTGAGCGGTGGGGACCGTCTTCGTGCCCAGAATATTTCAGAGATAGCCAAGAGCGACCCGCTTATCATCAGCGGAGCGATAGGTACGCAGAACACCTATCGCTACAGCTCTGTCGGCGACGGTCACAGCTCGCCGTTCAGCAGTGCCATCTATGCCAACCTGAACTTCAGCATCTACGGTTTCAACATGCCCTTCTCGCTCTATTTCACGAGCGACAACATCAATTTCAACTATCCTCACCTCTCGTTCAGCCTCAATCCCACGTATAAGAACTGGACAGGCTACATCGGACAGAGCTCCATGCCCATGTCCAACTATGTCATGAACACCTCGTTCACGGGCATTGGTGTAGAATATACTATTGAACGCGTGCGCGTGGGAGCCTTCTACGGCCGCCTGCGCAAGGCCATCAACGACGACCCGGATGCCCCCTTTGCACGCAACCCCCAGTACAAGCGCATGGGATGGGGATTCAAGGCGGGCTATGGCAGCAAACGCACATACATCGACATCTACCTGCTTCGTGCCTACGACTGCCTGAGCACACTCGACGAGAGGTGGCAAAGCAGCCTTGCACCCCAAGAAAACATTGTGGTGGGCACTAAGGGTGCAGTGGGACTGGGCAAGTACCTGTCGTTGAGTGCCAATGCTGCCGTCAGCATCTTCAACACGGACAAACGGGCTCCAAAGTTGCACACGGCCGAGGTGGACAACTCCCTCTGGAGCAAGGTCTTCGACGTGCGCTATTCTTCCCTGGCACGCTTTGCCGGCGATGCCGCCCTTCAGTTGCATCTGCGCAAACTGAACGCCAGTGTGGTTTATCACATGGTGCAGCCCGACTACACTTCGCTTGGTGTCAGCTACATCAGCAACAACTATCAGAGTCTGGCCATCCACCTCTCCACACACCTCTTCGACAAAGTGGCGCTGACGGCCAATTTCTCGGGTCAGGCGGATAACCTCACCAAGAAACAACTTTATACGACGCAGGGCTTTGTCTATTCGGCCACTGCCAGCACACGCATTGGCAAGCAACTGAACCTGAATGCCTCGTACAACGGATATACACAGCGCCAGACCGACGGCACCATTCGCGTAAACGACACCACAAGGGTGAACCGCATGATGCAGAGCTTCTCGCTCATGTCCTCCTATGTGATTGACGCCGAACATCTGGGACACACAATGAGCCTTTCGCTCAACAATACCTCGAACAAGGACAAGAACCGCTTTGCGACGGGCGAGAGCGATGTGAAAACGTTGGCAGTAGGCGCCAACTACAGCATGAATGTCAAGCAGTGGGCCACCACGTTCACCACCTCGTTCAGCCACCAACGCTCAAAGGGCTATAACATGCACTACACCAGTGACATCGCTTCGCTCACCTCGGGACGGTCGTTCCTCAAGGAGCGCAACCTCAACCTCTCAGGCACCATTTCGCTCTGCTACAACGAGGTGGAACGGCAGTCGAAGAACCTCTCTATTGGCGGCAGTGTAGGAGCGGATCTGACACTGAAGGACGTACATGTATTCTCGGCCTCAGCCTCGTTTTATAAGTACGGCGACGTGAACATGACCAAGACACGTAGCAACCTCGACTGTACCGACATCACGGTCAGCCTGAACTATGCCTATACATTCAGCCTTACGCCCTTTAAGAAAAAACAACTAAATAACAAAGAATAAATAACAAATAACAGAAATGAATAGCATTCGGACGAAAATATTTATTATTTATTATTTGATATTTAGCGGAGTGTTCAGCACAGCGCTAAAGGCTCAGGATGTCATTGTCACAGTGACACCTGTCCAGCAGGTGCTGTCGCCCTTCGTCACTTCCTATCTCACAGATCCAGGCAGCTATTTCACCATATCGTTGACCAACACCTCGGCACAGCCGGAGAATGTGTATCTGGGACTGGATTTGGAACAGGTGATGCCAGCCTCCGACCTTCATGTCACTACGCCTCCCAAACGGCAGCCTAAGATGCCCTTCGTCATTCCTGCCCATGGAAGCTATACCCTGTCAATGGCAGATATGAAGGGACTCTTCGACCATATCCCAAGCAATGAAATCAGTGCTCCCGCCAACCTCTTCGACAGCTATAGCAATGGCAGTTTCGGCCTGTTGCCGGAAGGTCAGTACGAGGTTCACATCACTGCCTACCAATGGGACCCCAATCTGCTGTCGCCCGTCGTGCTGAGCGATCCCAAGTTGGGCTCTTGCATGTTCACCGTCTGCTACAGGGCACAGGCACCAGAGTTCATCCTGCCCATGACCCCCTTCGAAAGCGAGGATGGTGTGGCCTACCTCGATCCCTTGGCACCCGTGTTCACCTGGAAGGCTCCCTTGGTGCCCTGCAATCCCGCTGCCGGAAAGTACAAGTACAAAGTACGTTTCGTGGAACTGCTGAAGAACCAGCAGGTAGATGAAGCGATGGACCATAACGCTGCAGTATATGAGACAGACTACCTTCTGGCACCCATGTACACGCTGAACAAAACCATCATCGACGCCCGTTTCCGTACTGATCGCGTCTATGTGGCACGAATCTCGGCCTATGACAACAACAGCGACGGACGTTTCCTGAACTGGACGCAGATAGAGAACAACGGCAAGAGTGACTTGAAGGTGTTCCGGCTGAAGGTTGACGTGCCGGAGAAAGAGAATGAGAAACAGCCGGACGACAACAAAAAGGAAGAAAAACAAGAAGAAGAGAAGGAGGGCGACTATGCCGATGGCGAGATTATCTTTGGTGAAGGCCATTATGGCGCAGAGGTAAGCGAAGAGACACTCTATACGTATAAGAATCCGTCCATTACGACACCTTCATTCGACGAGGCAGCTGGGGCACGTAAGTGGTTCCTTACAGCCGACATCACCGTGAAGTGGATATATCCCAAGCACTTGGGCGGTGAAGGGAAGGAGTACAACAAACATGAGTTCAAATTCGATGTGCAACTCTTCAACGGTGGGTCGAATACCAACCGTGAGGAGGTGTTGAAGGGCGAGCCTGTCTATAGCGCCACTACGGAGGACGACGAGGCAGTCATCAAGTGGGAGGACATCCAGGACAAGGTGCAGAAGAGCGACTATGTGGTACTGCGCGTCCTCCCCGTATGTACCAATGAAGAGAGCATCACCTATATCGAGGACTGCAACGTCATCGATTTCGGTATGGCTGAACTGTTGAGCAAAAAGTATTTCCAGTGCTCCAACATGGTCAACATCACCAATACCGAACCCACGAAAAAGTCGAATAAGGAGCTGAGGGGCTCTACGGTGAAGATTGGTGAGTACGAGATGATTATCGACGAGGTGTCAAACGGTAGTGGGGCAGAGGGTATCAGTGGCAAGGGACGTGTATGGTGGCGCCCCATGGGCTTCGACATCGGCGTGTGCGTCAAGTTCACGAAACTGAAGGTCAATACCGAAGACCAGGTCTATGAGGGAACTGCCGTTTCATACTCCAACGACCCACAGAGCGACAATGAGGCTGCAGAGAAACTGTTCACCGACTGGGGCATCGACCAGCTCATCGGCGAGCAGGATCTGGCATGTGCCAACGCCGTTCAGGAAAACGATGCCAATGCCGCCCAGGGATTGGCCGAGCAACTCAACATCAGCAAGTTCTATAAGTATGTCAGGGCTGGTAAGGCTGTGGCGGAACTGCTCACCAAGGGCAAGATAGAGGAACTGTACATGCCCCTGGGGCTGCCGGAGGACATCAACAAGAGTCCTGCCGACATCCAGATTGTGGGCATGAAGTTTTCACCGGCATTTGCCACGATGGACATCATGGCAGAGTTTGTGCTGGACGACTGTGACTATACCGACAACGAGATACTGGTGTTCGGTTTGCCACGCGTCTGCATCTCGCCCAACCGACTGTTGCCGGAGGGCGGTACGCTGGCTCTGTTGCGCGATTTCACCGTGAAAGACCCCAACAGCACCTACACCTGCACCTTCAAGGCTCCGAAAGACCTGCTCGAGCCCACCGATGGATGTTTCCTCTCGTGGGCCGACAGCAAGTTTGAACTGTTGGGCATAGATGTGGACATGTCCATACCGCATTTGAAGAAAGAGGTCGGCGGCGTGCTCACCAACGAGCAGCCCAGTCTGCGTTTCCGCACCAAGATTGAGAGCTGGGACGAGTGGATAGTGGACGAGGTCAGCATGGATCCCTTCCAGGCCGACGACCTGCCGGGCTGGACGTTCACGGCCAACAGCATCGTCATCGACCACCACAGCAACCTAAACAGCGACAAGATGAGTGCCTTCCCCGAAGGCTACGACAAGACCAAGGCATTCACTGGGGCCGACGTTGCGTGGCAGGGTGTCTTCATCAAGAAACTGAGCGTGAAGTTCCCCAAGGCGCTGGAATTTGGCGATGTTGCCGACAGCGACAGACGTTTCAGCATTGAAACCACCGACATGTTCTTCGACAAGAGCGGTGCCACGCTCGCCATCGATGCCAATGAACTGCTGAAAGCCAAGACGGGCAAGATGGGCGGCTGGGGCTTCTCGATAGACAACGTGGGACTGAAGTTCCTGCAAAACGATTTCTCTAATTGCCATTTCTCGGGTACCATCGACGTGCCCCTGATAGAGGGCTCTATAGGCTACGCATGTAACGTCTATAAACTGAAGAAGAAGGAACAGGATGAAGATCTGCAGTATGCCTACGTCTTCAAGACCCAGCAGACCGACAAACTCAGTCTCGACTTCTTCCTGGCCAA
>CACZRZ010000024.1 GCA_902783655.1 uncultured Bacteroidales bacterium
ACCAGGGCATCGACGCCGTGCGCAAGGAGCTGTCGAAGTACCCCGTATCTACGAGAGTCAATCTGCGAGGCACCATCATTGTGGCCCGCGACATTGCCCACGCCAAGCTGAAGGCCCGTCTGGATGCCGGCGAGGGTCTGCCCCAGTACTTCAAGGACTATCCCGTGCTGTATGCCGGACCTGCCAAGACACCCGAAGGCTATCCCTGCGGCTCGATGGGTCCCACCACTGCCAACCGCATGGATCCCTACGTAGATGAGTTCCAGGCCCAGGGTGCCAGCCTGGTGATGATTGCCAAGGGCAACCGCACACAGCAGGTGACCGACGCCTGCCAGAAGCATGGCGGCTTCTATCTGGGCACCATCGGCGGCGTGGCTGCCGTGCTCAGCCAGTCGAGCATCAAGTCGATTGAGTGTGTGGAATATCCCGAACTGGGCATGGAGGCCATCTGGAAGATTCAGGTCGAGGACTTCCCCGCCTTCATCCTCGTGGACGACAAGGGCAACGATTTCTTTAAGCAACTGAAACCCTGTCAGGGATGCACGATTATAAATTGAAGATGGAAGAAAATTGAGAGCCATATTAGAACCATGCAATCGGACGCGTAACCACGTGTCCGATTCGTGGTCTTAATAGATACCATGAAAAATAATAAATACTTATCTTATAATAAACAATAAATGAAGAAATTACTATCTTTCTTGATTCTGATTAGTTTGTCCGTGGCTACGTGGGCCGTGCCTGCCAAACCAGGTGTGACGAAGACCGTGAAGGGAGCCGACGGACGCGAGATGACCATAATGCTGCGTGGCGACGAAACCTTCCACTATTATGCAACCTCCGATGGAACTCCCGTACGCCTACAAGCCGATGGCACCTGGGCCAAGGACACACGCGACGTGAAAACCCTGTGGCGACAGGCCATCAAGAAGCGGAATGCCCCTCGCGTGCAACTGGCCGAACGCATGCGCAAGGCCATGAAAGCCCCCAGCCGTAAGGCTCCGTCGGCAGGAGCAGTGGAAACCAAGAAGGGACTGCTCATACTCGTTAACTTCCAAGATGTGAAGATGCAGGAAAAGTCCACGAAGGCTGTCTTCGAGCAGATGCTGAACGGACTGAACAACCCCTACGGGAAGAACTACGGTTCGGTGCGCGAGTTTTTCCGCGACCAGAGCTACGGACAGTTCGACATCGAATTCGACGTCGTGGGACCCTTTACCGTGTCGAAGAACATGAGTGAATATGGCGCCAACGACGAGGATGACAACGACATCGATGCGGGCAGCATGATTAAGGAGGCTTGCAGAATGGCCAATAGTGAGGTCAACTTTGCCGACTACGACTGGGACAGCGACGGTGAGGTGGAGAACATATACGTTACCTATGCCGGATATGGCGAGGCCGACGGAGGCGATGCCGAAACCATCTGGCCCCACCAGTGGGACCTGTATAGTGCCACGGGCAGCAGCCTGAAACTGGATGGCGTGACCATTGACACCTATGCCTGCGGAGCAGAACTGAAGGACGGCTTTGGCACCACCATATCCGGCATCGGAACCATGTGCCACGAGTATAGCCACTGCCTGGGACTGCCCGACTTCTACGACCCCGACTATTCAGGTGGACATGGCATGTTCGACTGGGATCTCATGGACGGCGGCAGTTATAATGGCGACGGCTTCTGCCCGGCAGGCTACACGGCCTACGAACGTTGGTTCAGCGGATGGCTGGAGCCCGTCGAACTCAACACGGCCTGCAACGTCAACGATATGAAGGCCATCGAGGACAACCCGGAAGCCTACATCATCTACAACGACCAAAACCGCAACGAATACTATATGCTGGCCAACCATCAGCAGAAGGGATGGGACAAAGAGGAAGCAGGAAAGGGAATGCTCATCCTGCACGTGGATTATAGCAAAAGTGTCTGGGACAACAACGGACCGAATGATGACCCCAACCACCAGCGCATGACCATCATACCGGCTGATAATACATTTAACTATCAAACATACGAGGGAACTAAATACTATTATGCCAACGATGGCGACACATGGCCCGGAAAAACCAACAACACTGCCCTCACCGACACCAGTACGCCCAAGGCTTCGCTGTACAATAAGAACACCGATGGAACGTACCTGATGCACAAGCCCATCGAGGACATCACCGAGGCAGACGGCCTCATCTCCTTCCGTTTCATGGGTGGAACACCCGTGGAGGTTCCTGCAGGACTTGCCGTCACCGACATCACCCACAACTCGTTCCGCGCAACGTGGGACAACGTGGAGGGTGCCGAGGCCTACAACCTGCGGCTGACCGAGAAGGTGGAGACCGAGGAACCGGAAGACCCAAGCGAGGCTGCCCTCGAAGCACTGACGCTGTTGGAGTATTTCGACAAGTTCCGCGCAGAGAGTGATGGCTCGCAAGATATCTCAGGTTCTCTGAATCAATATACCGACATGCCTGGCTGGACAGGGTCGAAAGTGTATAAAGGCATCCAAGGTGCAAAGTTAGGAACCGGTAGTGCCATCGGATACATGGTAACACCAACGATGGAGAATACATCGGGAACGCTGACCATAAATGTGGAGGCAGCGGCATACAACAAGGATGCGTCCTATCTCGACGTATCAGTTTTGGATGCCAACGGCAACGACCTCATGGACGAAGCATGGTCGATAGACCTGACGAAATACGGCAGCGGAACCTTTGTATTGAGTGGTACGCCCTCCGAATACAAGGTCAAATTCACCACTATAGCTAAATCAAGACGTCTCTACCTGAAGAAGGTCCTCATCTTCGACGGGCAGATTACGGACGAGCAGATTCAGGCACTTGAAGAGGGAAAGCCTGCAGCGCCTGCAGAATCTACCGACATCACAACCCTTTTCAAGGGCATCACCGATGCGGAGTACACGTTCGCTGACCTGAAGCCCGAAACGGCCTACACCGTACAGGTGCAGACCGTCGATGCCGAGGGCAATACTTCGAAATGGAGCGAGGCCGTCAGCCTTACAACACTGGCAGAGCCGGTATATGCCCTGGGCGATGTGAACAGGGATGGGACGGTCAGCATAGCCGATGTCACCATGCTCGTCAACCTTATCCTGTCCTCCGCAGAACACACCAAGGAGGCCGACATCAACGAGGATGGCCGCCTCAGCGTGGCCGATGTCACCCGTCTGGTCGACATCATTCTGGGCCGAGTGCAATAGTTCCGCCACGACAGGTGGCAAGGAAACCGTCAATATGTTGACGGTAGTACCGTCAAGGTATTGATGGTAGTACCGTCAAAGTATTGACGGTTTTTTGACGGTGCATGGTTTTATCGGCAATGCAGAGGGGTGCAGAGTCGTGGCCTGTTTGATTTCTGAGGAGTGTGGTCTACTTCTTGCGCCGACTGAAAGACATTGTCTGCTGAACCTCGCCGAAAAGCAGGTTGTGGATGGTGATGTGCAGTTGGCCGTCGCGCACCTCACCTTCTATGACGGTGGGATATCTGCCCTTGATGGATGCATCCATGTTGGTACCGCCACCCACGATTTGTGCCCACGGGCGCTTGGCTGTGGCCTCATCGTAGCGGAAACGATGCTGGTGGGCCGTGATGACGAGCTGGCAACGGGCCTTCTCGAGCAGCGGAGCCCATAGCTGTGCACAGGTGCGCTGCCACATGGCATAGTCGGTATCGTACTGCGGAGCTGTGTCGTCGGGGCTGACATCGCCAGGATTCCGTTTAGGGTCAGGGTCGAAGAGGGGGATGTGGCAGAAGGCCACCAGATAGGGTGCCTTGGCTATCTCGGGCTGACGCAGGGCATCGCGCAACCATTCCGTCTGCGCCTCGCGATAAGCCTTGCTGTTGAACAGGCCGGCAAGTTTGGGATTCGTGTCCAGCTTGTCCTCGCCTGTGTCCAACCCTATCATGGCCACCTCGCCCATGCGAACGGCAAAGTTGCGCCCCAGGTCCCAGTAGCGGCTGCTGCGCTCCTCGGGCTGGCGGTACATCCACACGCGTTCCAGGTGTCGGTTGGCCCAGCCACGCAGGTCGTGGTTGCCCGGACAGAAGAGGTAGGGCACCTGGCTGGCGTAGTCCTTTCGTGCAATCTCTGGTGTCAGGAAGATGCGCGTCTGTGCCTCGATGGTTTCCTCCACGTTGCTGGCATCGCCGTTCCAGATGACACAGGAGGGCGACACTTGGGCTATCTTCTCTATGGCTCGTCCGAATTGTTCCCACTTGACATGCGTGTCGTTGATGACGCAGAAGTGGGCACGACTGTTGGCTCCAGCTGTGGTGAAGCGATACGTGTGACTGTCTTCCTCGTTGCCTGTCACCTTCATGTTATAGCCGCCCTTGTAGGCTATGCGGTCGGCCCCGATGCGATAGTAATAGGTAGTGGAGGGACGGAGGCCAGTCAGCCGGACCTGGATGATGCGGTCGCTGATTTCGGTCGTGCGGAATCCGCCGCACATCACCTTCCTTCCATCGCTGAGGTCAGGCTTTTCGCCATAGATGACATATCCGTTGGCCATATCGCTGACGGCAAAGGCAATGCCGATGGATGTCTCGGCATAGTTTTGCAGCATGGGTGCAGAGGCCAGCAGCCGCTTCCCCTCCTCCGCTGCAGGTAGGTTAGGTTCTCCCTTTCCTTGGGAGAGGGTTGGGGTGAGGTCTATTGCCTGAGCAATGTCGCTCGTGGCCAGTGCCGCCGACACCAGTGCCGAAGCCTTTAGGAATTCGCGTCTATCCATAGTTCAATGCATAATTACTTCTTCCTGATTTCATGCCAATAGACATGGACGAGGAAGAGGATGATGAGCAATGTGTTTATCAGCAGGCGCAGGGCCAAGTGCCACTCGTGGGTCAGGTGCATGACAGCATAGAACAGGGCGGTCATGAATACGTAAACAGCGATGCTCTTCATGGGATAGGGTATGGGATTCTTCGCCTGTCCGACGATGTAGGAGAGCACCATAGCCGTTCCGTAGCCGGCCACGCCTCCCCAGGCACAAGCCATATAACTGTACTGAGGAATGAAGTAGTAGTTGACGGCTAAGAGCACAAGGCAACCTGTCAGTGAGAACCAGGCACCATAGATGGTCTTGTCAATCAGCTTGTACCAGAACGAGAGATTGAAATACACACCCATCATGATTTCGGCCACCATCACGATAGGCACCACTTGCATGCCCTCGCGATAGCCCTTGCCGAGGATGAGCTGCAGCACGTCGATGTAGCCCATGACACAAAGGAAGGCCAACAGGGTGAAGATGAGGAAGTACTTCATGGCCACGGCATAGTATTCCGTGCTGTCCTTGTCCTTGGCCTTGGCAAAGACGATGGGCTCGTAGGCATAGCGGAAGGCCTGCGTTATCATGGCCATGATCATGGCTATCTTCACACATCCGCCGTAGATGCCCAGTTGCACATTGGCTTCTGCCTTGTCGGGATAGACCAGCGGGAACATGATCTTGTCGGCCACCTGATTCAGATTGCCCGCCACGCCCAGGATGAGAATAGGCCACGAATAGCCGAGCATGCGGCGGAGCAAAGCCCAGTCGAAGTGCCATTGTATCTTGAACAATTCGGGGATGAAACATAGCGAAATGAGGCTGGTACATACCAGGTTGAGAGCAAAGACATAGAAGACGCTCGTCTTGTGCAGGACGACGAAGAAGAGTACGTTCAGACCGATATTAAAGAAGATGAACAGCAACTTGAGCGTGGCAAAGCGGATGGGGCGCTTCTGGAACCGGAGGTAGGAAAATGGCAGTGCCTGCAGGGCGTCCATAGCCACCACGACGGCCATCATCAGCAGGTAGTCGTGATGTTCGGCATAGCCCAGCGTGTCGGCAATGGGCGTAATGAATCCGAAGATGCAAGCCAGGAACAAGGCCGTCAGTCCTGCAATCCAAGCAAAGCCCGTAGAGAACACAACATCCCCCCAATCCTCTACCAAGGAGGAGTTGCTGCTTGCGCTCTTACCGTGCGGGGATTCTCCCCCTCCTTGGGAGGGGGCTGGGGGGAGGTTTGCAAAGCGGAACAGTGTCGTCTCCATGCCGAAGGTCAGCAATGTCAGGATGAGTGCCGTATAGGCATAGACGTTGGTCGATATGCCGTAATCGCCCGATTCCGTGGGCATGTAATGCGTGTAAAGCGGTACGAGCAGGTAGTTGAGGAATCTGCCAACGATGCTCGACAGGCCATAGATGGCCGTGTCCTTAAATAAAGCCCCAAACCCTTTCCCTCCCCGGGAGGATTTAGTGGTAGCCTTTGCCGACTGAGTATTCTTCATCATATATATTATTATGTTGCGTTATTCCGTTTTTATCTTTATGCCAGTGAATACGCCCCTCC
>CACZRZ010000025.1 GCA_902783655.1 uncultured Bacteroidales bacterium
CGAATCCAGTTTCTGGGATGCATTGGAAGCAAGCCAGACGCCTATCGTTTGCAGTCACTCCAGTTGTCGTGCCTTGTGCGACCATCCTCGCAACCTGACCGACGAACAAATGCGCGCCTTGGCTGAAAAGGGTGGCGTCATGCAAGTGACACTGTACAACGGATTTCTTCGAACTGACGGCCAAGCCACGGTAATGGATGCCATAGCCCACATCAACCATGCTGTTGAGCTGATGGGAATCGAACATGTGGGCATCGGTACCGACTTCGACGGCGATGGTGGTGTACCCGGTGTGGCCAGTGCCAGCGAACTGCTCAACCTCACCCGGCTGTTGCGCCGCGAGGGATACACCGACGACCAATTGCGACTGCTCTGGGGTGAAAACTTCTTGCGCGTAATGCGGCTGGCACAAAAGGCCCAACCCATCCTCCCTTAGAATAGTTACTCACCACATCTTATTGTATACTATTATATATGAAAAAAATATCAAGTATCTTACGCCATACACTCCCCTGCCTCGGGAGGGGTTTGTGGGTGGGGCTCCTGTTTTTTGCGTTCGCAAATTGCGGAAACAAGACACAACGGGGCAACACACACGACACCATTCCCATGCAACCCTGTCCTGAGTTCGTGGCTGCCAATGCCATGCGATGCATTAAGACACAATGCGACCTGGGTCCCCGTGTGCCAGGAACCAAAGCTTGGAAGGATTGCGGCGACAGCATCGTACAGTGGTTTTCGAATCTTGGCCTTGAAGTGGAGGAGCAGCATACCAATGTTACCCTTTACGACGGCATCAGTGTTCCCTGCCGCAATATCATCGCTCACATGAATCCCGCAAACCCAGATCGTATTCTGCTCTGTGCCCATTGGGACAGTCGTCCTTGGGCCGATAACGATGCTGATGAACGAAACCATCATACGCCTGTTCCGGCGGCTAATGATGGAGCCAGCGGTGTGGCGGTCATGCTCGAACTGGCCCGCATACTCAGCGCGGACGACAGCATACCGACAGGCATCGACTTCGTATGCTTCGACGTCGAAGATGCCGGCACTCCACAGTGGGCCGAGGATGGTCCAGATGCTAACACTTGGTGCTTGGGATCTACCTATTGGGCTGAACAGGCTCAGGCCAATGGCTATCAGGCACGCTTCGGCATACTGTTCGATATGGTGGGCGGTCGAGGCAGCACTTTCTCTCGCGAGGGCTATTCCATGCAGTATGCCCAACCCGTTGCCGACATGCTCTGGCACATCGCCCAGCAGATAGGCTATGGCCACTACTTCCCTCTCAGCGATGCCGGAAACTACATCACTGACGACCATGTCTCCGTCAACCAGATTGCACGCATACCATGCATCGACATCGTGCCTTATCATGCCGACGGCCCCAGTTCGTTCGGTCCCACATGGCACACCCTGCAGGACACCCCCGAGAACATCGACCCCAATGTGCTGGAGGCTGTAGGACAAAGCGTACTACAGCTGATTTACAATGATGCCAAATAGCATGAGTTCCTAAAGACCTTAATGCCTTTAGACCCCTAAAAAATAAGTTACATGACCATAAACGAAATACAAGACGAGATTATTGAAGAGTTCCAGGAGCTGGACGACTGGATGGACCGTTACCAGTTGCTCATCGACATGGGTAGCGACCAGCAGCCCCTGGACGAGAAATACAAGACCGAGCAGAACCTCATCGACGGTTGCCAGAGCCGCGTTTGGCTACAGGCCGACCTCGTGGACGGTCGCATACATTTCCAGGCCGAGAGCGATGCCCTCATCGTGAAGGGCATTGTCACCCTGCTCCTGCGTGTGCTCAACGACCAGACGCCACAGGACATCCTCGATGCCGACCTCTACTTCATCGAGCAGATAGGCCTGCGCGAACACCTCTCCCCCACCCGCAGCAACGGCCTTTCGGCTATGCTCAAGCAGATGAAGATGTACGCACTCGCTTTCTCGGCCAAAGCATGACTATCGGCAACGTACACTTCGACACGCCCAATCCGGTCTTCCTTGCCCCGATGGAGGACGTCACCGACATTGGTTTCCGTCTGCTCTGCAAGCAGATGGGAGCCGATCTCGTGTACTCCGAGTTCGTGTCGAGCGATGCACTCATCCGTGGTGTGAACCGAAGCATCGAGAAACTACAGGTGTGCGACGACGAGCGTCCCGTGGCCATACAGATTTACGGTCGCTTCGTCGAGGCCATGCGCGATGCAGCACAGATTGTCGTCGAACAGGCCCACCCCGACATCCTGGACATCAACTTCGGCTGTCCCGTCAAGCGTGTGGCTGCCAAGGGAGCCGGAGCCGGCATGTTACAGAACATTCCACTGATGCTGGAGATGACGCGAGCCGTGGTCGATGCCGTCCCCAATACCCCAGTCACCGTCAAGACCCGTCTGGGATGGGACCACGAGCACCGCACCATCACCGACCTGGCCGAACAGTTACAGGACTGCGGCATACAAGCCCTGACCATTCACGGCCGGACCCGTTCGCAAATGTACACGGGCGAGGCCGACTGGACGCTCATCGGTGAGGTTAAACGTAATCCGCGCATCCACATCCCCATCATCGGCAATGGCGACATCACCACTCCGGAACGTGCCCGCGAGTGCTTCGAGCGCTATGGTGTCGATGCCATCATGGTGGGGCGTGCCACCTTCGGCCGCCCGTGGATATTTAAGGAAATAAAAAACAGACTCACCCCCAACCCCTCTCTGTCAGAGAGGGGGGCAGATACTTCTGCTGATTCGCTTACCCCCGAATGGAAACTCAATGTCCTGCGCCAGCAGGTACAGGTCAGCGTAGAGCGACTGGGTGAGTATCGCGGAATCCTGCACAGCCGTCGCCATCTGGCGGCCTCGCCCCTGTTCAAGGGCATCCCCAACTTCCGCGAGACGCGCATCCGCATGCTCCGCGCCGAGACCGTCGACGAACTGTTCAGTATCATGGAGGGGACTCTCCCCCTTCTTATCCCTCCCTGTTAGGGAGGGGAGTAGATAGGGGATGAAAGATGAGGGAGATATGAAATATAAAAGAAAGATGAATAACATAGAAGTAACAAGCGTATCTACTCCCCTCCCTACAAGGGAGGGGCAGGGGGGAGAGTCCGCTTTTGAGGTCATGGCACCCGTGGGTTCGCCCGAATCCCTCGCTGCCGCTTTGCGGGCAGGGGCCGACAGCATCTATTTCGGCATATCGCGACTGAACATGCGGGCCCATTCGGCCTCGACATTCACCATCGACGACCTGCACGACATCGCCCGCAAGTGCCACACCTTTGGTGTCAAGAGTTACCTCACCGTCAACACCATCATCTACAACGACGACCTGGCCCTCATGCGCCAAATACTCGATGCCGCCAAGGCTGCCGAGATATCTGCCATCATCGCCTCCGATGTGGCCGTCATGACCTACTGCCGACAGATTGGCCTCGAAGTTCACCTCAGCACCCAACTCAACATCTCCAACATCGAGGCTCTGCGCTTCTATGCCCAGTTTGCCGATGTCGTTGTCCTGGCTCGTGAACTCAAGATGGAACAGGTGGCTGAGATATACCAACAGATACAGGAGCAGCGCATCACAGGTCCCTCGGGTCAGTTGGTGCGCATCGAAATGTTCTGTCACGGAGCGCTCTGCATGGCTGTCAGCGGCAAGTGCTACCTCAGCCTCGACAACATGGGCCGCTCGGCCAATCGCGGCGAGTGCATGCAACTGTGCCGCCGTTCCTATACCGTCCGCGACACTGAGACGGGTACGGAACTCAAGGTGGACAACAAATATATCATGAGCCCGCGCGACCTAAAGACCATCCGCTTCATCGACCGCATGATGCACGCGGGCGTACGCGTATTTAAAATAGAAGGACGCGCGCGCGGAGCGGACTATGTCGATACCGTTGTACGCTGCTACAAGGAGGCCATTCAGGCCGTCAAGGACGGCACCTTCACTCCCGAACGCTGCGACAAGTGGGACGAACGTCTCGCCCGTGTCTTCAACCGTGGTTTCTGGGACGGTTATTATCAAGGGCAGCTCCTGGGCGAATGGACCGAAAAGCCGGGGTCCAGTGCCACTGAGCACAAGACCTATTGCGCCCGCGGCATCCGCTACTACTCCAAGCTGGGCGTTGCCGAGTTCAAGATCGAAGCCTGTCCCCTGCACGTTGGCGACGAGGTTCTCATCACCGGTCCCACCACTGGTGCCTTGCGCCTCAAGGTCAGCGAAATCCGCTATGAGCTTCGCCCCATACAGGAGGCCCGTCAGGGATGGCACATCAGCATCCCCGTGCCTGCCAAAGTCCGCGCCAGCGACAAGCTCTTCATCGTCACGCAAACCGGCTGACGCATTACCATTCTTACACAGGAAACATCAGTATCGTTACTCGTCCCAGTCATCATCGGTCCAGTCCGTTTGCTGACGGACACGGGCAACACCGGAATTGCCACCGCCGAACCTCAAATTTGTATTGCCAGTGATGCTGGTGCATATGATGGAGGCATGCTGAATGCATACCACGCGCATACAGGGTTTTGTATATTTCATTTTCATTGCAGTTCCCTCCTATTAGTTGATAACGACCTTACGTCCATTCTTTATATAGATGCCACGAGCCATGGGCTTACCATTAAGTTTACGGCCATTCAGGTCGTACCAATCGCCCTCGGCGTGAATCGTGAATTGGGGAGCATGAATTGACGTTGTCTCCTCCCCATAGCCAAAGTTCAGGACACATGACCTCACCTCAACACCACTGGAGAGGCTGAAGTATGCGCGGCAGGAATTGATGGTCATGGCAGCGTTTGGATAGTAAAGGGTGTTCGCCTCTCCGAGAAAGAGTTTTGTTTTGTCTTCCTCTGCAATGGCGAATGAGCTGAATATGCCTTGAAAGGTGACTTTTTCATCTTTAGTGGTAACGGAACGTTCGCTTTCCGAGGCTACCGTAACATCCAGGAATACGGGATTGGGGATGTTGTCGGCTATGGGTTTGTCCCACTTCACGATATAGGGTTTGCCAGCCACGATGCCCGTGGTGACATCCGTGAAGTTCAGCGTCAACACACCTGTTGAGGCGTTGTAGCCGGAAGTCTCAGTGTCCAGTTCCATGACGGAAGCCCCGGCGATAGGCGAATAGCCCGAAGCCCCCATAGGGACACTGAAGGGCAGACAGATGGTGTTCCAGTCGCCATCGGTATAGAGGGTGCGACCATTGAGCAGCACATGCTTTGTCTTGCCGTTGTATGTTGACAGGATAGAGTTGTTGTCTGATGCGTTGCCAATGGCGATGGGGGCTGCAGAACCGGTATATGGTACATCATCGGCTGTGCCGTTGGCATAAAAACTGGCTGAAACGGTGCCGCTGCCATTGCCGATGACAGAATACGAACGAGACGTGTTGTTGATGTCAATGGTGCTTCTCATAAAACAGTTTTGCACTGTCCCTGTATTGTAGCCTGCTATGCCTCCAAAGTAGTTGCTCATGTCGCTATTGCTGCTATAGACCTCTCCGATGTTGTAGCAGTTCTGGATGGTTCCGCTGTTTTCACCTGCAATGCCCCCCACGCGGGCTGACGAGACGGAGTTTTTCAGCTCAGCAGCATTTCCGCAGCCGACAATTTTGCCTTCATTGATACCAGCGATGCCGCCGATATAAACCGTAGCATTCCATGGATTTTTAATTCCGACATAAGGACCGCTGACATAGACATCCTTCACAATGCCATCTGAGCCAATTTTTCCAAAGAGGCCAGCCACATTGCCATTAGACATCACATCGGTGCCAGGATCAGGTTCATTATCATCTTCCTGCTGCTTAACCCATATATCAAGGTTGGAGATAGTATGTCCCTGTCCGTCGAAAGTACCTGTAAACTCTGCAGTTGGCAGCCCTATAGGGAGCCAAAAGTGCCCACTCATATCAAGGTCTGCAGCAAGCGTGATGTTGTAGTCACGATAGGCCCCACTGTTATAAACATGGTAGGTCAGCAGTGCCAGTTCCCCTGCAGTGTTTATGGTGAGCGTCTTATTCTCTGTGTTGACACTGGAGAAATTCTCTGCCTTATAATTAGTCCAAAGGCCAGAAGTTTCTGCTTTGGCCATCATTCCGACAGCCAAAGCAAACAAAAATGTCTGTAATACTTTTTTCATTATTCTTATATCAGTTATTCACTTTTCATATTTCAATCTTCTCTTGTAAAGCACGGCCTGTACAGTCCGCTGTTGCCTGTCGGGGCGGCAGAGGCATTGAAGACGGCCCAGGCGGGGATGGTGTAGATGCGGTGCAGGCGATCACAGTAGTAGTGGAGACTCACCATCTTGTTATCTCCGTTGCCGAAGATAATCAGCGGATAATAGATCATGTTTCCCGTCATGCGCGGACCGGTTACGGCACACACCTCGTCATCGATGGTGGCACACATCAGGTCCATGCTGCTCTGGAAGTCGGCAAGCGTGTCACCCAGCTCTACCTGTACAGTCATGCGGAACTCGTAATTCCCAGCATCAGAGAACGTCCAGCTGGTAGGACGCGAATCGGTTCCCTCCTGCAGATAGGCAGGCACTTTCGGTGTTGTCTCATCGTCGCCACAGCTCCCCACCATGAAGGCGAGGGCTGTGAGCAACGCAATGGAAATAATGTTCTTCTTCATCGTATTATTTGATAATTACTTTTTCGCTGTTGTGGATATAAACGCCCTTAGGCAGCCTGCGCTTCGACGGTTTTGCATCTGCTACCTTGCGCCCGCCGAGGTCGTACCAGCCATCGCCGCCGAAATGGTCGGCCGTGGTGAAGCGGATTGACATCGGCTCGTCTGGTGTGCCCATGGCGGCGTTGGGCGAATAGCTCATCGGACTCTGGGGGGTTACGGCCAGGACCTCTTCCTCGCGCTCCAGGGTGAAGGTGAGAGGGGCATGGACCCCGCCGGACTCAACGGCTCCCACGCTGAGGTAGAACACGCCCTGTCCGTCGGCCTCGGATATACCGCAGACCTCGCTGCCCTGGTAGGCTACAAGGCGGTCGCCCGCCTGCACATCTACGCCCTCGGCAACGGCCACGACGGTCATGCTGCTGCCGCTGGTATTCTCAAAGGCCGGGGCATTGAGACGCGCGGAGGACGCCACGTCGCCGCTATAGCGGGTGTTCGAGAAATACTCGGGATAGCAGAACTGGACCTCGCCGCCGGCATTGCGCTTCAGCATATACCCTTCGCCTACACGCATGTACTTCAGCGTGCCCTTCCACTGCCTGTTCCCAGAGGCATCGACAGAAAGGATGGCAAACTCGCTCTGGCTCTTGATGATATCGCCATCTGAGCCCATCTCGGCATAGGGGGCCATCGCCGTGCCTACAGGAAGGTTCAGCTTCGAGATATACCCTATGCGGTTCCAGCCCTTCTTCACGGTGACGGGGCCTTCGGCCAGGCTGCCGGCTATGTAGGCCTGCTTGTCATTCTTGGAGAAGATGCGGTACATCAGGGACGGGTCTATCGTGACGGTGCTGTCACCGTTGTCCCAGAGGTATCTGACCTCGGACGAGTGCCGGGGATCGGCCATCTCGGCCTTGTAGGTAATCAGGTACGGACGGCCCTTGGCATCGTCGGCCTCCAGGCCGTCGCCGACCTCCCACCCCGTGGCATTACCCAGAAGGTCCTTCACCTTGTCGGCCACAGGATCGACGTTGAACGACACCCAGTTCCAGCCTCTCTTCAGCTGGATGGTCTGCACAACCTCGTTGTTGGCACCGAACGCCACGGGATCGGACGTGCTGCCGATGATGGTGTCACGCCTGAAGGTCAGGAAGTCATCGGCGATGTTCAACGGAAGCACCTTGTGGATGATGCCGGTCGAGGCATCGTAGAACTCGAACGTGAGCGGTATGGGGGCCAGGCTGGAACTATACACATTCAGGTAGGCAAGGCCGTCGCTGCCGATGCCCGTCGGGTCGGTGCCCAGATGGGACACGCCTAGAAGACGGTGCTCGCTGTTGAACGCGGCCAGCATGTCGTCCTTGTCATGGGCAACGGCGTCGCCGATGGTCACCTGGCCGATGATGCTCATCGAGATGTTGTCCTGAAGCAGGCCGTCATCCACGGCCCAGGCAGGAGCATCGCCGCGCACCTTGATGCTGACGGGAAGAGGCTCGCTCATACCGTCTTCGCCGGTGAGATAGATCACCTCATCGAAGTTGCCTATGTTGATATAGGGAGAGACGGTGAAGCTTATGGGCTGCTCCCCGAGGGGACCGACCACGCCGCTGTACTGAGAGGCCGTGATCCACACGGGAAGGCCGCCGAGCGAGAACCGGCGGCTGCGGCCGCTCTGGTTCGTGACTACGGCCTCGAAGGTGTGCTCCTCGCCATACCGGCTACGGACGGAGAGTTGCTTCTCGTTCCACCGCAACGGGTTGCGGTACACGTAGAGGTCCATCGTCATCGGAGATGCCATCGTGTTGCCGTTCAGGTCGGCTACGTCTTTAACGGTCACCATCACGTTCGTCTTCTCTATCTGGTAATCGGGAACGTCGAGGTTGATGTACAGCTCATTGTCCTTGGACACGAAGCTGTAGGGGATGTTCTCCAGGGAAACCGTGCCCCGCATCGGCGCATAGCTGCCCTTGTCGGACAGACGGTCTACGACATCCTGGGCCACCAGCGTGTCGCGCTGGGAGGTCAGCTCGCCGGTGGTCATGTCGCGATACCGCTTCAGGCTGATTCCCGTAGGAACAAGCTTCTGGAGGTTGTTAAGCTGAAGCTCGTTGCGCCCGAAGCTCAGGTAGGCCGTCAGGCCCATCTCCTCGCCCGTGGGGGTCATCGAGGCGGTCGCCTTGATGATGTTCTCAGGGAGGGCCATCTCGTACATGGCTATCTCGTCGATGTGGCCGGTGATGGGACGTTCATAGGTGCCGTCCTCCGTCATGGTCACACCGGCTGCCAGCCGGTTGCCAAGGATGCCGCCCAGCGTGTCGACGGAAAACGTCTTCGACAGTTTCTGGTCCACGTAGAAGTTACCGACGTTGCGGGAGCGGCTCACGGTCAGCGCCACATGGTGCCAGGCGCCGTCGGACACCAGGTCGTTCAGCGGCATGTAGCGACCGCCCAGGCGGAGGGCGAGACGTCCGTCACGAACGCCGATGTTGAAGTGGTCGGCGGCGCCGGCCTCGGCATCGGCCTGCCCGTTGGAGAGGAGCGTGCCATCGCCGGCCTCGGTGCGGAACCAGAACGTCAGGGAGTAGTCCTGATAGCCGGTGCGGCTGAACTTCTGCGGGTCGATACGGAAACCTTGGATGCCGTCGAGCTTCATCCCGATGCCGTCCGGGACGTTCCAGGCTCCCCGGCCTACATACAGGTCGCCGCCGCTGGATACGCGGTTGAAGCTGTAGTCGCCACGCCCTTCGTTCAGCGGGTAGCTGTCCATCAGCCCCAGCTCGTAGCCCGTCAGCAACTTCTGGGCGTATTCGCTCATCTCACCGCTGTCCAAGGCGCGGTTCCACAGACGGAACTCAAGCATCTCGCCTTCATAGTTTCCGCCGTCAATGGCGCCCTCGCGGTCTTCGCCGAGCAGGTAGCTGCCCTCACCGTCATACAGCCGGTTGCAGGTGAACGAGCCCTTCTCCTCCGAACCGTCGTAGAGACGGACGTGGGTCTGCTTGTTTTCTATGTCGGCTGCGAAAACATATTCTATCTGACGGAGACCGTTGAACGGGATGGGGACCGAACCCACGAACACGGTGTCTCCGATGCCTACCGTCAGCCTGAGGTCCGAGGTCAGGCCGGCTTCAAGCCGGTTGTCCGGAGAACCGTGGCTGAATAGCGTCATCGCCTTGCCGGTCCGGTCGGGGTTAACCATCATATCTACGGTGAAAGACTTCCCGCTCAGGTTGCGCTGCGACTGTGACGTCACGCCGCCACCGCCGTTGAAGCGGAGGTCGGTGGAGAGGGCGATGTTGCTCGAGTTGGTCTGTCCCAGAACCTGGAAGTTGTTCAGCCCGCGAAGGTAGTTCCCGGCTATGGGCTCCGAGAAGCGAAGCATGATGTCTTCGCCGATGCCCAGGATCCCGTCCTCGGGCTTAGGCGTCCCGAAAAGCTGGGGACGCCGGGTGTCCTTGACGCCCGTCAGGATGTTCGACGGCCGGGTCAGGTAGCCGTTACCGTAGCGGCAGTAGTTCACGGCACGGAGGTCGTAGCTCTGCTCCGTCGGGTCGGACTCACCCCAGAAGGTGGCCATGATGCGACCGTCGTCTACGATCATCTGACGCTCGCCGCTGGCCTTCGAATAAAGCAGGGAGTCGCTGTAGTAGGAGCACACGCTCACCCAGTCCTTGTCGCCCTGCGTCGAGAGCTTGTACTGAAGCTCGATGTGGTCGAAGTTACGGTAGTTCACGTCGAAGCCGTCGATGCGGACGGGCATGTAGTACTGCTGACGCTTGTTGTCGTAGGCGGACTCCGTGTTCACGACCCACTTGTCGCCGGGAAGAGAGATGTTAACCTTG
Organism: uncultured Bacteroidales bacterium; assembly: GCA_902783655.1. GTDB lineage: Bacteria > Bacteroidota > Bacteroidia > Bacteroidales > Bacteroidaceae > Physcousia. The sequence continues at coordinate 10,499 of CACZRZ010000025.1, forward strand.
CCGGCCACCGGAACGAAGTGCGCGGAGATGGTGCAGTTCCACCAGCGCTTCACGTCCAGGGGGTCCTTGATGCCGAGCTGCAGGTCGTCGTAGTCGTAGTCCGTGCCGGGATAGACTTCTACAGTCCTCGTCACCACTTCATTGGGGTTGAGGAGGAAGCTCAGCCCGCCGCCGGCCAGTGGATAGCCGTCTACGTATACCTTGGCGCCATTCGGGTTCGTAGCGGGGTCCAGGAAGATCTGGAAGGGATTGCTCGTCGTGGCCTGGGCCGGAAGGGGGCTCTCGTTGACCACGTGGAGGGTGAAGCGCGCCGGCTCGTCGGCCGGGACGTTGCTCACCGACGACTGATCAACCCAGATCCGCGGGTGGTCGATCTCAACGGTCTTCGCATCGAGCACGATCCCGGGGTTGTAGTATTTCGTCTTACGTTCATCCTCATAGGGCTCGGCGGTCGCGCCGCCGCGCGTGCGGTACACGAAACTGCGGTACTGGGGAGGAGTGTTCTTGACGTAAGAGCATACGCCGTCGAGAGTGCCGGCTATGCCATAGTCGTCACCACGGTCCGTACCGCCACGGCGGATGAACCCGTAGTATTCGTCGCTCACGTATTGGAAGAAGAGGTTCTCAGCGTTGTCGATGCCCATCTTCTGGAGAGAGTCCACACGGGACTTGACTTCGTTCTTGTCCATCATCGCGCGATAGACGTCTACAACGAGACTGGACTTGCTGGAAGGCTGCAACGTGAAGCCTACGTTCTTCGTACCGCCTGTCGTCTTACCGAAGTTGTAATTATAGTCGAAAGAGAATATCGGGGTGAACTTAAAATAATACCCAGTATCGAACACGTCAAATCTCATTTCAAAATTGCGACCCGCACTGTCGTCATAGTCACGGCTTGTATAGGTAACTTTGTTTCCGCCCAAAGTGCCCGTCATGCCCGCACCAAAGCTGAAAGTTCCAAGCCCATTGCCGATTAATGGGAACTGCCAGTAGCGGCTCTCGTTTTCGTTGACACCGAACTTCTCGGTATAGCTGACGGAGGCACGTCCGTCAACGTCGTAGCTCTTCACATGGTCTGTGGCTAGCAGCTTCTCTTTCTCGTTGGTGGCGAGGAAACTTACCCACGTGCGGATGCGGTTGTTGTATCTGGAGACTTCATCCTCATACGATTTCTCCGTGTCCGGATCAACCTTGGTGTAATAGGTCTCCATTCCGAAGTTCTCGTCTTCGATGTCCACATGGCTGACATACATGGCACGGCCTTTCTCCCTTGCCACCACGCGGGCTGTATCTACGTCGGTGCCTGCCGGGAGGATGAGGGCATTGCGCTGCTTGAAGAGCTCGGGGATGAGTTCGTTTTCGATATAGGTCTGGGAGTGGACGAAGGTGTTATCCAGTTCTGTCCTGACCATCATCACCTCGTCGCGAACCAGATAGACTTTCCGGTCTTTGCTGTCCTTGCCCTCTGCCAGAAGTTTCATCGTACCTTGCGGGACCTTGAAGTTATGGCCGTCTATCGTATAGGTGCCGCCGCCACGGGTGGTGAGAAGGCTGTAGGTGGCCTCGTCGATGGCACGGACGGCTATGCCGTCTTCGGCTATGACGTTCTGGACCATGCCGATGAACAGGTCTGCATCGCGGCCCACATGCGTGGTCTTCGACGAGGTGCTGATACGCTCCGTCGTCTCGAAGGTGTAGCTGTACTGCCAGTTGTTATAGTACGTAGTGACAAGTGCCACGCTCATGTTATCGGTACTTTTAATCGTGTTTTCAGAGCCATTGACATTACCTGCGCCAACGCCTCCCCAGACACCACTCCACATATTGAATATACCAGCGGCGGTGCCCATGGTAATATTGACACCCAACTTCACTTTCAGGTCCTCGGTAAAGCTGTAGCTGAGTTTGCTGCCGCTCTCTATATAGGCACTGGAGCCGGCTCCTGGCGGGTCGCGCAGGATATCAACTAGAACGGCCGGGCCTTCGGCTACCGCGCGCCGGCCCTGGCTCTTGGCTCTCGACGCCATCACGTAGCCGCGGATGGGACCGCCGTTCAGGGGCAGAACGTCGTAGTGGGTGTTGTCGTATTCCAGCGTCATGCTCAGGGTCTTCAGCGCCATGTCGCCTTCCTGAGTGAAGGTCAGGTTCTGGGGAGTGAAGCGGTAGGTGCCCTCGCCAAGCGAGTCAAGCCCGACGGTCTCAGACTCGTCGCTGCCGACGAGGCCATTGTGGATGCTCACCTTGCCGCCGGACAGCTGGACGATGTCGGGGGCTCCCTGCTGCGGATCGTTGTTCTTGTAGTATTTCTCAACCGCCGAGAGCTGCATGATGATGGGACTGCCGGACATGTACACGGGGTAGCCGAAGCTGTAGCCATTCACGGCGTCCCACAGCTCGATCGAGACTTCCTTGCCAGTGTTGTCCCTGTCGGTGAACGACTTGATACCCATGTAAGGCTCCCCGAGCATGTTGAACTGGCTGACGTTGAGCGTCGGCTGCGAATGGTAGATGCGCGAATAGCTCGCGGTGTCGTTGGCTACGCAGTCGGAAAGGTCCAGAGTCTCACCGACCTTCCCGGACTGGAACAGCGTAGGGTACCCCTCGCAGTAGATCTCCGTCACCTTGTATTTGACAGGAAGCATGGGGACGCAGTATTCACCCGTCACGCGGCTCGGCTTGATGACAAGGCGGTGGCGGTAGACATCCATGTGGCAGGTGTCTTTGCGGAGAAGGGCGAAGTCGTAGTCGACGTGGCGTTCCGTGATGCTGGCGTTCAGCGGGTCACGAATCAGGTAAGACGCGTTGTCGCCCTCCAGCTGCATGACGATGGTCAGGGAGTCGCCGAGGTTGTTCAGGGAGGCAAGCTCGCCCAGGGGCTTCTCCCCCTGCACGTCACCGCCGGCGACGCGGCCTTGCAGCATGACGGTGGTCTGGTCCCAGAAGACGTAGCCGGATATGCCCTTCTGCCAGTTGGCATTCCGGTTGTTATCCTCGTCCAGGTAGAAGCCGCCGTCCATGAACACATGGCCGGCCTTCACCACACGGAGGGTGTGTTCGCCCTTGGGGATGCTGACGGAGAAACGGCCCTGCGAGTCGGTGGTCACGGGCATTCCGGAGCCGTTCTTCACGACCAGCCCGTCGCGTTCGAACTGCGCCCCGATGACAGGCACGCTGGTGCCTTCGTACATCACGTAGCCCTGGAACTGGTAGTAGGTCTCCTGGATCAGGACGGCATTGGTCACCAGGTTCTTGTCCTCATCGAAGTTGGCAATGAATTTTGAGTACGGGCTCTCGTCGCCGGCGGCCGTGGCCACGATCTCATAGCTGCCTGCTCCCACATAGGTCAGGCCGCCTATCTCGAAGAATCCGTTCTCCCCGGTCACCGTGCTCTTGGTGACGCCGTTCTTGGTGTCTTGCGGATTGGCCACCACGGTGACATTGGCGAGGGCGGTACCGTCGGGCAGGCGGACATAGCCTCGCACCATGCCCGTGGGCTCGCACCATCCCTCGACGGTAAGGCTGTCGGCATGCACGCCCTCGCAGTCGTTAACGCCTATCACCTGATAGACATAGACATGCTGGGCCTTCGTCGTCCTGTCGACATAGGTGTTCATGTTGTAGGCTCCCTCCAGTTCCACCCAGTCGTCTTCGACCATGTCGCGGCGCAGGATGCGGAAGAAGTCGCCAACGCCGGTGGTCTCCCACTTCAGGGAGACGGAGGACTGCATGGTGGTGGCTTCGATGCCCACCAGCCGGACGTTGCTGTTGAACTCGTAGCGGCCCTCCTCACCAGTCTCGGCCTTCGTCACGTTGAAGCTCGCCGTGTCGGCTGGCTGGAGCCTGGACATCCCCTGCTCCACCGCAAGGCGGAAGCCGTGCTCGACACAGGGCGTCAGCAGCTCATAGTCGTCCAGACGGCCGGACAGGGTCTCCTTGCTGCTCAGCTCGCGGCGGTCGGTGTAGCGGACGGTGCCGGCGACGGACTTGTCGGTCAGCAGCACAAGCTTGGCGTGATCGTCCCATACGGGAGTGGCGTGCTCGGCGGCGGAAGACACATCCTGGACGGGCATGGGAAGGCTGCCGGCAAGTTGCCAGTGCCCGGAACCGCGTCCTTGGCTCAGGAGCGTATCCAGCACCTCGGGATCGGTGTCGCTGGCGGAGATGCCCTGCCCGACGGAGGTCGTAACCTGCAGGGGGATGGCGGAGCTGCCCCACCCTGTCCAGTGGCTCCCAAGCCCATCCAGCAGCTTGTCCAGCCCAAGCCTGGAGCCGTCGACGGCTGTGTCGTCCCAGCCCGAAAGGCTGTAGTTCGTCCGGTTGCCGCTGGAGGGGTAGGCGGTCTTGTCCTCGAGGAAGCACATGGAAACATGGTCGAAGTTGATGTAACGCCCGTTTTCCAGGCAGTACGTGGTGGTGTTCGAGCTGCTCGTGCCACCCATCCCTCTGAAGGCGCCTGCGTAGCTGCCGGCCACGAAGGTACGGGCTTCGATGGTGCCGTCGAACAGGCTGTGACGGATGGCATTCGTCGAAGAGTGGCTGTGGCCTATGAACCCGCCGGCAAAGGTCTGAGTGGTGTGGATGTGCGCCGACACGCGGCAGTTCTCGACCGAGAGGGAGGATTCAACGCTGCCAACCAGGCCGGCGGAATAGTTGCCGCCGCTCACGCTGCCGGTCACGTTGAGGTTGCGGATGGTCGCGTCCTTCGTCCTCACGAAAAGAGCGATGTAGGGCTTGTCGCCTCCCCTTATGTTCAGGTCAAGCGTGTGACCGTTGCCTTCGAAGATGCCGCGGTAGGGCACCTCGTCGGTATAGCCCGCGGCATTCACGACATGGATGTCGTTGGCCAGGATGGCATTCACATCCGAGTTGCCGCCGGCTTCCACGACCTTCGAGAGGAAGCTCTTCCAGTCGGTCACGTTGCGCAGGATATGGTAGGTCTTGCCGCCGATCTTCATCGTCTCGCTCCCGTCCAGCGGGACGGTGTAGTAGCAGTGGAGCAGGGTGTTGTCGGGGGCACGGGAGAACGTGTTGCAGCCCGTCAGCGCGTCGGCGACCTTGACACGCAGGGGGCTGAACAGGCAGTTGTCCATCCTCACCGCGCCGCCGCAGCCAACGAAACCACCGGTGCCATGGCTCTGCTCACCGACAAGCTGGCCGTCGAAGAGGCAGTTCTGAAGCGTTGCGGCACCGTGGACATAGCCGACGTAGCCGCCGTTGGAGGCATCGCCCGATATAGTGCTACCCACGAGGGCCGACACGCGGCAGTTCATGACCGTCAGGCTGGTGCCAGGCAAGGCATTGCCCACCAGGCCCGCGGCGAACTTCTGCATCCCCACAACCTTGCCCGAAACATGAAGGTTCTTGATCGTGGC
>CACZRZ010000026.1 GCA_902783655.1 uncultured Bacteroidales bacterium
ACAGAGCAACGATAAGTGTGACCCAAAGACATCAACAAAACTGCAACAAAACTGCAACAAAACTGCCACACGTGTAAATCATTAACCATCAAACAATTGCGACGCAGTGTGGCAGAATTGCAGTTTTTTTCAAAAAAAACTAAGAGGGGGGGGGATCTATGGGGTCTGTCGTTTGAAGGTACGCAGACCGGCCTCGATGCTGCGCAAAAGGTCGCGTTTGCTGGTGTTGGGGGAGAACACAAAGCCCTCGGTGACGACGACCTTCTGTTCCGTCGAGTCTATGCGGATGCGGGCCACAAAGGGACCGCCCATGAAACCGCCGTGCATGTCCCACAGACCACGCACCTCCACCAGCTCGCCATCGTCGGTTCGCCGCAGCATGGGCCACACCACAGGACTGCCGTCATCGGCCCGCGAGGTCTGCATCCACTGGCCCTCCTGTGCTCCTGGGATGTTCTGGCGCAACACGGAGTCGCGCCGCTGGATGTACCAGTCCATATCGCGGATGTCCTGCCCCGTCCAAGGCAGTGTGTAGAAGAGGAAGTTGATGTCCTTGTCACCGCCTCGGTTCGACGATGCCCACAGGAAGTCCCGCCCGCGCTTCGTGGACTGCATATCCACGGGCATACAAACCGTGTAGCCCAGCCGACGGAGTTCCTTGTCCACCTTCTTGCTGTGCTTGTGCTGCAGCATCTGCGCTTGGCGGTCGAGTTGGAAATCGAGGATGAGATGTTGGATGCGTTCACGATTCCGACTGAGGAACTGCCTCAACTGGGCTTGGGAAGCGGCTCTCACCAACAATTGCAACTGCGGACGGGCACTCACATCATGGGCCACTCCAAGCGTCGGAACCTTCTGTCTCGGGTCTAATTCCACGTGCAACTGACTATGCATCAACATGTACACCTTCTCATAGCCTCGTTCTCCGATGGTCATCGTTCGGAAGATGCGCTCCGCAGAAGCAAGGCCTGGAGCATCGCAGTCGGTGATGGTCTGCAGGGTGTCGGCAATATCGGTGCCCACCAGCGACGAGGGAATCACCACAAGCAGTTCCGACGGAGTGCCCTTGGCATCGGCCAGGCGAGGCTTCTCTTCCGTACATGAGAACAAGAGAATGAGAACGAACAGAAGCCCCACCCCCATTCCCCTCCCGAGGGAGGGGAGTATATGGTTTTGCCAATCGCGATTCATGATGTTCTTCATATTATATTGCACTTAATCACAATATCTTCACATACATTATTCACCTAAACACGCAATCGTCATGCCCGTATATACTCCCCTCCCTCGGGAGGGATTCGGGGGTGGGGCTTTGTGTGTGCTTCTATTTCACATCCACCACCTTGTCTTCACTGTGTCCCTGGAACTCCTCGGCATACTCACAGCGGATGACGGCTACGCCCGAATGATACTTACCGTCGCGTTCCACATAGAGGGTCTCCTCTATCAGGTAATCGCCACGCGGCATCTGGCAGAAGCTGAACTCCGTCGTGGCATCGTGAACCTGACGATAGTATCCCAGTCCCCCACCCCATCGGTAGCCCGAACGCTGGTCGACGGGTTCTGTGAAGGCCGGACGCGGAACAATGAGTGTCACATATTCGTAGTCGCGGTCGGCCGAAATGCGGTAACGGACCGTATATCGGCTGCCTGTCTTTGCCTTTTCGGGGTATTCCTGCGTAATGTTCAGTCCCACGGAGTGTGCCTGTACCTGACTGAACGGCTGTTCGAAGTCGGCATACACAGCACCCCAACTCTCACCCTTCGACGACTTTTGCAGACGCAACTTCACGGGCAGTTTGCCTTCCTCTATCAATAAGGAATCGCGCACGTAGCCCAGTGTATCGTCCTCGGCTACGAAGTTCTTCTGCTTACTGTGCTGACGAGTCAGTGTCAGGACGTCTTTCAATGGTGAATTGGGAATTGGGAATCGTGAATTGCCGAGCAGCGCGAAGACGGCATTGGCCGAGTTGACAGGTGTGGACCATTCCTGCGTGCGCTTCTGCTGGAGCAGGTAACGGCACATACCACGAAGCAGGGTGTCCTGCGGATTCATGCGCTGCAGGGCTTCCATCAGTTGAACATGGATGTGCAACTTGCGATCGACACTCGTGAAACTGCCCTTTGGGAATTCGATATACGAACCCCTGTCGGGACTCGAAACGATGTACTTGCGGAACTGTTTCAGGCATTTCTGAGCCTTGCGGTTGGCATCGCCTTGCTTCAGCACGATGGTCAACAGCGCCAGACGTTCGTAACCCTCTTCCTCTATGTCGTCGCGCTTGGCAAGCTTCATCAAGAAGTTGACCTTCTTCTGTTCCTCTTTCGAAAGTTGCACGCCGCTGTACTGGGCAATGTAGAGGTTACGCAGGTCGGCAATAGAAAGATACGTAGAATCGATGCGCTGCGCGAGCAGATAGTGAACGGCCTGGGTATTCACCTGTACTGCAGGTTTCTTGCCTGTCAGCATGTTCAGGCGAGTCAGCAGATACGAAACCTCGCGTGTCAGGTAAGGACTGGTGGGCATCGAGGGATACCAGCGGAATCCTCCGTCAGCGTCCTGCAGTGCCTTCAGTTTCTCCAGATACACCTCAGTGCTGTCTGGCATATTCGCCCCCAGCGTCTTACCCAGTACGCCCGCATAGTAGGCCGATGCCAGAGACAACACATCATTATGCTTGGCACGGGCCAATGCGGGCAGGGCCTGCAGGGCATACTGCTCGGGATGGGTGGTATATTCAACTGTCAGTTGACGGTTTGTAACCCCATCAGGGAATATCTTCGACAGGTCGAAATTGGTCACTCCAGGGTCATAGGCCGTGATGGCAACGGTATTGGTCACATGCATCGTGGCTGGCAATACGGGCAGCAGACGCTGTTCACCGTCACTGCATGAGGAACCTTCCACCATCCATCGAATTACCAAATCTGAGGCATCTTGAATTTCGTGTTTTGAATCTTGAATTGAATACATGAAGTGCAGGACGGTGTCCTTCTGGGCATTCAGGTCGAAGCTGGTCTTCCACTGCTTCAGCACCTTTTCGGTCCGTGCATCCATTATCTGCATCACACCCTTGCCCTTTTGCTGCTGGTCGCTGACATTACGGATGGAAGCGGTCAGGACAGCCTCATCACCTGGACGCAGGAAGCGTGGCAGATAGAGTTGAGCCATCAAGTCCTTACGAGCCTCTATCTGTTCGCTCAGGTTGGCATACATCATGTCCTGTGTATGAGCCACGCCCAACAGGTTCCAGCGTGTCAGGCTCTCGGGCAGGGTGAAGGCAATGCTCACCTGCCCGTCCTTGTCTGTCCGTAACTGAGGATAGAAGAAGGCCGTCTCATTGAAGTTCTCACGCATCGGCACACTGAGAACCTCCTCACCCTCCTGTCCTGCCTCTTCCGTCATGGGCACAACAGCCTCATGCAACGTAGTGCCACGGATACGAACGTTCGCATTCGAACCCATATCAGCAGAACTGGCAGCAACATCCAAACCGGCAATCCGGCCTTGCAAAGCCTCTGTAGTCTCATCCGTTGCATATTCCTTCATGGCCATTGTGTTAGCACTGAGTGCTTTGTACATAACCGGAGCACGTCCAGAGGCACGGGTGTAGGCTCCAACCTGGAAGAGCCCGGAATTAATCTCTGTCAGACTGATGGCGCGTTCCTTCTTTGTCTTCTGGTTGTACCATCCACCTGAGTTCAGCGTACCAAGGCTGATGCGTTGGACGGCCCTGAAAGGTATGCTAAAGGTGCGGTGTCCACGACCGATGTCAAAGTACCACTGATGACGGGTAAAGTAGTCGAGCGAGGCATCGTACATGGTCAGCATCAAGTTGGCATCAGCAGGCGTACCGTCGGGACGTCGCAAGGTCAGTCGCCATTCTTCCTGCTGACCAGGCTGAACGAGGTCGCGGAAAGTGTCCCAATGCAGTTGCAGACGATTGTCGGGCTGCATGAGGTAGATGGTCTTGGTGTCGGTATAGATGTGTCCCTCCTTCACGAAGCAGAACGAGGCCGTCAGGCTCTGATCATACTCCTCACGATAGGGAATGTCGATGCCAAAGGTTTCGTTCGAGAGCTGCACCATCTCGTCCTTCCATATCCGACCGGCAGCCGAGAGGGTGTAGAAGAGGCAGACATCGCGCAGGTTTGTAGTTACTTCGATACGGCCAGGCTTGTCAACGGCAAAAGTATCGACCACACAACGGACGAGGAAGGTGCTGTCTATCTTCACAGGTTCGGGCTGGGACTTCGTTTCCCGGATGCGCCAGTACCAGTGCTGTGCGTTATGTGTCTCGCCCTGCTGGCTGAGCACATCGACGTTTACCGATAGCGAACGGCGCTGTTCTATATTTGAATTTTGAATCTTGAATTTATAGTTAAACCGTCCCTTGTCATCCGTCTCGATGGTGTCGAGCTGTATGGCCTCGCTCTGAGGATAACGCTTACCATAGTATATCCACGGCGTACGCCAGTTGTAGGTGCCCGTCACGCGTGCCCCACGCAGAGGACTTCCGTCGTAGTTCTTAGCCACACCGCGTACCTCACAGCTGTCGCCCTGGACATAAAGGCTGTCGTCGAGCACGACCTCGAAGGTCGGGCGTTTGTACTCCTCCACACGGAAATAGATGCGTTCCTGTTTGTCGGCCTCGATGGAGAACATTCCGTTACGTCCTCCCGTGGGAATGACGAAGTCGGCACTGAACACACCCATGTCGTTGGCATCTACGATGCGCTCTTCCACCAACTTATGATTCGAGTCATAGAACCTCAGCGTATGCTTGCCCTCACCTGCCGACTCGGCATCCCAGTCGAGTCGGGTATAGGCAAGCCCACTGACATGAATGGTCTGTCCGGGGCGGTAAAGAGCACGGTCGGTAAAGAGTTCGGTGCGCAGGTCGGACTTTGTCGGTTTCCCCGTCCAATGGCCTACATTATAGAAATAATGCGTGGTAAGAATCCAGTCTGCCGTGTCGGGACTGCAGATTTTGTATGTCAACTGGTTGGACCCACGCCGGTTCTTGCCATCGCCCTCATATTTAGGCACTCGCACCTTGCCATCCAGTCCCGTTCGTCCGACGAAATAGGAAACGGTGTCCTTGAAGTCTCCCGTCGGTTTATAAGCGGTTATCGTTACGTTGGGCTGTGGTTTACCAGTCTCCGGATCTACCACCAGAACACGGACCGAACTGTCGGGCATCACTTGGAAGATATCCTGCAGGACTGTCACTTTTATCCAATGTTCCAACGGCTTAATCTTCTCCGTCAGCTTTGCCTTGGTGCGCGGAACGAAGGTAAACTTGTAACTACCAATCTTGGGGGATGTCCACATGATAGAGTCGCAGAACGTCTCTATGGGGTCATGCGCTGGAAATACGTGTTCCTTGCCATCGATGATCACCGACTGCACATTACGCACCTTGAACCTCCACCAGTACTGTTTTCCTGGGGAGACGCACGTAGGCATATTCTTCTCGAAGAAAGGGTCGGATAGTTCGGTCAATGCATTCTGCAAGGCCGCACGACGCTTGTACTTAGGATATTTCTGCAATCCCTCCTGCAACCACTTACGGCAACGCTGAGCCGACTGATTGGCCTCATCTATTTCCGAGGCACTATTCTCCCGCCAGCCTGGCAAGTCTTTCGTCATCGTACCCAATCGCAGATACACCTCGGCACACAAGGGCACGTCGGCATATTCGTCGCGCAAGCGCACCAAGTCGGTTTCCGTGATTCTCTCCTCTTTCTCACCAAGTGAATCGAGAGCCAGCAAGAGGGCACCTTCCCGCAATCCTTGTTGCTTGTAGAACGCAATCATCTCGCCATACTTCGGCAACACCTGCGAGGTATCGCGAACATGCTTATAGATCCGCTCCACCATACTTCGCCAGACCACG
>CACZRZ010000027.1 GCA_902783655.1 uncultured Bacteroidales bacterium
GACTTCCGCATTTGGGGAGGCGACCCCAGTATAGGATGGGTGGCAGATACAGAGGACAACGAGGAAAACCGCGCCATCGACAAGGCCATGCATAACCGTGGATTCATGAAGGACATGGATTCCTGGAACCAAGGCGGTGTAAACAACCTTCGCGCCAACAGCGGTAAATATCGCAAGATACTCACCACCCAGGCGCTCGACCCCAACAAGGAATATTGGTTGCGCATCAAACTTGTCATCGAGAATGCCGAAGCCGAGTTGCCTATCAATTACTTCGAGTTCTGCCCAAAGAGCGTCTATGCTGGACTGACCGCAGAAGATACACATTGATAGTTGAAAGTTAAAAAGTTGAAACCTCATAACCTCAAAATATGAGACTCAGGAATATACACAAAATAGTGGCGGCCGCCCTTCCCTTATGTGTGTTGGGAGGCATGAGCAGTTGCTCAGACACTTGGGACGACCATTATGGAAAGATGGGTGATACACCCACAGTCACACTCTTGGACCGCATCCAGGAACAGCCGAAACTGAGCGATTTCCTCGCTCTGCTCAAGAAAACCTACGTCTATAACAATAATCATGTGACCAGCGTTACCTTGGCAGACCTGCTTGGTTCCGACCAGTCACTCACCGTGTGGGCACCCGTAAACGGAAGTTTCAATGCCGACTCGTTGTTGCAACTGTGCCAGACCGCACAGGGAGACTCCGCCGTGGGACAGCACTTTGTGATGAACCACATCGCTCATAATCTCTACAACATGAACGAGAAGACGAACCAGAATGTGTTGATGCTCAACAACAAGTATTTGCCACTGAACGGGACCAACCTCTACAATGCTGCTGTCGTCGCTGGAAATGCAAATACGCCTGCATCCAATGGTCTGCTGCATATTGTTGACAACGATGTGCAATATACTTATAATGTCTATGAAGCATTGACCTCGATGCAGGAGTTCGCACACTTCGGTCAATTCCTCTCGCATTACGAGAAACAGGAACTTGACGAGGAGCATTCCATCCAGGCTGGTATCGTTGATGGCCAAAAGGTCTATTCAGATTCAGTGATGGTGAAGGAGAATTCGCTGTTCCGCGTATTTGACCAGATTATGTCGGAGGACTCAACGTTCCTTATGCTTGCCCCCGATGCAGGCACTTGGCAATCTGTCTATGATGAGGCTGTAGCCTATTTCAACTACGGTTCTCTTCCCAAAGCCGATTCCATCGCAGAATACTGGACTCATGTTGCACTCATGCGGGACCTCTTCTTCAATGACAACATCCAGAGTTCGCGCCAAGACTCGGTTGTAAGTACAGCCTACAGTACCAGAGATTGGCCCTATCACGTATTCTACAAGCCCTTCGAGACGGGTGGCATCTTTGCTGCAGACAACATTAATGATAAGTTGACCTGTTCCAATGGTTACATCTACCGTCTGAAGCAATGGCCTTTCACACCCGAAGACCTCTTTTTCCACCCCATCACCACGCAGGGCGAACGCGAGGCCAGCATCACATCCACTAAGGACTGCACGCTGAACTATCGCACCGCCATTGCCGACACCATCTCGGGCAACGGTTACGTGGATATCGTTCCTCGCACGAGCACCAGCAACTGGACGGCCACTTTTGAAATCGCCAACACTCTCTCCGGCACATACGACATCTGCGCAGTCATACTGCCAAAGACCGTCTATTTGGCAAACTCTCGCGACTTCAAGCCCAACAAGTTCAAGGCTGTACTCAACTATGTAGATGCCAACGGCGAGAAGCAGCAGGAAGTCTATGGAACCGAGATGACCAACAATCCCTATGTTGCTGACACAGTATTCATCGGCCGTTTCACCTTCCCCACATGCAACTATCAGCAGCCCGATGCTACGGTGAGCTTGCAGCTCCAGTGTTCTATATCGAACCGTCAGACAACATTCTCACGTGAGATGTATCTCGATTGTATTTACCTCAAACCCGTGTCTGCTACAGTTGCAGGCATCAAGTCAAGAAAGGAGGTTCGTAAATGAGACGTTTCCTCATACTTTTTGCCTTCGTGGCAATAAACATTCAGCTCAGTGCCGATAACCTGAAAGAATTCCGTGGAAGGGTAGTGGATGCCGCAAGAAACACACCGGCTGTCGGTGTGAAGGTGCAGGCATACAATAATCCACAATATGCCGCCATGACTGACGAGCAAGGCGAGTTCACCATCCAGTTGCCGGAGTTCGTGTCTTCCCTGATATTCAGTGGCGACGGCTATACACGCGTTCTTCAGCCCCTGGGTAAAGACCAGCAGGTGCATGAAGTGAAAATGTATTCATCGAAATTCGAAGAAACAATTGATGCACGGACACTGGCCATTTCGCGCAAAACAACACTTGCCACATACGACAACAACGACATCAGCATTGACAACCAGATTCAGCGCAACCTTGGAGGCGACATGTTCACCGCCATGCGCGGCGGGCAACCTGGCCAAGGAGTGAAGATGCTCATGAACGGCATCAACTCGCTCAATGCCAATGCGCAGCCCCTTGTCATCATTGATGGAGTGATACAGAACATGCAGCTCAACGTTCCTTCGCTTCACGACGGTTTCTTCAATAACATCCTCACCGGCATCATGGTTGAGGACATCGAACGCATCTCCGTGCTGAAGAATGGGACAGCCATTTATGGAGCCAAGGGTGCCAATGGAGTGGTCATCATCGAAACCAAGCGCAACAAGTCCATGGCTACGAAAATTGACGTCAGCATAGGAGGCAGTTACGAACTTACGCCGAAGATGCCAACAATGATGAACGCCAACGAGTACCGTGTGTATGCTTCCGAACTTATCGGAACCACAGGAACTATGGCCAATTCCTTCAAGTTCCTGCAGACGGATCCCAACTACTATTATTATAATATGTATCATAGCAACACCGACTGGAATAAAAACATCTACCGCGAAGCCTTCACGCAGAACTACAGCATCAATGTGCAGGGTGGCGATGATGTTGCCAACTACAACCTCTCGGTGGGCTATGCCAATTCCGATGCCACCATCAAGGACTTCTCGTTCCGACGTTTCAACCTGCGTCTGAACTCCGACATCGTTCTGGCACGCAATGTCAAGGCACGTTTCGATGCCTCTTACTCCGATGTTACCCGCGACCTGCGAGACGATGGTGTCAAGGACAATGTCACCACCGGCATCATATCGTCGCCCTCGCTGCTCGGACTCATCAAGTCGCCGTTCCTTTCGCCCTATGCCTATGACTCAAACGGCAACCTCTCACATTATCTCTCCGAAGCCGACGATTATCTCTCCGACGTTGTCACTCCGCGTAGCGACTACACGACGTCGCTGGCCAATCCGCTCTCTATCCTGGAGAACGGTGAAGGGACAAACAAGAACTACTTCGGCAATCGTATCGTAAACCTTTCCGTCACACCCTCCTGGGACATCAACAAACATTGGCGCATAGCCAACCAGTTTGCCTTCCAGCTCGTGAACACCGACGAGAACTACTACCTGCCCACGAATGGTGTTCCGTCCTACGAAGTGAAGAACATAGGAACTGTCCAGAACTGTGCCAGTGCATTGGCTGGTCGCCAGATAACCATCATGAATGACATCTATGGCACATACAAGTTGAAACGTAACGGACACGACCTCAATGCGCGGGGCGGATTCCGCTATCTTCGCGACACTTATCGCCTGAACACACAAATCGGTTACAACACAGGCAACGACAAGACGCCGAACATGAGCAATTCGCTGCAGTTCAAGCAGACCGATGGACTCGACAACAAGGACGCCGCACTTACCTACTACCTTACAGCCGACTACAACTTCGCCGAACGCTATTATCTCTCTGCAGCAGTCGCTATGGACGGTTCCAGCAAATTCGGTGTAGATGCCAAGGAAGGCGTGAAGATTGGCAACTATGCATTCGGTTTCTTCCCCTCAGTGCAGGCTGCTTGGGTGCTCACTAACGAAAAGTGGTTCCGTCCCTCGCGTGGCATCGAGTTTCTGAAACTGAATCTTGGCTTCGACCTCGTGGGCAACGATGATGTGAGCAGCATCGCCTCGCGTACCTACTTCGCCGCAGGCCGCGTGCTGAACAGCATCTCCGGATTGACGATGGCAAACATCGGCAACACCAGGCTGCAGTGGGAAACCACGGCGCGCTTCACGGCCGGACTTCAGGGCTCGTTCCTCAACAACCGCGTATGGGCTGCCTTCAACTATTTCTATGGTCACACCCACAACTTGCTGTCGCTCGGCACACTGTCCTACGTTTCCGGTCTCGAAACGAACTGGGTTAACGATGGCAGCCTCAACAATCAGGGCTTCGACTTTAGCACGAACATCAAGCTCCTTGCCGTCAAAGACTGGACATGGGAACTGAACGCCAGTCTGGGACACTACAAGAACGAAATCGTCAGCCTTCCCTCCGGACGCAACGAGATGACCACCGAACTCTACGGAGCCACTATCCTTAATCGTGTGGGAATGCCAGCCGGACTCTTCTACGGATACCAGACTGCAGGTGTCCTGTCCACCGCAGCCGAAGCAACGGCAGCCGGACTCTACCAGCAAAGCGAGACGGGTGCGCGCAAGGATTTCAATGCCGGCGACATGCGCTTCGTAGATGTTGATGCCAACAAGTGCATAGACGCAAGGGACATGCAGGTTATCGGCGACCCCAACCCCGACATTTACGGAAACTTTGGCACCAAACTTACATGGCGCAATCTTTCTTTGTCGGCTTCGTTCAACTACTCTTTAGGAGGCGACGTCTATAACTATCAGCGCAGCATTCTCGAATCCGGTTCCTACTTCTACAATCAGACTTCAGCCATGCTCACTCGCTGGACTTACGAGGGTCAGCAGACCAACATCCCTCGCGCTTCGTTCCTCGACGAAATGGGCAACAGTCGTTTCTCCGACCGCTGGATAGAGGATGGCAGCTACCTCAAGTTGAAGAACATAACCCTCAGCTATCGCATTCCCATCAGCCACACCTTCTTGCAGGGTATCACCGTATGGGCGGCAGCCAACAACCTTGCCACCTTCACCAAATATCTGGGCAGCGATCCCGAGTTTGCACAGTCCAATGCCGTACTTGGCATGGGCATAGACCGCGGACTCCTTGCATCAGGGCGTAGCTTCGCCATAGGCCTGAAGATTAACCTGTAGTGAACAGTGAAGAATGAAGAGTTAAGAACGAAAAATGATAATTGAGAATCGATTATGAAACGTAAATATATCCATAAGGCCTTCATTGCTTTGTCACTCCCTCTTTTCCTCCTGGGGGGCTTTGCGTCATGTACGGAGGCTGACAGCGACCTCGTGTCATTTACAGAGAATAACACCCTGGACACGCCCAACGACACCGTCTATTCAGTCCTCGGTATCGTGAACAAGTTGCAGAAGATAGCCGACCGCACCATCCTTTTGGGTGAACTGCGCGGCGATCTTACGGCACTCACCGAACATGCCAACTTGGATTTGCAGGCCATTGCCAACTTCACGGCCGATGCCAGCAATCCGTATAACAACGCACGCGACTATTATGCCATTATCCAGAACTGCAACTATTTCCTTGCAAACGCCGACACCAACCTCGTCAAGCAGGGACGTCGCGTCTTCGAGAAGGAGTATGCCGTAGTGAAGACCTATCGCGCATGGACCTACCTCCAGCTTGCCATCAACTATGGCTCCGTGCCTTTCTACACCGAACCGCTGCTGGCAGAGAAGGATGCACAACCTTCGCGCTTCCCCTTCTATACGGTGGAACAGATTGCCGACTACTTCGTCAACGACCTTGCACCGTATGTCGATGTCGATTTCCCCAGCTATGGGGCAGTCGGAGAACACAATTCAAGCCGGTTCTACCTCCCTGTTCGCGTTGTGCTCGGCGACCTCTGCCTGTGGGCAGGTCGCTATCGTGAGGCAGCCAAATTCTATCACGATTTCCTTACAAAGCAGGGGAGCATCCATCCCACCTATGCCAATACCATTGCATGGGATTCCTTTGAATTTACAGATATTCTTGATGGCTATGCCTCGCAGTTCTCAGCCAACAACAGCGAGACACTCTCCCTCATCCCCATGGAGACCCGTGAGTACGATGGCATCGTTTCGCGCCTGACAGACGTGTTCAACTCCACCGCCGAAAACAACTATTACTATCAAGCCACTCATTCTGCCGCTTACGACGAACTCTCGCGCAGCCAGCAATACACCCTTGTCTATAGCGACCCTGTCACACTGCTGCCCGACACTGTCTATGCCTCCGACACCATCCACTACGAGAACGATCTCCAGCGCGGCGACCTGCGTTTGTACAGCATCTACAAACTTCGCAGCCAGCCCACGGCAAACGCATCGCAGTCGGCACTCCGGCAGACCTGCCAGAAGTATCGCACCAGCGGCAACGATCGCTTCCTCTCATACGTTTGTCTCTATCGTGTGCAGCATGTCTATCTGCGCTATGCCGAGGCACTCAATCGCGCCGGGTTCCCGCAGTCGGCCTTTGCCGTGCTCAAATACGGACTCTGGAAGGACAACATCGAAAAGTACATCTCCGAGACCGAGCGTAACGAAGCAGGCGAACTCATTTCCTTCAACCAGTACACCTTCTTGCGCGAGAACACCCTGGGCACACACTCCCGCGGTTCGGGCAATGCCAATGCCGACTCCACCTATGCCATTCCGCCGTTCGCATCGAAGACCGACAGCATCCTCTACGTCGAGGACCGCATCTGCGATGAAATGGCATTAGAGACAGCCGCCGAAGGCCAGCGCTTCCCCGACCTCATGCGTCTGGCCATGCATCGCAACGACCCCACTTTCCTGGCTGCCAAGGTGGCTGCACGCCGGGGCACCGCCAATGTCGATGCCAGCCTTTATGCCCGCCTTTCGGACAAGAAGAACTGGTACCTGCCGCTGGAATAGGCCTCGCGGGCTGTTTGCAACATAATCACATGTTTATGAGACAATAAATAGAATAATATATAAATATAAAGTCGTAAATTTGCAACCGATAATCACAAAACCTAATAACTAACACAACTAAAAACCTTTAAAGTATGAAAAAGATCTACATGACAATGGTCGCCGCATTGCTGAGCGCAGGCTCGCTCTTTGCACAGACCACGATTGCGTCTTTGGGTTTCGAATCAGGCGATGAAAAGGGCAAGAGTTCTGCTTATGCCTTGACTCCTGGTTTGAGTACGTTCGGTGACTGGGTGAACGTGAAGGACGGTGACTTTTGGGACGAGAAGTCCACAAGAGACAAGAAGTCCGGCGAGTTCGCTCTCTCAGCAGAGAATGGTTTAGACGCAGGTAATTCCTGGGACCGCGGTTTCAAAATCGCCAACCTGCCCATCAAGGAGAACACCCCTTATCGTGTGAGCTTCTGGATTAAGGCCGAACCCACCTACATCGACGAGTCCGCAGGCACGGTCAACAACACATGCCTGACCTCATGGCTGTCTCAGGGTATCGAGAACTACGACAAGAGCATCAACTCTCCGTCGGGTCAAAACTATGGTGTGCAGATGACCAGTGGACTGACTGGCGAATGGCAGCACATCTCTTTCGTTTCCTACTACACCAACGCCGACGTCCTGAACAACATCATCAAGGACCAGAGCTGGGTGGGCAATGCCATCTATCCCGAGGGATTCGGTGGCGACGGAACACAGACCTACGCCGAGTACTACGGAGGCAAACTCCCCAACGAGTTCTTCCTCATCATCAACATGTACAGCCCCACTGCCTACGTCCTGGACGACATCAAGGTGGAAGAAGGCGTGACCTTCAATGCAGCCACCTTCTCCGGCAGTGCAAATGCCATCAAGCTCGACTTTGGCTATCAGACCAACATCGCCGCCCTGGCCAGTGCCAGCAACGGTTCCTTCTCGCTCGACCCCTCTTGCGTGAAAGTCACCATCAACGATGTTCCCGCTGAGGTTGAATTCGTAGAAGGCAAGAGCGATGGCTTCCTCTATCTCTTCATGACCGACGAAACCGTGATGGAAGAGACCAACGACATCCGTGTCAGCTTCACTCCTGCCGAGGATTGCCCCATCGTCTATCCCACCGATGTCCGTCCAAGTTCCGACATCGAAAGCGAGATGAAGGTCCTGGGCTTCCAGAACGAGGTTGCCTACTTCGACGATGCCATCGACGCCCTCCCCGACGCATGGTCACCGGCCAGCATGGTCAGCAGCGTTCCCGAGAACGAGAGCTTCGAAATCCCCGGCGAGACATTCAACAACATCGCCGTCACCTACGACAAGGCCCTCAGCCTCGACTATGCTTCTGCCACACTCTCCAAGAATGGTGTTGACACCGACCTCACCAGCGCCATGTCGCTCAGCGAGGATGGCAAGACCATCAATATTGCCGTATCCGGTCTTGCCGACGGCGAATACACCCTCACCCTCTCTGGTGTAACCAACAGCTATGGTGTGGAGTGCGAAGGCGACCAAGTCATCACTTTCGCCCTCGGTCCCGACTACGACACTTCTACTTCTGAGGTAGTCTATGCTTCAGACTTCGACAACGACATGACCGACGGCATTCCTCCAGGATGGGTCACCTACAACGAAGCCGGTTTCCACATCTATGGCTTCAACGACAATGGCAGCCAGTACAATTACGGCTGGGGTGGTACTCCTGGTGGCGGCGGCGCCCGTCTGTATCAAGGTTTCAGTGGCGACTTCAACAAGGCCATGTACTGGGGCTCTCGCGGCACCAATGAAGGCTATGCCGAGTATGGTTCTCAGGTGAAAGACTGGATTCTTGAAGACGGCAGCCTCGATCCCGAAATGCCGGAAGGCATCTCTCTCAAGCTCGAACCTCGCAAGTATCAGGTTAGCTTCGTCATGGCTGCATGGAAGGGCGAACCCGTGTTCCGCTTCACACTGGAAGATCTGGACGGAAACATCTATGCTCAGTTCAACGACTATGTTGCCAAACCCAACATGAACGGTGCCACAGGTAAGGTTTCAGGTTCTTTGAATTGCACCACCGACTTCACCGTCGACCGCGCTGGATACTATGTACTTCGTTTCGCTGCCCAGGATGCACAGTGGCAGGAGTTCCTCCTCGCCAACGTAAAGGTCATCACCATGCCCTCTAAGGCTGCCTACTGGAAGCAGCAGCTTGCCGCTGCCGTGGAGAAGGCCGAGCCCATCCTGGATTCTGCCTACGATGAGATGTACAACGGCGAAACCAAGACAGCCTTTGCCGCTGCCATCGACAATGCCAAGAACGGTCATTTCACGTCTCCTTCGGAAATCATGGCCCTGATCAACGAACTCGACGAACTGGGCAATAAGATGCAGAACCGTGTCACCAACATCGACAACTTCTACACAGCTGCATTCGAAGCCGAAGACGCATACAGCACGCTCGAAGGCAAGTACCTCGAAGCCGAAATCGCTGTCAACGCCAAGGCTACCATCGATTCTGTTGACGGTGTCAATCCTTCCGACCTCTCCGACGAAGACCTCGCCGTCATCACTCCCAAACTCGTCACCGCTGCCGCACAGCTGCAGAACGTTGTCGACGTTGTCAACATCCTCACATGGGGCGGCTACAAGGCCTTCCAGACTGCTACCACCCTCGGTGCCGATGGCGCTGCTGCTCTCAACCTGACCAGCGACGACCGCGATGTCATCAATCAGGTCAACCTCAACAGCAAGATTGCCCTGTACAACATCCTGGCAGAGGCCAACGGTGTCATTGCCGACACACTCATGACCACAGCCCTTTACGATGGTTCGTACATCGTTGTGGACAACGAATATGTCACCACCAATCCCGAGGACGCTGCAGCCCAGGGTGTCGACTTCACATGCCTCATCCAGAACCCCCACTTCTACACCTTCTCCAACAACTCCGGTGCCAACCTCGAGGATAACACCATCGTCGGCTGGAACTGCGAGCAGTTCAGGAACTACAACGAAGAGGGCACACTCGTTTCTCAGGGCGCCGTGCACTTCAGTGGCGATGCTGCCACCGAGGCCAAGCCTGTTTCCGACGTCATGATCAACGCCTACGGCGGTGGCGGCGAGTACAAGTTCTATCAGGTGATCGAGAACGCTCCCGTCGGCATCTACGACGTATGGATCGCTTCGCGTACCGCTTCCAGTACCTACGGCGACAACATCTTCGAACCCTTCAATGCCTTCGACGATGAGACCGGCCTTTGGGACAAGTACATCTTCGCACAGGTCGACGACGAAGAGCCCATCATGACTCCGTTCGCCATTGGCGGTTGGGGCGTGCATCCCACCGTTGTCAAGAACGTCGTTGTCAAGCAGGGCTCCAAGCTCACCATCGGTGTTGTTGAGCACTACGTTTCCGGCAAGGCCACCAAGGGTGGCGAGGCTCGCGACTTCTGGGACACCAACACCTTCGCCGACGATGCCCGTCTCTATTTCGTGGCTCCTCTCGAGGGCTTCGACTATGCTGCTGCTGCCAAGGAGCTTTCCGATGGCATCCAGACCGTCAGCGGTGCAGAGCGCACATCCAGCATTGCCGCTGGCATCTACAGCATCAGCGGTGCTCGTCTCAGCAACCTGCAGAAGGGCGTGAACATCGTCCGTCGTGCCGATGGCTCTGTCAGCAAGATTCTTGTGAAGTAAACACTTCTTATTTTACCTTTAATCAAATAGGTCGGGAACCTCGTTTCCCGGCCTATTTTCATGTTCGCCCGTCGCTGTAATGACTGCTTAAACCCAAATCGGTCATTAGGTCGACAAGAAAGATTTTCATGTTGTTTTATGGTCTATTGACGTCATCTCAGCATTTCTTCCGGCATCTTGTCCACATTGCCATCTCGCCGTAGTCCACTACGCCTTCGA
>CACZRZ010000028.1 GCA_902783655.1 uncultured Bacteroidales bacterium
CGTGCTCTACGAAGGCAGCAGTATCCCAGTATCGGGAGTTAGCTTCCTGCGCGACGGAGTTAAGGTGGTGAACTCCAACGGAAAGCCCGTTACCACCGATAATCAGGGTGCCTTCGAGGTTAGCATACCGCAGGGCAGCCACCGCATTCAGGTGGTGAAGGACGGACACGTCTTCAAGGACCAAGGCTTCTACATCGATCCCGATGCAAAGCCCGACTCAACAAAACACAACTGGGTGAAGAGCATCAGCGAAATCTATCTGTGGGACCAGACGAAGGTGAACCTGCAGGGTAGGGTAGTCGGTGGTAACGACCAAGGTCTGCTGCCACTGGGCGAGTCCTTGTCGAGAAACAATCTGGGCGACTCCCTGACTATCGTCATGCAGCTCGAGGGCGACAATACCTCGTGGATTGTTCGTGACCAGTTGAATGCTTCCGTAACGGAGCGTCACGAAGAATACGCCCACGGCAAGACAGATACCACCCGTGTGGATGCCTACAGGCACCGCATCGTGATTCATCCCGACGAGAAGACGGGTGAATACAGCGTGCCCATGTATCCTGTAAAATATAAGGTGACGGAAATCTATGCCAAGGGTTATCCCACACTGTTCCAGTCGGGAATGGTGAGCGAGACGCTGGACCTGAATGACTATGCCGACGGTGATACCGCCACCTATACGCGCATTTATCACTCGCAACCCACGCTCGACATCTGGCAGTTCAACGGAACGCAGGACCGTTACTATGGCATCAAGCAATACACCTCGCAGGACAATGCCGGTGTGCGCGATACTATCACTCTGTGGTACAAGGACAAGGATGACAATCCTCACTATAGCATGGGTTACCCCGTCTTCATGGGAGGAATCTCTGTGCCGATGATACTTTCGGCACGCGAGGAATACCGTAGAAACAACGAGGAACTGGGCGAACTGGATGTGGTGCAGCTTGACGGTGGAACGGTCTATGTCAGCAACGGCCTGATAGGTACGGATGTGACCGACGAGGTGGAACTCGACAGCGTGGGTCAGGCAACATACGTCTTCACACCGCAGAATACCACCTTCACCCTTGATAATGATATGGCTCTGCGTAAGATGAAGATGACCCTTCTCTACGACGGCAGCTACTACGACATACAACCCATCGAGGCATACATCATGGCTGTGCAGGCCAAACCACAGGGTAAGCGCATCGTCGCAGGCACAAATACCCATCTTGTGGATATCCTGCGCGACCCACCAGGTGCCAACAGTTCGGCTTACATCGAGAAGGGTACATCATTCAGCTATAGCTATAGTTGCGACTATACTGTGCAGATGGGTATAAATATCCAACTCGGAGTAGGTGCCGGTAACGAATACTACGAAGGGTTCTGGGGTGGCACAGCTGGTGGCACAATGGCTGGAACCATCAATTCCAGCGATAACTATGGAACGCTTAGCTGGGATGCCGCTACGGCATATTACAATGACTGGACCTGCAACTACGAATTTACGACGACGGATAGAATTTCCACCAGCGACAGCGAACGCGAGGTTGGTGCCAATTCTGACCTCTATATCGGTATGACTGACAATGTCATCGTGGAGGATGCCATCGCTGTACGTACGGTGAACAGCAAGGCTCTCCAGCGTCTGAAACCCGGTATCGGCGGCCAGATAGATGTAAACGGACACACGTACAATGTCACAGGTACTGCCAAGGTGCTGGCAAGCGGTTGGGACGATGTGAAGAAAGATTCCGTCTATCTCATTCGCGACGAGGTGATGCAGTTCTACACGAAGGTAAATTCCACATTTGTACATTCGCAGTCTTATTTGTTGGACGAACTCATCCCGCAACTCATCCGCACCCGCAATGCCCTGCTGATGGATTCCACAACCACTGATACATACGCTCAGGCATTGGCCGACAACCTGAAACGGCCTGTCTATGTCAGCAAGGTATCCATAGAGAATCCACTATATTCGCTTTCAGACCAGTACAAGTCTTTCAAACCCAAGAATGAGCCGGATGTATGGACCGACTCTATTAAGGCTCTGAACAACCAGATTAAGACATGGGCAGGATTTATTGCTGCCAACGAAAAGGAAAAGTTGGAGGCAACAGACTTTGTCAAGAACTATGACTTCGATGGAGCCAGCAGTATTGACTACAGCGAGTCGTTCAGTACTGGCAAAGAGCAGCATCGCTATTGGAGACTGCCCTCTACGGCTAACATCACGGGCGAAGATGGCTACTCTTATAAAACAGGTAGTGATGCAACAACCGACAGAGTACATAGATCTTATAATGATGATGAAGATGAAATCACCCGAGTCGATTTCCAGGTTCTTGGTACGCGTCTGTCACTGAATATCACCCCCTTGTTCGGTTTCGACTTCAACTACATGAATGGTATTGATAGCACATTCACAAAGGAAACAGGCTTCACATTGGCCTGCTCGCGCAAGTCGAACCTGAACGTGGCTTTGTATCGTGTGAGGGAACTCAGTGCAGATAGCCTGAAGAAGATTTACAACGTCGGTGATATGGGCTACTTCTACCAGCATGTAGAAGATAACCTGAAAGACATCTACAACGGCAAGAAGGGTAGCAGCAACACAACCAGTTACATCAACTCGTTGCAGACTGTGCCGCGCTTCCGCAACTTCGTCTTCCGCACGCTTGGCGGTGCCACAGCTTCGCCTTGGGAAGATGAGCGCCGTTCCCTCTTTTACAATCCGGGTATGGTGCTCGACCAGAAGACGATGCAGATTAACCAACTGCGCATCTGGGCCAAGGAAGCCAGTGTGTCGAATGTGCCTTATGGCGACCCCGCGCGTTTCACCATCTACATGACGAACGAGAGCGAGCTGCCCGCATGTGTGACTAAAGAACTGAAATACTACCTCGAAGACGAGTCGAATTCGAAGGGTGCCAAGGTAATCATCGATGGCTGTCCACTGACAGGCACAGGCATAGACCTTTGGCTCGAACCGAACACCATCATCGAGAAACAGATTGAGGTGTATGCCGGAGCGGAATACGACTATGAAGACATTGCCATTTCTTTTATGGACGAATGCGATATCGAACACATCGAGACGGTGACACTCTCAGCCCACTTCGTTCCCGCTGCCGGAAAGGTTAACATCTCGAAACCTGGCGACAAGTGGGTAGTGAACACCGAATCGGCCTACGACAAAGACAGGCTGGCCTACTACCTGCCCGTGCATATCGATGGATTCGACGTGAATTTCCGCAACTTCGACCATATCGAGTTCCAGTACAAACTCTCGAACCAGGGCGACAAGGACTGGGTGAACATCTGCTCGTACTATCGCAACGACGATGAGGGCAAGGCTCTGATGGAACTGGCAAGCGGCGAGCGCAAGCTGATGGAACACGACGGATACATCGATGCTGCATTCTATGGCGAGAAAGACCCCGTTGAGCAGTACTACGACCTGCGGGCAGTCACCTACTGCCGCCATGGCAACGGTTACCTGACCCGCTCGTCGAACATCCTGACAGGCATCAAGGATACTCGTCGTCCGCAACTCTTCGGTACACCGCAACCTGTGGATGGCATTCTGGGCATCGGCGATGACATCATCCTCCGGTTCTCGGAACCCATTGCCGGCAACTACCTTTCGCCTGTGAATAACTTCGAGGTAATAGGACAGACCAACTCCAGCAACATTTCGCTCTCTACGTCACTCCGCTTCAATGGCAACGATTTCGCCTTTTCACAGGCAACGCGTAATCTGGAGGGTAAGTCATTCACTGTGGACGTGATGCTCAAGCCAGACGACAACGGCAAGCCCATGACCGTGTTCTTCCACGGCGAGGACAAGCAGACACTGGAACTGGGACTGACACAGGATCGTCGCCTGACAGCCGCCATTACGCTCAACGACAGTGTGTCCCTTCCCTCCACCGTCTTCACAGCTACGGAGCCCTGTAAGTTCGATGGTTTGCAGGAAGTGTTCTATATCTTCGACACAGACCTCGAAAAAAAGCAAACCACCATACGCTTCTACGACGGAACGGCCAAGGTGGGCGAGTTTGTCTATCCCAATATCTACGGAGGTTATGGCAACCTTATTCTGGGCTCAAATGTCATGGACAGTCTGAATGTTAGCCAGAATTATGAAGGCGAAATGCTGGAGTTCCGTCTGTGGAACCGTGCACTCACCACTTCCGAGATGAACAATTACCGACAGAAACGCCTGACGGGATATGAACTGGGACTGCTCGACAACTTCCCGATGAACGAGGGTAAGGGCAATTACAGTTACAACCGCGCCCCTGGCGGCAGCGACCTCTGGCTTTGGGGCACATCATGGAAGATGCCTTCGGGCATTGGCATGAAGTTGGACGGCAAGAAAGGCTTCCGTCTGAATTCCAAACAATTTACCCGCTACGCCCATCAGGACTACACCCTGATGTTCTGGTTCCGGACCAAAGACGAGAACGGCACCCTGCTGGCCAACGGCCGGGCAAAGGACGAGCAGGGAGCCAACAACCACTTCCGATTCGCCGTTCAGGATGGTACGTTCAATCTGAACTTAGGCGGACAGAACGTATCTACCACAAAATATGTAACCGACGGCCAGTGGCACCATGCTGCACTCACCGTTAACCGTTCGCGCAATGTGGGCAGCCTTTATATCGATCAAAAGTTGACCAACACCTTTGCCGTTGACACATTGGGCGGCATCAGTGGCAACTACCTCGCAGCCGGAGCCACGTATATCGACAATGAAACCATCGAGACCCCCATTACGGGCAACATCGACGAGATTTGCATGATGGAGATGGCCTTGTCCAATAACGGCATAAAGTCGTATGCCGGCAATACGCCATCGGGTAAGGAAATGGGTCTGATGGCTTACCTGAGTTTCTCGGAAAACCAGCGTCAGTCGGACAACAGCCTGCGCCTGATGCCATCGGGCGTAAGCCTCAAACGCCACAAGGATGAGACCACTGGCGAATATACCAGCCAGCGCGATACCATTGTCTCTGCGGCTGACATGGAACGCTGCTTCGACCGCACCCTCTTTGCACCCATGCACGACAACCAGCAGATGGAGAACATCAAGTTCTCGTATGTGGCTGACGGCAACAACCTGCTCATCAACCTTGACGTGCCTGAACCCAGCATAGAGAAGACAAACGTATATGTCATCGTGAAGGAAGTGGCCGACCTGCAAGGCAACCTGATGGCTTCGCCTGCCATGATGGACCTCTACGTCTATCGTAATGCATTGCGATGGAACAACAAAAACCTGCGTCTTCAGGCGAAGTATGGCGAGGAATATACTTTCACTGCTACGCTGAAGAACCAAAGCGGCAGGGCGCGCCGCTACACCTTGGAGGGCCTGCCTCTCTGGATGACAGCCTCCGAGACCAGCGGCTCGGTGGATGCCCTCGATGAGGAGACCATCACCTTCACCGTCTCGCCCTATACCAACATTGGAAACTACGAAGAGGTGGTATCTCTCGTGGACGAAGATGGAATGAACGAACCGTTACCCATCAGCCTGAAGGTGCGCGGTCCGAAACCCGACTGGGTTGTCGATGATGACCTGCTATACACGAATATCTCCATGAACATAGTAGGACAAGTGAGAATTGATGAAGATGTGGCAAACGACAATGAAGATATGCTGGCCGTGTTCAACGAAGACCATCGCCTGCTGGGCGTAACCCATCTTGAGACAAATACAGGGAACGGCGCCAATCAGGGATTAGCCTATCTGAACGTCTATAACTCGAACTATAGGCCAGACAAACTGCATTTCGAATTCTTCGACGCTTCCACCGGCATCATCCATGCAGTGACAGCCGACAGGGCCATCACGTTCAAGAGTGACACCATCATCGGCTCTGCTACAGAACCGGTTGTATTCGAAGCCAACTATGATGTGGTGCAGGCCATTCAGTTGAAGAAGGGCTGGAACTGGGTATCGTTCAATGTGAAACCCGGTCAGAGTACCGTCAAGCAACTGCTGAACAACGCTACGAAATGGAAAGCGAACGATGCACTGGAGGCAGAACGGGCCGACGGCTCCTTCAGTCTGCTCACCTACCAGCCCCTGCCGAATCCCAAAGACCCACGCAACCCCATCCTTACCTGGGACTGTGCAGACTCCATCGTCACGGTTGACCCCTGCAAGATGTATCGTTTCTACTCCAACGACGACAAGGTGGGCTACATCGTCGGAAGCACCTCCTACGATGCCATCACCGTGAAGAAGGGCTGGAACCGCATTGGTTATATCTCGAACCTGAACCTGCCGATAGGTACGGCAATGGCAGAGTATGCCGAAGTTGGTTCTGTGGGCGACATCATCAAGAGCCAAAGCGAATTTGCCGTGCTTACGGCCGATGCCTCGGGCAACCGTTCGTGGAAAGGTACGCTGCAATACCTGCGTGTAGGCGAAGGCTACATGATGAAGCACAACGGCGACAAGGAGGTCCGTTTCTGGTATCCCATCTATTTAGGAACATCACGCTATGGTGGCGTGGGTAAGAAGAACGCTCCGCTCATGCGCAACACCAGTGGTACGAGCATGACTGTAGTGGCTGTGGCAGATGGCATCAGCACAAAGGCTGGCGACCGGCTGAGCGCATGGCGTGGAGCTGAACTGTGTGGTGTGGCTGTGGCCGACGAACAGGGCGTCTTCTACCTGAACATTGGCGACTGCGAGATGGCCACAACCCAAAACCTTTCCTTCACCCTCGAACGTGACGAAGAGCTCATCGGTGCTTCCGACCATAATCAGATGTTCTACGCACCCAATGCCGCCTTCGGTACACCCGACGAACCGACAGCCATAAACTTCCTGAACACTGAAACGTTGTCTGGCAACGGATGGTACACGCTCAGCGGCATCCGCCTCGGCAAACGTCCGACCAAGCAAGGCGTGTATATCCACAATAACGAAAAAGTAACCATCAAATAACCGTTATGAATAAAAGTCTAATATCCATATTGTTGCTGACAGCCCTCACCTTCGTGGTGGGGAGCTGTGGCGACGATGAATCCACCCCCGTAGTGCCTGCCTACTTGCAGGAGGGCACCGACACCCGTCCCACCACTTGGCAGCGTCCCAACTATTCGCTCTTCGAACTCACCATGTCGGTGCAG
The DNA here is from genome assembly GCA_902783655.1 of uncultured Bacteroidales bacterium. Lineage (GTDB taxonomy): Bacteria > Bacteroidota > Bacteroidia > Bacteroidales > Bacteroidaceae > Physcousia. Next base: position 7,144 of record CACZRZ010000028.1, read on the forward strand.
GTGCAACTGGGCGACACACTGGCTGCTTACCAGAGCAGCGCAGACCTAATGTGTGCCACCATTAACGATGAAGTGCGAGCCGTCACCGCCCCCTTTGTCAACGGCCCCATCATTTACTATCCGCTGAGCATCGGTGGCAATGGTGGCGACCAGATGGTCAGCCTGCACTACTACTGCGACCGTCTCCATCGCATCTACACCATCCGCGACTGGTCCACCTTCAATGCCGCTGCCGCTCCTACGGGCGAGAGTGGCATCTATAGACCGCGATTCGCACAATAAACAGCATTTTTCGTTACAATTTGTTAGAAATATCAACATTTTGTATTAACTTTGCACCCAATTAATGACATTATGCAAGTAAAACTATTATTTTTTGGACTTCTATGCTGCGGGATGTCTATCTCGCATGCCCAGCAGGCGCTTACCCCCGAAGTATTGAAGCAGCTGAGCAGTCAAGGCGAAGCTACACCTGCCGAGCGGGCACTGAGAAACGCCATCCAGTCGGGCAGCATCAACAAACTGTCCGCAGTTCCCAATAATCCGAAGGCCACGGACACATGGTTCGCTGTGGAGGTGAAGAACTCGGGCATCACCAATCAGGAGAGCTCGGGCCGATGCTGGCTGTTCACTGGCACCAACGTGCTGCGCCAGCGTGCCATGAAGAACCTCGGCATCGAGAACTTCATGTTCAGCCACGTCTATACATTCTTCTACGACCAACTGGAGAAGTCGAACCTGTTCCTGCAGGGCATCATCGACACCCGCAAACAGTCCATCGACTCGCAGCAGGTGCAGTGGCTGATGCAGAACCCACTTTCCGACGGCGGCACCTATACGGGTGTGGCCGACCTGGTGACAAAGTACGGACTGGTGCCCAAGGACGTGATGCCCGAAACCACGATTGCCAACAGCACCAGCGAGTTCAACGGCCATCTGAAGCGCAAGCTGCGCGAGATAGCCATCAACCTGCGCGAAAAGAGCGAGGCAGGCGCATCGGTGAAGCAACTCGAGGCCTACAAGGTGCAGGAGATGAAGACCGTCTACCGCATGCTCACGATGGCCTACGGCGAACCCGTGAAGGAGTTCACTTGGGCTCCAAAGGACAAGAATGGCAAACAGATGCGCGAACCCAAGCAATACACGCCCCTCTCCTTCTACAAAGAGGTGTGTGCACCCGAGGAAGACCTGAACGCCGACTATGTGATGCTGATGAACGATCCCAGCCGCCCTTATAATAAGGTATATGAAATAGACATGGACCGCCACATGTACGACGGTCACAACTGGCTGTACGTGAACCTCGACATCGATGAGCTCAGTTCCATTGCCATCGCTTCGCTTTGGGACAACGTGCCCATGTACTTCTCTTGCGACGTGGGCAAGCAGCTCGACCGCCAGACGGGTTTCCTCTCCCTCGACAACTTCGAGTATGGCAATCTCTTTGGCACCACCTTCGGCATGAACAAGCGACAGCGCATACAGACGCGCGACTCTGGTTCGAGCCACGCCATGACGCTCATGGCCGTAGATCTGGACGAGAAAGGCAAACCTACGAAGTGGAAGGTGGAAAACTCATGGGGCGAGAAGAACGGTTACCAGGGCCACATGATAATGACCGACGAATGGTTCCGCGAATACATGTTCCGCGTGGTGGTTAATCGCAAGTACTGTCCCCAGTCGGTGCTCGACTTGCTGAAGCAGAAGCCCACCCGGCTGCCCGCCTGGGATCCCATGTTCATGGAGGAGGAATAGAGGCCCCCACCCCCGACCCTCCCCGAGGGGAGGGAGTATATACTGACATAAAGGTGGAAATGAAGATATAAGTAAGATAAAGTCAGGATTAATAATAACAATTAATAGATAGAATCATGAGCAATGCACAAGAGACTAAAGTAACCACTCCCCTCTCCCGGGAGGGACAAGGGAATGGGGCCCCGATTCGCGTCGCCATCGTTGGCTACGGCAACATCGGAAAGTATGCGCTGCAGGCCTTGCAGGAAGCCCCCGATATGGAAATCGCCGGCGTAGTGCGCCGCAAGGGGGCAGAGAACTGTCCCAAGGAACTGGCGGACTACAAGGTGGTGAAAGACATCGACGAACTGGGCAAGGTGGACGTAGCCATCCTGGCCACCCCTACCCGCAGCGTCGAGGAATATGCCAAGCAGTATTTGGCCAAGGGCATCAACACGGTCGATTCGTTCGACATCCACACACAGATTGTTGACCTGCGCCGTTCGCTCGATGCAACCGCCAAGGCAGGCAACGCCGTCAGCATCATCTCTGCCGGATGGGATCCGGGAAGCGACAGCGTGGTGCGCACACTGATGGAAAGCCTCGCCCCCAAGGGCATATCGTACACAAACTTCGGTCCGGGCCGCTCGATGGGCCACAGCGTATGTGTCCGTTCGAAGGCTGGTGTCAAGGATGCCCTCTCGATGACCATTCCCGTGGGCGAAGGCATACATCGCCGCATGGTGTACGTCGAACTGGAGGACGGTGCCAACCTGGACGAAGTGACGGCTGCCATCAAGGCCGACCCCTACTTTGCCAACGACGAGACTCATGTGTTCCAGGTGGACAGCGTGGATGCCCTGAACGATGTGGGCCACGGTGTCAACCTCGTGCGTAAGGGCGTGAGCGGTCAGACCCACAACCAGCTCTTCGAGTTCAACATGAAGATTAACAATCCCGCCCTGACCTCTCAGGTTCTTGTCAACGTGGCACGCGCCTCCATGCGCCAGCAGCCCGGTTGCTACACGATGATCGAGATTCCCGTCATCGACTACCTGCCCGGCAATCGCGAGGACATCATCCGACACTTGGTATAAATTCAAAGCCGATAAACCAAAGAAACCCCGTCCGCCAGCAGTTGGCGAACGGGGCTTTTTTCGTTTCCGCCCGATGCTTTTCAATATGGAAAGACGGGCATCAATTGGGTTTGACGGGCGTGAGAAACTAACGATTAACGACCCTAAATTTACCTTCGCGTGAGACAAAATTGACAGGCTCGCGAGGGAAAGTTCCGCCATCGGCGACGTCCGTACATCCATCGACGATGAACGTACATCCATCGTCGATGAACGGACGTTCACCGCCGATGGCGGAAGTTGTCCTAACGGGCCTTGCAAAAATGTCGCCTCAGCGAGTAAAAAACCTCGCGCAAGTGAGACGAATATGAGTTTACCGCCCGCCCGTGTCGCATGGATGCCAAAACAAGACAAGAAACGAGGAGAAACGAAAGTTTTTGGGAGTAAATTTTGTAAAGACGCCGTTTTTGTTTATCTTTGTAGCACTTTACACACTTTATACATAGATAGAGATATGGAAAAACAAACAGAGAAGCTCTTCTCTGACTTCACTGCGCCCTCACGCGAAGAATGGCGTGAGAAGATTGAGGTGGACCTCAAAGGTGCTGATTATCAGAAGAAGATGGTGTGGAGAACC
>CACZRZ010000029.1 GCA_902783655.1 uncultured Bacteroidales bacterium
GCGTAGCTACAACGGCGGCGAAGAGGTGTACGTCCGTGCTTATCTCTGCGGTGGTAACTCGAAGGTTGGATTCTACGACATCTACATTGCCAACAATCCTAATGAGGAGGTCGGTCCTGGCATTCCCGGCGACGTAAACGTTGACGGAACCGTCGATGTGGCTGACATATCTGCCATCATCAGCGTCATGGCCGGCACGGCATCTTACGAGAATGCCGACGTAAACGGAGACGGAAGTGTTGACGTGGCCGACATCTCCAACGTCATCTCCATCATGGCACAGTAACTATTTTACTAACACTTATGAAAAAATTATTTGCACTCCTTTTCGTGTTTTGTTCTGTGACCTTGGCGGCTAACGCGCAAGGTAAGAAGACATGGGCATTTCTGGAAGCAGGTCTTAGCAGCGAGACCATTGCCAACCTCGATGCTGACGAGGCTAACTGGACAAAGGAAGGAACCAACGATGACGGCACCACCACCGGATGGAAAGAGGCAAAGAAGCACACTGGACAGCTGATGGCCAATGATGTCATTATCCCTGAACTGGCCGGAATAGAAATTGTGAACTCTGGCCTAAAGAACGACAACAATGTCATCATCCGCAGAGACCGTTTCCGCATCAACCGCGACAAGATGAAGTTCAAGCTGCCCAAGCTTGCCAATGGTCAGACCATCACCATCGATTGTCAGAGTGCCAACAGCACGGCTACCAACCGTGGTGTGAAGGCTAGCTACGACTACATGAAACGTATAGAAGGCCCAGAGGACAATCTCATTACTGGTCCCGCCGGCGTTGTAAGGAATGTGTGGAAAGTAGAAACAGAGGAGACCGACTCTGTTGACATTGAGTTCACCATGATTACGGGTGGTATTGACTTCCGCCTCATCCAGATTGACGAGGGTGACGTGCTCCAGACTGCCAAGGTGCTTTACCTCTACGATGGTACGGAAGATGTAGTATACAATTATCTTAGTGCGCGTGAGGCTACAGAGCTCAACACCTTCAACGTGACCACTTCCGAGATTACTTCTGAAGAACTCCAGCAGTACGATGTCGTTATCGTAGGTCCCAGCGTTTCGGCTGAGAATGCTGTGGTCAATGTGCTCAAGGATGCATTGTCTTGGACGCCAGTGCTCAACTTCAATGCTCAGCTCTACACCGTTTGGGGCTATGGTACGCCTGTCGGTATGGAAGGGTTCATCAGGATGAAGGACTCGAAGAACACGCTTTTCAAGAATGTTGACTACGAGGAGACTGACGAGGGTAATGTTATCGTCTATTCCGAGGGAGGTTTCGACACAATGATGTATGGTGTGAACATCACCGACTATTTCACTGGCGATGCTTGTCCCGGCGTTTCCCTCGATGATGCCACGACGGCCTTGCATACCCATAACATCTACCATAACGGCTACGTCTACCTGCCCTACGTCGGCGACCCCACCGCTGCTGCCATGCAACTGTTAGAGAACGCTATCGTAGCCCTGCAGAGTTCGAAGAGCAATATTACTGCTGCTCCGTCACCCGTACTTTCGCGAGAATATAAGAACAGGGCCACTATCGTCACCATGACGCCCCCTGCACTTCCCAAGGCACGTGTGTTCTACACCACCGACGGCAGCGACCCCACCGTGGAGAGCCAGGAGTATTTCGAGCCTGTAACCCTCACCAGTGAGTGCACGGTGAAGGCAGCAGCCATAGCCGAGGGATACACCCTGAGTAAGGTTGCCGAACTGGAAGTGCTCATCAAGGAACAGCCCGCCGCTCCCGTCATTACCTACAAGGAGAGCAAGGGCAAGACACAGCTCTTCTTCGAGTGTTCCACCCCCGATGCACAGATATGGTACAACTTCAAGAATTCTACCGACACCATTGCTTCGTCACTCTATACTCCCGACAGCATTGACGTTGTCATCCTCATGCCTCAGGATGTTACTGCCTTTGCCACCGTCGGCGAACCCGGTGAGGCCGTCTTCTCGGAGATTACCCAGCAGCGTGTGCTTGTTCGCAAGCCTCGTGTGGTCATCGACGTGGCCGGACACTTTCGTGCTGCCAAGTGGGACGACGTGGCCAATGGCGCTGGTGTGTTCCCCATCGGAAAGACCGCCACTTCCATGTATGACACCACTGCCGACCCCATTGGCACCATCGTAGACCCCGATACAGGCGATGAGACCCCCGTCTATCCCGAGGTGGAATGGATGACACGTGATGAGGCTGGCGATGCTCCTGAATGGCAGGTTATGACCAAGGGACAGAGCGTGCTCTGGCAGAACCTTACGGCTCAGACCTCTCAGATAGGTACCAATGAGGGTGGCTACTATCCCTCTGTGGCCGAGGACATCGACCCGCTGTTCCCCATCACCAGCTACGATATACAGTTCTATGCCGTCTTTGCCGGAGAACCTGCCAATGCAGCCATCAAGTCGAAGAAGATGTATCAGGGACCGCTGGACATCGTGACCATCGCCAACATGCAGGGTGGCCCCATCCTTGCACAGGTATCTGCCGATGGCGAGACATGGACTACCGTGGGCGACGAGATTGCCAAGACTGGCTACACTCGTATGTGGAAGAAATATACCAACAGCTACAACGGTACTGATGAGGTTTATGTCCGCATTGCTCAGACCAGTGGCGGCTCAGGTCCGAAGATATTCGACATCTATGTAGCCAATGAAGGTGAGAACTCCAAGGCCCTGCTTGAACAGCTTCACCAGGAGTATGGAGACTGGGACGACGAGGAATTCAATGGCGACACCAACGGTGACGGTACCGTCGATGTGGCTGACATATCTGCCATCATCAGCGTGATGGCTGGCACGGCATCTTACGAAAATGCTGACGTTAACGGAGAC
>CACZRZ010000030.1 GCA_902783655.1 uncultured Bacteroidales bacterium
CACTGAAACAGTTCATGAGAAAGGAAGCCCTTCATGTCAGCCGTAACCACGATGCTGCAATGGATGTCGTCATGAAATCCCGTGCAGCCCCCCTGCATTCGCAACAGTTCGTGCGAGTCTTCGCCAAAGTAGATGTGCGTGTGCCAAGCCTGACGGTTACAAGCCGATGGCGTGCGTGATGCCAGTTGCAGGGCTTGTTCCAGAAGCTCATGTGAAGGCAATTCGTCTCGGAAATATCGAATGGAATGACGACTCTTGAGCAGCGACTCGTAATCGCCACGAGCTTGCTCCTGCAACTGTTTATCGGTCATCATCTGAACCCCAGCCGGCATCACGTGCTGAGCCGGTTCAAAACCAACTTCTTCGCACAGCTGACGATAGTTTCGCTCAATCTCGGCAATCTCCACCCCATCACGATGCTGATAGTCGATATACGACTGAATGGTGGAAAGCGGATAATTGAGAAAAGCATGGTCTTGTGAGCCGTATAGTTGATAGTAATGCCGCAGACGGGCAATGAGCGCCGACACCTTGGCCTGACCAAAGCCACGCCGCGTATTGCGCATAGACATGCCCTTCTCTATGATATGGTTCTCACGCAATAACGTGTATTGCATCTTCCCCATGTCGCGATCAGTGCCAATCGATGCATTGAAGCGGCAAAGTCGTCTCCAATAGACAAGTACCTCAACGAGAAACTGCATTGAGAGTGGCAGGCGTGCCTTGATTCCGTTTTTTATCTGAGACCAATTCATCGAAGCAGTTTTTTAATGTGTATGATGTCCATCCACCCGATAGTGACAGCCTTCATCTGCTTATAAAAGATGTGGCGATACGAAGGAATGACTAAATCGGCCAAAGTACCCGAGACGAATATGGTGACGATGGCAACGCAGGCAACACCATGAATTCCGTATCGTCGGATGAGCAACAGGTTAAGCACGACACACGTCACACAGCCTATGATGTTACGGATGGAGGCATATTTCTGTATTCCTTCTATTATCATCAACTGGCCCGAAGTCTGAGAGAGTGCATCGCCTATGACCTTAAATGCCAAGATGGAGAGTACGGAAGCCGCACCTATATAGGTCTGCCCAAAGGTGAAACGGACGATGGGGTACGACAGAAGACTGGTCAGGAGAGCCAGCATTATGCACACTGCCACTGTGACATTCATGAACACCCGTGAAAGGGTTTCGTAGCGCATGGCATCTTTTTGACGGGCCTCAACAAGCATCGGACTTACAGTCTGGGCAATAATGGTGGGCACAAACACCAGCAGTTCCGTGAACCTGACGGCTACGGAATACACTCCCAGATGGCTCTGGTCTATCATCGAACCTATCATCATTTGGTCGATGCGGTTGTAAACAACGATGGCTGCCCCAGACAGAAGCAGGGGAAACGACTGACCAAGCATATAGGTGGCCAGCGCCCTGTCGAACTGCCACTTCCTGACAGAGTCTATCTTCCGGGCATACGAACTTGTGTACCCTACTGCCAGGAGCAGAGAATCGATGACCAGAGAATAGATAAACCATACGAGCGGAAGATGCATCAGCACGAAAGCCACTTTGATACACACCCCGATGAGCGTACGCGAAATCTCGGTCTTCACCACATACTCGTTCCAGACAATAGATGTAAAGTGGTTGCGCGAGACCCATGTGGTGTTCAAAAGAACGGAAACAGCATAGATAAGGATGTAGCCTCGGATGCTGGCATCCGCAACAAACAGCCACACCGTCAGGAGGATGGCAAAGAGTGTGAGCAGGGCAAACACCACCTTCAGGGCGAAGGTGGTACCAATGATTTTGTCCCGCATGGCAGGGTTTTTGGATTCCTCACGTATCTGAATAAAGTCGAGCCCAAAGTCGGCAAACACCTGGAAGATGGCCACGAAACTGACCACGTAGTTCATGATGCCATATTGTTCCTTGCCAAGATAACGTGCCACAATGATGCCTACGACAAGAACGCTCGCCAGACTAACGATCTTGCCCGTGATGGCCCAGGCTATATTGGTCAGTGCCTTCTTTTTGTTTTCAGATATGTCGAGTTTTCTCACATCAGGACCTTATGGGTGTTTTTCACGAAGGACATAGGCAGCAGTAACCACAGAAGCCAGTATCAGCATACCTGCGACAAACAGCATCCGCTTTGGGCCGTCAGGCTTGACGGGTACAATAGCACTTTTCAGGGTGGTGAATGCAGGTGTTTTCTGTTGCAACTTCACCTTGGTCGCCTGCAGTTGTGTCTGCATTGCCGTCAGGGAGTTTTGCTTGAGAAGCAGGTCGTTCTCCAACTTATCGCGTTCGCTCTGATAACTTTGGAGTATCGTATTCTTATGTGCATCGCAGAAACGGCTATATGCATCCATGGCGACATCGTATTCGTATTCAGCGCTATCACACATTTGTTCATAGTGAACCACATCCTCGGCCACCTTGCTGGTACGATAACGGATAATGAAATCCTGAAGATGCTTCTTCACACTATCGGCCATGGTGGCGGAAATGAGCGGATCCTGGTCTTTGACATTGATGGTGATGACACTGGTTTTCTTGTCCACTGCACAAGTGATGTTTTCCATCACTCCCTTCATCAAAGCATAATCCTTACGGTTCATCTGGAAGGGGTTGATGTCACCATAGGCATTCCCCTGCGGAACGGCGTCTTCCTTTTCGAACCATCCTTTTGCCGTACGCATAGCCAGGCGGAAAGGTTTTGTAAGAAGATTCTGCTTCTGATGTTTCTTCATGTATTCGAAATAGCTGGTCGTGAGGGCCCGGTCTTTGGTGGTCACTTGGATACTATAAAGTCCCACGATGAACTCTGGACTTTCGAAGAGGTCTGGATACAGTTCCGGGTAGATGGCATCCTGTCCCCCAAGCCCGCCGATGTTGAAGCCAAAGGAAGAGGCTATGGAGGAAAGACCGCCGCCAACGTCCTCGCCGCTCATCTCCGGTGCCAGCCTCACCTCAGAGATATAATAGCGAGGCTGGGGAAGAATCCAGATGCACGAAAGCACAAAGGTACACACCCATACCTTATAGAAAAGTGTCCTTTTCGCCCATATCGTACTAAATACTTTGGCGAGATCTATAATCTGGCGTTCATTATTATTCGCTTCCATACTATGTTCTTACTATTATTTCAATATACTTATCAATGCTACTACGACGCTGGCCAACGAGGCGCCACCGCTGGCGATGGCCATTATCTCACCCGTGGTCATGCGCTTGCTGGTCTTCTTCGTGGGAACCACAATTTCGCAGCCGGGCTCGATGTCCCTGCTCGAACGGCGGTTTATCTTCTCAGCCGAACCGTTCATGTAGATGGCATATACGCCCTTCTTCTTGGCGCGGTTGCCATAGCCGCCGGCACGTTTGATGTAGTAACTGAGTTTCTTGCTCTTGGTGTAACCCATCGACACAGGATAAACCACCTCGCCGCTGACCTTGACGGTGTTGGAGAACTGCGGGATGACCAGCAGGTCGCCCTCGCGCATGACAATGTCTGCAGCCGAACCGGGATTCTTGATGGCTTCTTCCAGATTGATGCTCATGGGATAGGTGTCGCCAAGGTCCAGCTTCAACGACATCAGCGAGTCGGCCTGCGCCATGTTGTAACTCTTTTCGCTCTGCATGGCCTCCTCGTACATCTGTATCTGGGCAGCACGCAACGAGTTCTCGCGCTGTATCTTCTCTTCCTCGGTCATCTGACGCGTCAGTCGGGCACCCCGGGCATGGGCCAGATTGGTCAGGCCGCCAGCAGCCTTCACCAGGTCGCTCAGACGATAGTTCTTCGTGCTCATGGCATAGTCGCCCTCGAAGTTAATACATCCCTCCACACGGACGGTCTGCTGCTGGTTGTAGGCAGGGCTCTTTCGCACTACTACAACGTCGTAAGGCATCAGGACGAAACTGCCCTCAGAGGAACGGAAACCGTCGTTCAGGCTCATCGAGAACACTTCGGCACTGGCATCGGTGGCCTCCGTAGCCTTATAGTCTTGCAAGCGACGGAACACATCGACCTTGGCCATCGAAGCAGCCGGAGTCAGTCCGCCTGCCATCAGGATGAGGTCCTCGACACTGGTGTTTTCGGCAAACTGATAATCGCCAGGATAGAGCACTTCGCCTCGGATGCTCAGCGTCTGCTCGCCCTTCATGTCCACCGTGCTGGGAACGAATAGCACATCGCCCTTACGCAGGGGTATGTCGGCAACAGTTCCATTCAAGATACCTTCGATATCGACGTTTATCATCTCCAGCGTCAAGTCATCCTTCTCACGATGCATGACAGCACGCGAGCGGAAGGCATCCTCGCGCAGTCCGTCGGCCACCTGCAACAGTCCTCGAACGGTCTGCACATCACCGCCCAGCTCGAACTGGCCAGCGTGGCGCACAGCTCCGCGCACCTCGACCATGTTGTTGAAGCGGGCCAGCACGGAATCGACGAAGATGGAGTCTCCGTCCTTCAGCGTGAAGGAGGACATCTTGAATTCATCGATGGTGTGCATGCTGTATTCGTTGCCCGACTTACGGGTCAGGCGCACATTCTTCGTGAAAGCATCGCCAGCAAAGCCACCGGCATTACGAATCACCTGCTGCACGCTTTCCGTTGCCTTCATTTCGTAGAACATGGGGCGCTTAACCTTGCCTCGCACATTCACCAGACACTCATAGGCATCGACCGAAATGACATCGTTGTCCTGCAGCCGTACATCACCCTTGGTGTTACCATTAAGCAGATAATCATAGACATCTATCGTGGCTATCTGCCGGCCGGAGCGGAAGACTCGGATGTTGCGCAGGGTACCGATGTCGCTGATGCCGCCTGCGGCATACAGGGCGTTGAAGGCGCTGGACAGGCTCGACAGCGTATATGTGCCAGGCATGCGAACCTCACCGATGACCTGCACCTGTATGGAGCGGGTCTCCCCCACAGCCAGGTTTATCCTGCAGTCGGAATAGTATCGGCTCAGCGTGTTTCGAATCAGCGAGGTTGCCTGACTGACGCTCAGTCCGCCCACCTTGATGGGGCCAACACCCTCAATGACGATGTAGCCGTCGGGCGAAACCGTGCCCTCGAACGTCTCCTGACTGGCTCCCCAGACGTCGATGATGACGTTGTCACCTGCGCCCAGACGATAATTGGCCGGCGTGGCCATATTTTGGTTGGGTTCGAAGGTCAGCAGCTTGTTGTTGAAGATGTTACGTCCGAACACCTGGTTCTCGTCCTCACGTCCGAACATTTCTTGATAGTACATCAGCGAGTCGATATCGAGGAAGCCTATCTCTTCGTTCAGGCTCTCCATTTGGTCCTTGCGCGTCAGGTAGCGCTGTTCATCGATTTCGCGCTGCGAGCGCACCATGTAGCCGCTCTTCTGACGGTAGAGGTCCTCAGCCTTTTCCTTGTTCGTCCGCACACGGTTGGCCGTCTGGTTGGCATTCTTGCCCGTCAGGTCCACAGCCCCCATCTGGTTCTGCTCGGCCTCCACCTTCTTGCGGATGCGGCGCAACTGTTCCACGGTGACGCCCTTCTTCAGCAGTTTCTGCACGATGCTTTGCTGGTTCGAACCAGCGGCCTGTTCCTTTTGTACGAACTGGATGACCTGATCGTCGGTCATCGACTGTGAATAAGCACAAACGGCACTCATCAGGAGTGCCAGCATTAGAATGAATTTTCGCATGTCATTAAATTTTCTTTCCATATCCAATCAGGCTTGCTGTAGTAAGTATGATGCGCAGGTCGAGCCACAGGCTGCGCTTCAGCAGGTACTCGAGGTCCATCTGCAGGCGTATGAGCATCTTCTCCATCGTGTCGGTGTAACCGTTATATATGGTGGCCATCGACGTCACGCCGGGACGAATCTGGTAGAGGTACTCGTAGTCGGGGTTCTGTTCCATAATCTTGTCGATGAAGTACTTACGCTCGGGTCTGGGGCCGACAAACGACATATCGCCCACCAGCACGTTCCACAACTGGGGCAGCTCGTCGAGGTGGTGCTCGCGCAGGAAACGGGCCATAGGTTTCAGCTGGCAGTCACACTTCTCTGCTAACAAAGGCACACCGCCAGCCTCATAATCGACCGACATCGTACGGAACTTCAGTATCTCGAACGGCCGTCCGCCACGACCGATGCGCTGCTGGCGGAAAATGACCGGTCCGTCGCCTTGGCGATGGAGACGGAAAGAGACATATGCTATAGCCGGCGATAGGAGAACAAGCCCACAGAAGGATGCCACGATGTCGAATATGCGCTTAATGGCACGTTCCATCACGTTCATCCCGTCAACATACTTATCCTTATCTGGTATCACTCGATTCTGGTATTTTGCAATTCCTTACTAATAATATTTATCATATATAATAACTCCCGAAGTGTGAAAATATTGTAAAAAATCCTAAATTTTTCATTAATAATCCCACCGCCTCATAAGAGGTTCCTGACAGGGACACGAGGAAAAGTTCCGCCATCGGCGATGAACGTACATCCACCGACGATGGATGTACGGACGCCGACGATGAACGTACGGACATCGGCGATGGCGGAACTTTCCCTCGGGAGGCTTGCATAAACGTCACGAAGATTTTGCATTTTTCTCTTGCGCATGTCGCAAAAAGATAGTATTTTTGCAGCCGAAATAGTACGTAAACAACGTAAAAGCACTGGGGTCGACATGGATTTGACAGCAGGACGGAACGTTGTGTAAGCACGCAGAGAGTTGGCAGCCGCTCTCTTAAATCCCTGACCGCCGAACAATTAACTGGCGAAAGAAACTACGCTCTCGCTGCCTGATTGAAGTATAGTAGATCTTTGGCTTAATCGCGGCACCAGGTGCTGCGACGAGATGTCACCCGGAGGCTCACCGCCCCGAAGCGCTCCGAACCGGTGGCACAGCAAAATCGGGGATAGCCAGCAGCGGCCTCGCACTGCTGGTGAAAACTTAGAGGATAAGGCGTTGGTTGGTGGCTTGGGTCTTGCCGGCGCACGAAAACGAAGTCCAAGATAAGCGTGTAGAAAGCACAGGGTTTCCCTGTTTGGACGAGGGTTCAATCCCCTCCGGCTCCACTATGAACGAACTGATAACCGCCGTCAACGACGCTATATGGGGCTATGTACTGATAGCTGCATTGGTGGGTTGCGGCCTATGGTTCACTTTCAAGACACGCTTCGTACAGTTCCGCATGGTGGGCGAAATGCTGCGCCTGCTCACCGAATCGGCCGTGGACACGGTGGAAGGGCAAGTAAAGGAACAGCAGGCTGGAGGCAGCAAACACAAGCACATCTCTTCGTTTCAGGCATTCGCCGTATCGGTTGCCACCCGTGTGGGCACAGGCAACCTCGCAGGCGTGGCCTCAGCCATCGCCATCGGCGGACCGGGAGCCGTGTTCTGGATGTGGGTCATTGCCCTTATCGGTTCGGCAACGGCCTTCGTGGAATCGACGCTGGCACAGCTCTTCAAACAGAAGCACAAGGATTCGTTCATCGGCGGACCGGCCTATTATATTCAGCGCGGATTGCATCAACGGTGGATGGCCGTCCTGTTCGCCATACTCATCACCTGTCAGTTCGGTCTGTCCAACAACTCCATACAGGCCAACACCATCTGCGACGCCATGCGTGAGGCCTTCGGATGGTCGCCCATGTGGGTGGGAGCCGTCCTGGCCGTCCTTGCGCTGTTCATCGTCTTCGGCGGCATACAACGCATTGCCCATGTCAGTTCCATTCTCGTGCCCGTCATGGCCATCGGCTATGTGCTGCTGGCAGTAGTGGTGATAGTCATGAACATCGAACAAATTCCGCACATATTCAAAATCATCGTAGCCGATGCCTTCGGCATTGAGCAAGTTGCAGGCGGCGGCATCGGAGCAACCATCATGAATGGCGTGAAGCGCGGCCTGTTCTCCAACGAGGCCGGCGAAGGCAGTGCGCCCAACGTGGCTGCAACGGCCTCCACCACCCATCCCGTGAAGCAAGGGCTCATCCAGGCCCTCGGCGTCTTCACCGACACATTGCTCGTATGCTCCTGCACAGCCTTCATCATTCTCATCAGCGGTCTCTACGATGTGCCCGGACTGAACGGGATTGCCCTCACACAGTCCGCCCTCCAGGCGAAGATAGGCTCCACGGCCCCCACATTCATAGCTATCGCCATCTTCCTTTTCGCCTTCTCCAGCATCATCGGAAACTACTATTACGGCGAAGCCAACATCCGCTTCATCACGTCCAACAACACCGTGATGACGCTTTACCGCATCTGTTCGGCAGGCGTGATGGTCATCTTTGGCGCATTGGCGAGCTTCGAACTCGTGTGGAACATCGTCGATTTCTTCATGGCCTTCCTCACGGCCTGCAACCTCGCGGCCATCGTGCTTCTGGGCCGCTATGCCTTCCGTCTGCTCGACGACTATCGCAACCAAAAGCGACGGGGCATCAAAGACCCCGTCTTCCACCGCAGTCAGCTGCCGGAGTTGGCAGACGAACTGGAATGCTGGGAATAAGAACGTTTTTATTTCTGCTTCACGATACTCGTCTGGGCATTGCGAAGGCC
>CACZRZ010000031.1 GCA_902783655.1 uncultured Bacteroidales bacterium
ATCCTGATGGCGAAGCTGCACAATCTTTGAGCCGTCGCGCGACAGTGTGATGACCAGTACCGAGAAGAAGTAGTACTTCATGTCGGTAGCCTGCTCCCAGAACTGCAGGTGCAGCGAGTTGTGCAGACAGAAGCTGCGGATATCCGGGTCGCTGGCCCTGTTCTCGGTACCACGGTCGAAGAACTGGAGTCCCTGACCGTAGCAAGTCAGCGTATTGAACTGCTGGCACTGGCTGGTCACCATGTTCTTGCCAATCAGCGTCTGAACGTGGTAAGGCAGCAGATTGTCGCCACCCCAGGGATAGAACTCGTACTTTCTGCCGCCCACGCTGATAGTTTGTGTGTGTTCCTCGTCCTCGGCATCGGCAAAGCCACTGTCAGAGTCCTTTCCGTAGTGGGTGATAAACTCCGACTTCACACCCTCAACGGCATCCACCACAGAGCTTGGCATCACCATATATTTCTCGTAGTCGCCTTCTTGGCCTACTTTCATCAAGTCTAGTCTCTCTTCCATATTTACAGGTATATTGATAGTCCGTTAACTTCGAATATGAAGATGTCGGGCACGGTGCGTATCTGGTTCGACACAGGGTTGATAATCTTGTGCCAGCCTTTCTTCCATGAAGAGCTGCTCACATACCATCCCTGGTATTCCAGAACGTCGCCCGTCTGACCCTCCCACACCTTCAGGTTCACTGTCTGCTTCCGCTCGCGTGCCATGTCGAGGATCTGCATGGCCTCGTTGATATGTATGGCTTTCTTCATCCTTAATTCTTAATTAAAGGTATTGTCAAACGTATTGTCGAAGATCCTGCCCGCGCGCTGCAGGTCCACTACGTTGTGGTTGCGCTGGGCGTACTGGTAGGTGAAGGTGAAGCGTGGAATGGCATCATCCTCGTTCGAGTATTCCGACTTCGAATCTGTTATCACCACCTCGCGCACGGGTGTCACCTCGCCGTCGTAGACGTTGGCCACGCGCACCAGTCTCGAGCGGAACAGGTCGTCGAGCCAGTTGGCCATCGCCGTGGTCAGGGGACCCGTGTCGGCCCGGAACTCGCGTGTCTCGTCGATGCGGTAGTTGCGCTGGTGGTGTCCCACGTAGGCCATCGAGCGCTTGAACGTCGGCGACACCACGTGCTTGCCCGTGCAGTACACCACCTCCTCCACGCCGAACGAGTTGAAGAAGAGGAGTATGGGTGCGCAGTCGCCTGCCGAGAAGTCTATCTCGTAGTCCTGCGAGCGCTGGCCCACCGCTATGGTGTAGCCCACCAGCGTCTTGCCCGTGGCGGTGAAGTTGTCGGGCGAGGCATCGTATTCCGTGAAGTGCGTTCCCTGCAGGTACACACCTACGGAGAACTCCTGCGTCGTGCCGTCGCTGTAGCGTGCCGTGCAGGTGGCCGTGCTCGCGGGCAGTTGCCCTGGCTGTCCGGGGGTCGTCACCACTGCGCCTGTTCCCTGGGCGGGCAGTATCTCCAGCCGTCCGGGTGCCGTCAGCTTCGGGCCCTGCAGGATGGAGAGGAAGTGTGTCTGCAGATAGTCGGCGGCCACCGTGTCGCCCATGTCGGCCTCGCAGTACACCACCTGGGCCGTCGCGTCCAGCTTCACCGTGTTGTCCTCCTCTGTGGCCGTAATGTGTAGTGTCACCGTCTGGCGGCGGTAGGCGTAGGGCTCCACCAGGTCGCGCAGGTCGTGCAGTTCCACCTGGTCGGTGTCTCCTGCCGTCAGCCATTCGTCGAACACCGGTTCACTGTCCACCTCCACCACCATGCGCACCCGCTGCACGCCAGTCACGCGGATGTCGGGCAGAGTGCTCGACAGTTCCACCTGTCGCAGCTCGCGCACGTAGTCTTGTTCCTGATATTCCATTGCGTCTTTTGATTACACGGCAAAGGTACGTATATATATATAGGTATAAAAATACAAGAGAGGGCGGCGCATCCTCACGACGCACCGCCCTCCGGTCAAAAAAAAAAAGATTGATACTATATGCTAATCGTCCATGACGAGAAGCCGGTAGATTTCCCACGCCAGCGTGCCGTCGGCCTCTGTGGTGGGTACGTACTTGTGATTGAGCATGTACGTGGCAATGTCGTACACGTCGATGCGCTGCATGGCCAGCAGTTCGTCCTGGATCTGCAGCGTCGTCTTGTCCTCCCTCACCATGCCGCTCTCCTGATACGGTGAGCGCAGTTCGAAGTATTTGTCCAGCAGCAGCTGAACGAGCTTGTTGCTCTGCTCTTCCTGTTTATTCTCTGTCGGGTTCATATCCAAGTGTTTTTTCGAGGTTTTCAAATTGTTCTCTTATCATCTTCAGGTCGTAGGCGAAGCGGAACAGGTAGTCCTGATGGCCCGTCATGTCCTCGTAGGCCACCTTCTGCAGGGACTCTTCGGCATTCCCCAGCTTCACGATGATGCTGTCCACGTTGCCGGCATCGCACAGATGGTTCAGGGCCTCCACTGTTTCGGGGGTCAGGTTGATAGTGTTATTCATTGTTCGGTTCCTCCATTTTCAGTTTCACTTCAACGAAATCTTGTTTGTCCAGGTCGTAGGTCGTAAAGCCACGGACAATCTGGTAATCGAAGATGGCGATTGCCTTCTTCCGGCTCTCGTCGCGATAGCACACCACCTGGATGCCTCCCTCTGCGTGTGAAATCCTCAACACCGGCACATCTATCCCTTTCACGGAACCCTTCAGGGCCATCTTGACCTTTATACACAGGATTTCAATGTCCTGCCCGTCCACGAACACCATGTCTATGGCGTCGAACATGGGCTTCAGGGCCTCGCGTATTTCCTTGGAGATACGGGCGGTTACGGCTTGTGCCTGGCTGCAGTAGTACATCATGCTGCACCTCCCTGCAGCACTGCTGCCATCAGTATGACGATGACCGAGGCCCCGATGACGGCCATGCCCTCCAGCACTTCGGCCACCTGTGCGTGGCGCACGCGCTGCTGTATGCGGGCTATCACCTGCAGGGCGTGCAGGGCCGTTGTGCATCGTCGCGTCCCTTCGGATTGTGCCATGCGTGGCACGGCCGTGTTCCATGCGTGGGCCGGGCTTGTGCCATGCGTGGCACGGGCGCCTGCCTGGTTAATGACTCTCCGCCGTGTCGTGGCGGCTACGTCGACGGGCTGTGCGCTTCCTGCGAAGCCCTCGAACTGCAATGTCAGTTGTTGCATATTGCACTATCTTTGAACCTACCCGGTACCGCCGGGCGCGGAGACAGAGAAACGGCTGCACTTCCCGTTGGTTCAAAGATAGTGTCTCACCCGAGGGCAATGATCTTTACGAGAAGGCAGCCGTATGATGGCTGTGTTGGGCTATTAAAAAAGCCCTGAGTTGTTACTCTGAGCGTATGACCGTCGCCCTGCGGAGTGGACTACCACTATCTTTGAACCGAGGGCAAAGGTAAGGAATAATTGACAAATGACAATGGATAATTGACAATTATTTACCGAAACATGTTGCAGAACATAAAAAAAGGCGGGGCTATGGTTTGCGCGAGAATCGTTCGCGAGAGCGGCGCAGGCGTTCGCGGAAGCCCTGTATCTTGCGCATGGCATCCTCGGCCGTATCGTCGTCGAAGTTAACGAACACGTTCTTGTCGAACGTGAAGTAGAGTACCGAAGTCCCGTCCTCGCGCGTGATTCGCAGGTCGCCCAGCAGGATGATGTCCAGCCCGATGATGAAGTCCGGCATGCCTGGCGCGTCGGGCAGGTGACTGGCCTCCACCAGTGCAGCCCACTTCCTGGCTCCTGGAAAGGCCAGGCAAATGGAAGTGTGTCCGATTACCTGTCCGTTAACCCCTATGCTCAATGCATTGCCGTCGTCGGGCAGTGCCAGTTCGCGAACCACGCGGCGCGACACCGACGAGAACGTCGCACCCGTGTCCCACACGGCATTCACCACCATCTCGCGGTGGGGGCTGAAGTTCATAACCTTCACCATCGTCTGCACCCGGTCCGGGTCCTTGCCCAGCTCGTAGCGGAAGACATTGTCGGGCATGTAGTCGTGCTGATTCATGTGATAAAGTAAAAAAAGCCGTCCTTGGACGGCCATGTCCCTGCCGAAAAGCAAGGCGATGCTTGTTTACTGAGAGCAAAGGTAAGGAATAATAGACAAATGACAATGGATAATTGACAATTATTTACCGAAACATGTTGCAGAACATAAAAAAGGCGGGGCTATTGGCCTCGCCTTGGTACTTTACTTCTTTTTATTATTCTTTCCCGATTCAACAAATATGGAAACTATTGTTATGATACCGAAGGAACCAAAGATTCCGGCAAACCACGGACGGTCAAGATAAAGTGCCCAGGCCGCAATCCCCATAATAATAAGTATAGAGGCAAAAGCAAAGAACATTCCCCACCAATTAATTCTTTCATTACGCCCTTCACTTCTGCGGAGAATTTTCAGCTTCATCTTCTCGGTATTATGGCGGTGCTGTTGTTCTCGCTGTGACATTTCAATCAGCAGATTCACAATACGTGGATCAACCTGTTTATATGCAGCAAGTTCTTGAGGCGAAGGCAGTGCATTGTCCTCGATTGTCAGCGTTTGTTCCAACTGCTGCCCTATGCCTTCATTGGTCGATACTTGTGTTTCCTTACGGTTAAGCTGTTGTTTGGCCATTTTCTGCTACGATTTTATTGTAACTCGCACGTACATCACGACCTACCATCATCCGATCACGACGGAGATTTTGTGCATCGCTTGTAGTACTACTTTCGCCGAACATTTCCTCTCGCAATTCCTGTATTGCTTCGGATTCCTGGTTATAACGTCCCTTAGCGGCATCACGGAAGGTTTTCGCCCCGTCGGTGACGAATCCCATAATACAATTGGCAGCAAACATAAAAATGCCTCCTTTCGTAAAGAAACGAATTAGTGTCTTGTTCATAATGCACTGCAAAGTTAATAAATAAATAAATATTTTGCACCATCTTTTGAAGAAAATATTAATCTTTACAGACAAGTTTACATACAAATATTGCAAATAGCGATATACGGATATAATGCAAAATATATCGTGTGGTTATCCCTAAAGAACCGAAAAAGCCCCGGACCTCACGGCTCAGGGCTCTCGAAAAGTTCTTTTATTCATGAAAGATAGTGAGTCAGGCGGAAACCCGGCACACTTCAGTTCCTCGGTTCATCAGAACGTGGCTGCCTGAAGCTCACGTCCTACGTTCTGCACGCAGGCTGCCAGTCGCTGGTAGGTTTTCTCCCCGGCGTTCTTCACACCGCTGGCATACTGTCTCATCAGGGATGGGTTGACTCCGGAGCGTTTCGCGATATCGGAAACATTCAGGAAGGAAAAATAGTTGAAGAACGACTGCAGGTCGTACTTGTAGGTGAATTCCACTTCAGGGAATGTCTTGCCCTCGGCTTCCAGATCCTCTTTGGCTTCTGCCATGCACTCAGCCAAATCCTCTTTGGCCTCCTGGACGGTACTGCCCGTCGATGTAAGATAGCCTCCGACAATGGGGCTCTCCGTCCGACACCAGTAGCTGCCGTCCTTTGCTCTCTCGATTGTTACCAAAACTTTCATCTCAGTTCTATTTAGCATATAGCATTATTCTTCAAAAAAAAGTTCTCCTATTCATGAATCTGAGTGTAAAGCGGCTGGGAATTACTCCCCAGCCAGCTCTTTCAGAATCTTCGATGCAGTGCCTGTGGCAACTTCATCGGCGTGCCTCGGCACGTAAGCAAACGTCCCAGTCTTTCGATTGACCCATTTGTCGTGCTTCTTTCCATGGCTTGCTAGATAGCAGCCTAGGCTTTTCAGCCTCCTTTCTAATTCACTCTTTTTCATGAATTCAAAGAACTTTTTGTCTTTCGACACTACAAAGGTAGCAAATTTGCTATAAACCACCAAATATTTATATAACTTTTTTGCTACTTTTCCCAAATTTGTCTTAAATAGCTGCAGGAATATGTTGCAGAGCATAAAAAAAGCCCCCGATGCTCGCGCACAGGAGGCTCCTAACCAATCTTAAAAACTATTACCATGAAAAACACATATTGGATTTGGCTTACGTAAAAGTCATCTTCGGAATCGCAGGCGCAGCAGCATCCATGCACATCCTCCAGCGATGGCCAGAAGCATGAGCAGCAGGACAGTGCTTCCCACTCGCTGCGTCAGCTTCTGCCATCGGTTGGGAGGTTTCTCCACTACGCGGATAACGGGGTAGGGTATGCTGTCGCGCAGGATGATGGTGTCCGTCTTATGCTCGCGTTCCTTTGAGAGCTCACGTTTCAGTTCATTCATCTGCACCAGCCAGGCGCGTTCCTGCTGCTTCATCTGGATGCCATACTGTGCCATGGCTGCGGAATCCACTTCGCGGACCACCGTCGTACGGTCTCTCCAGAAGCTGTCCACCTTCTCTATGGTGTCGATGCTGTTGATGTACTCTGTATGTACGGTTTCCACCGGCACATACTCCGTCGTGCGGCATCCCTCCAGCATGAGGGCGATGGCGATAAGGGCTGTCCACAGTAGGATGAGCCAGAGTGCAGATTTCCTTGTATACTTCATACGGCAACGATTCCAGCTATGTTGTTTTTTATTACCACCTGATAGGCCCTACGTCCTATCCACAGGTTTGCCTCTGCCACGCGGCGCTTCATCAGTCCCACCGTGCGGCGGTTGCCTACAAAGACCCATCGCAGCAGCTGCTCGCACACCAGGCTGTCGCTGGCACGGTTCTCGATGCGGTGGCAGAGTGTAGACTTGGAGAATTTCGTCCATCCCAGGTTGAAGATGAACGATACCAGGGCGTCGAACTGTCGCTGCTCGAGCTGGCCGGGGAACTTGCTGTTCAGCCGGTTCTCTATCAGGCGAACGTCTTCGTCCAGCAGGCGGATGGCCTCCTGGTCAGTTATCTTCTGGCCTGGCCCGACGCCGCGTGTGTGGCCGTAGCCGATTGTCCACACCCCTGCAGGACATTTGTATGCCTTCAGGACGCAGCCCTCGAAGGTGCGTATCAGTGCCAGCCCTTCAGGGCTCGTTCTCATTGGTTCCATTATTATTGTCTATTTTGGTGATTTTACCCATCATTTCTGTCATCTCGCGGTGCAGGTCGTTGCGTATGCCGTCCAGTCTGTTCACCACGTATATGCTGATTCCGAAGATGCCCAGCGCTGCGGACAGTGCTTCGCCGATGTACGTCAGCGGTCCGGCACCGATGTCCTCCGTGATGATGAACGAGAGGAAGGCCAGTGCAATGGCCGATAGGATGAGAGCCACTGCCGACATGTACTGTACCCAGTCCTTTGTGTTCTGTTTCATACTGCAAAGTTACATCTATATATATAGGAATAAAAATACAGGAATTGCATGTAAAGTTTTATGAATACAGTCCCCGGCCGTTTTCAGTTGCCCCTGGAAACGGCCGGCCGGCGTGGGGAAAGCATGGCAAGTTCCCACAAAAAGTTAGGCAAGTTCCCACAAAAAGTTAGGCAAGTCGTGGCAAGTTGGCACCCCTTTTTCGGAATTTTGCGAGATTTTTCCACGCCCCCACCTCCCGAAAAGTCCATAATTAGGGGCTTTTCGGGCCGCGCGGAGCGCAAAAGGCGCGACTGAACAAACACAGCAGCCCCCACCGCCCTACGCCCGAGAGCGACTTGCCCCACTTGCCATAGCGGAATATGTAAGGACTTTTCCCTTGTGTCGCTGCTACCCTTGTGTCGATGGGCGACCCGTCGCATCCGCGGTCGTGGCCACCATGTGGACACGGATAGGCAAGCACCCATACGCGGTTGTGGCGCGTACATCATGGTGGCACTGTGTCGGCTCAGGACAGCGCCAATACCCGTGGAGCATAGAGAGGCAGCGGGCATGGAGAGTGCCTGGCAGCGAAGCGACGGTGTTGTCCCCCATGGGGCACGTGGCGATGTGTGTGTACTACACTCTTCGTCACGAACCATCGCCTCGCTGCCATAAGGCTCTTTCTGTGTCCCCTGCAGAACGGAGTGCAGCGTGGTACTGGAGTAGTTCCCGGGACGACAAGGTGCACGTCATGTATGTGTGGGAGGGGACGGCTCTGGTGGGTGTGGCTGCCAGTGCCGCATTGTCCCCCTTCCTGGGTGCGCAGGGGTGAGGGGTGGGGACATGACAGAGAGACATCGCGCCCTACGTTCCCGGGCATGAGCAAAGCGAGCGGCCAGGGTGGGCGGGAAACGTGGGGCGCGATACCTTAGTACAAATCCTAGTACAAAAAAATACTAACCTATGATAAACCTAGTATTTTAGTTGATACTGCGGCCATGAGGCTGCCGTGTCTTTGCAAGGAACCCAGCCATTACGACAGTTGCACCGACTGCTTGCATGGCTCCTATGAATGCACGGGAGGACTGGCCCGTGGTGTAGATGTCGTCGATGACCATTACCTTACGTCCACGGAAGAATTCGTCATCGATGTGTACATAGTGCTTGATGTTCGTGGCCAGCTCGTACTCTCCAGTGACGTGGGCACGCTTCCGGCTACCGAATACCTGTACGCGGTCGAATCCGTTCTGTGCGCCAGTGAGCCGGCACAACACCTGGGAGAACCGTTTCCACCTGCGTACGTTAGCACACCGGGTACTGGCAGGTATGCATACGATGGTCACGTCCGACATATCCACAGCCCTGAGGGCAGCGGCCAACTGATGTGCTGCCCATCGGCTGTAGACATTACGGCCATCCTTGAAGCCCAGGATCATCCGGCAGATATCCTGCTGTTCGAACGTGGCACGCTGCTGGTACCGACGTGGGATGTAATCGTATAGTGCGAACTTCATCATGGCAAGCACGTATTAAGTAGAACGACGCCGAGGGAAGAGGGCTGCCTAAGCAGCCTTCTTAACCCTGCGAGTGCGCTTCACGGGCTTCACATCTGCCGGTTCCTCCACCTGCGCACCCAGCGCATCGAGGCACTGGGTGAGCATTGCGGTGGCACGTTTCACGTCGAAGAGTGTGGTGCGGATGAACGAAAGATCCTCGCGGAGACTCTTCAGCCACGACTTCAGGTAGGCAGCACTCTCTTCCTTGACGTGGGCGTCGAAGCCATAGCGGTGCGAGGTAAGCGCTGCACCCAGCTCGGCCACCAGCTCTTCGCGGGCGTACTCCGGAGAACCGAAGGCTGCACCGTCCTGCTGGCGTTCCAGCTTGGCGTTGGTGGAGTGTATGCACTCGTGGAATGCCGTGTTGTAGAACGACTGGCTGTCGTCGAACTGCGACTTCTCCGGCAGAAGGATTTCTTTCTTGCCAGGGTAGTAGCAGGCCCGGTCCTGATGTTCGATGCGGATGGGGCACAGCCACTTGCCATCGGCAGCCATGCGGTCGAAAGCTTCGAAGCTGAAGCCGTCGTCGTTCGGTTCGCGCCGTACTGCAGCCACCGAGGCCAGCACCTTCTCGTAGAGATCCGGGCGTGCCTCGAGCAGGTTCGTCTGATCGATGTTGAACACGTCGTACACCATGGTGGAAGGGAAGACCTTGTAGCGGCTACGTTCGCTGTCCGACAGCAGCTTGTAGTCATCATACTTGATGGTGTTGCCATCTTCATCCTTCACGGTGAATGTGGTCAGGAATACGGGGAAAGACTTCTCGCCTTTCAGCACGTGGACCCAAGGCAGTTCCTTGCCGTCGGCATCCACTGCGGGCACGCGTCCGTCGGCGCTGTCCTTGAAGTTGAGCGACACGCACCGGTTGTAGGTCAGGAACACCGGTATGCGGTAGTGCATCCGTTCGCAGTGCATCAGCAGCATCAGCGTGTTCATTCCATTGTATTCGCGTCCGGAGATGTTGCGAGGCCATGCCAGGCTGCCTTCTGTGAACCAGGGCTTTTTCCAGTCGCCCTCGAGGGTTTCAATCTTCTCGATCATCATGTCGGCGAAGAGGTTCATGGCGCGGTCTTCCTTGCCCACTGCGTTTACGTTCTCTTGGTTGTTCTTCTTGGTTTTCATAGTTGTGAATATTTAGTTGTTAATAAATGGTTGTATGTTTCCCTTATTCATGCTACTTGCTCTACCTGGATGAAGTGGATGTCAACGTACATGTCCTGAGCCATAGAGTCTGCAACGGCACAAGCCTCTCCGTAGCTCTCAGCGTCCACCTCGAAGTGGTACTGCTCGTTGTCCTCACATTCCACAGTCACCTGGTAGGTATTGGAGCTGCAGATGTTGCCGATGTGGTGGTAGTG
Organism: uncultured Bacteroidales bacterium; assembly: GCA_902783655.1. Taxonomy (GTDB): domain Bacteria; phylum Bacteroidota; class Bacteroidia; order Bacteroidales; family Bacteroidaceae; genus Physcousia. The sequence goes on from CACZRZ010000031.1 coordinate 10,189, forward strand.
GTGTCTCAGTCTGGATGTCATTGCGATGGTTGTCATAGCTGTAATTTTTTTAGTTATTAGACTTGCGGGCCTTGCCCCTTTGAATTTTTACGTGCATATAGCTGGGAGCAAGGAGAAGGATTGCAAATGCAAGAGATGGCCGAAAAAGTTTTGACCCATGGGGCACCAGAGAATTTGGAATAGGAGCAACTGCACCCCAAAATCTTCAAAACTTTTTCGAGACAATGCGCCAGCGTGCCCTTGCAGAAAGACGCTTGCCCTAACTTTGCAAAGGAAAAATCGAGGGAGCGAGGCAAAGCAGGGCTCAACGGGAAATAAGCAGAACAACAGCACCGACAGCCCGACGACACGACAAACGCCTACGCAGGCCATCAGCGGTGGAGGGCCTACGGCAGCAGACAGTGAGTGGCACGAGCACTACTGCAGTGGACAGCGAAAGCCGGATAGGTAGCACGTCAGACTGGCCCCGGACATGTGTGCATCTATAGCCAGGTAGAGCATACAGCATGAGGGAACGTACGGCCAATACGACTTAGTCACTCACAACTGACCAAGAAGATCGACCGGGAGAAAAGCAATGTGGAGCAAGGCAGCATGTCGCCCATCAGCGACGAGGTGATGACGGAGAAGTTCCGAGTGGGAACAAAAAAAGCCGGCAGATGCAACATGGCATCCACCGGCGGGTAAAGGAGATATGGAAAGAAAATGGGATGAATCAACCGCCGAAATACGATGTAAAACCCGTTGATGCCTGCAGGGCGTAGGCCGGAATGAATTTCTCAACACCTATGCACAGCGTGTCGAAAGCATCGGAGCCGTCGGTGCGTGCCTCCAGGCGGTCCTCTTCGGTCTCGGCCAGCTTCTCGCCACGTTTGTCCTTATGCTCGTTGTAGATGGCCGCTGTCGTGATGCTGAGCAACAGATCCGGGTTGTTGTCGCGGTTGATGAATACCTGGTGCTGCGCCTTACCCACCAACATTCGGTTGATGAGATGGTATTTATCGACGTGGGCCATAGGGTTGCCGATATAGACCTGTTCGACCACCCAACCGCCTGAGAGCAGGAGGTTGTTGATGAGCAAATAGAAGTCTTCATTGTTGTTGGCGGCGAATCCTTGCCCCTTGAAGGTGCTGTCGAACACGAAGAACACCTGACGGTCCTTGTGCCATTTGTAATACGTATTGAAGATGCTGACCAGCGTGTCGAGCGTGTCGTACTTCACATAGAAGGACTTCAGGACGTACAACTTACCGTCAATGCCTACCTGTCCGACCACCAGCCAGTTGATCATTGTGTTGGCATCGAAGGCAATCACCAGTGGCGTGTTGGGGTCGCAGTCAGCATCGAGGCGACAGTCATCCTCCAATGTGCCTACGATCTCGAGTGACAGCTTAGACATGTTGGGAGCCGTGTATAGGTTGATGCTCTCGCGCAGGGAACCATAGAAGCCATCGCGCAGGATGCCGATGTGTTTACACATGATGGAGGTGGCAAACGTCAATGCCGGTAGGTCACGCTTCATGCGGCGGATGAAGTCCTCGCCCAGAACCGCTATGTTGTATATGCTGGAGAACCGGCAATAGAGCAGACAATTCTTTCGGAGCAGGAACAGGTCGCGCTCCAGCTTTCTGATTTCGTCCTGATAGTATTTGTGGCGTTCCGGGTTGGCCTTCATGCGCTGCCTGTACTGCCATTTCAGATAGACCAGCCCCTCGATGACCTTCACCAGCTCCTTGTCCATCTTGCTCTCCATCTGCATGAACCAGGAACCTTTCTTTGTGGTGGCCGTGTCGCAAGTGATGGTCAGTCCATGGTGAAGGTGGCATTTCGAGAAGTACATCTCGTTGCCACGGTTGGTCTGGAATGTTTCATTCTTCAGTTTCTCATAGTCCACGAACTTTGCTTCGTCTATGAGGATGTGGTCGAGCGAGAGGCCGTTGCTGGCACCCTCGCGGTCCTGGGAGATAATCTGGCATACGCTTCCATTATAGAAGCCGATACAGTTCTCCCAGTTCTGCGGCGTGAAGATAGGATCCTTCCACTTCAATGTCTTCCACGGCTTTTTCCCAACGGTATAGTGAACGTCACGCTTATAGCCCCATCGCTCCCAGTGTACGAGGAGCGAGGGCAACGTGTTCGTGAGACATTTCTTATAGGACGGCGATACGAATCCCGTGCAGCTGCCAGGCATGTACTGGAACACCTGCATCAGGCGCGTGGCATCGATAAGGCCTTTACCGGTACCACGTCCCATCTCACCAACGAAGTCGCGTGGCGACATGAAGAGTGGGTAGAGTTGAGCATCGTTGAAGTATTGTTTCTGCTTCTCTGCCATCACTTTTCCTCCTTGTTATCGGTCGGCACTTCCTGGTAGTCCGTATATTCATCATCGTGTGAGTATTGTTTGATAAGCTTGTCACGCCGTGCTCGGAGGTTCTTCGGTACCTTGATGCCCAAAACGCTCGGATCATCGGTAGGCTCCAGTTGTAGCGGTACAATCTTGTCGAAGGCCATATCAGGTGTATCGGGTTTGTCGGTCTGATTGTTCAGGATGTAGTTTTTCTGCATCGAGGCCACGGCACGCCAGTCACCGTCGCGTCGTGCGGCGGTGCGGTCTTCCTCAATCATCTGGTTCACACGCCAGCGGGCAAACTCCTTGGTGGTTGCTTCCAGATTCCCGATGAGGATTTTCAGGATATGAATATCGTCATAAGCCTGACTCTTGCCTACCTTGAATAAACGCATACACTGGTTTACCAGCTCCTTTGGTGAGGTGCTGGGATACGAGCGCCAGTAGGCACTCAGTTCGCGCAGACGTTCCACACGCATGATGGTTTCCTCAGGCACCAGTTGACTGCGCAGTTCTGAACTGTCTTGCGGCAGGTATTCGCTGTATTTGTCTATATTTACGGGTAAGCTCATAGATCGATGTCACGGATCATTCTTCTGAGGTAGCCCCGACAGGCTTCGTCGGCAGCAGGGCTACCGGCATCCACCAGGTCGAGGTTCTGCTTGCGGAGTTTCAGTGCAGTCTCGGAGTAACCTTTCATGAAGGCTCGACGTGCAGGATGGCCCGGTGTGTTCAGGTCATCCAGCAGTTCCTTTTCATCAATCTCCAACAATGCGGAAATCTCCACTGGGGGAGTCAAATTACTGGAGAGGTCCTGAATTTTGGTCAGTAAGTCGTTGGAATAGTCCATTGAGCTGTATTGAGTTGTTGTCAACTAATTCACGGAAGCCGCAGTATTGCTCGTAGAAGACCTCCTGCGAGGTGGTGACCAGCGTACACTCGGCGCGGTCGCCATAGGTTTGGTTCTGTGAGCTGATGACAGTCACCGTCCAATGATCATTCTGCACCAGCACCACCTTCGAGTGGTTCTGCGACAGGTAGACGGCATCGAAGTTCTGCTGCATCTCCTTGTAGAGTTTGTAGGTTTTCTTCGAGGCCTTCAGGTCGGCCAGCAGCACCGACTTCAGTACCAGACCTTTCTTTTTCAGGTTGTAGAAACCTCTGAGGAAAGCATCACTCGTTGAGAAAGTCGATACATAGACATCTGCAGGGCCGGTCTGTTCCAGGATCCAGCCCAGCAGTCCCAACGTGTGAAGGCCACGCCCCAGATGCGACTGCAACGGATGCGTGGCCATGGGACGCAGGATTTCACTCGGACTCTTGCCCTTGCTCATTGTCCTCAGGTGATAGCTTGATACTGCAGGCATGCAGCTGCTCGATGCGATCAGGCGTGAACGTGCGGCCATTCTTCAGAAGAATGTCGACGCGCTGCTGGATGCGGGCAATACGGGCGCTGATCTTCTTAGCTTCCTCATCGGAATATCCGTTCTGCATGGCAGCAGCGATATCCTCTTTGAGCTGAGGAAGGTTCTTTGAGATATAGCTATCTGCATTGGCCAGCTCTTTCTCCTGCTCAGGAGTAAGGGAAGGTGCTGCCGCACCATCGGCCTTGCTGTCAGCGGTCAGCCGGTACTCATCGTAACGGGCCATGTCTTCCTTGTATTTATACCAGGTCTCTTTGAGCACCTTCAAGTACTCATAGCGGTCGCATGGCTCTGTCAGACCCTTGCAGGTCTCGAAGGCCTCCTTGATTTTCTTCCATCGCTCGGCGTTCTTCGGCCAAAGCGCCTTGATATTGTCGGGAAGGCGGTCGTGATCAGGACGGATGCCCTTGCGGACATAAGAAGGCTGTGAGTCGGAACCAGAACCCGAAGTAGGATATACCATGGGGAGTGTTCCACCCGTATCAATCGTACCAGCTGCAGCAGCTATCTGGTCGGTGATTTCACGATCCATCTTCACCACGTCCTTGATGGTATGCCCATCCTGACGCAACTGCAGGAACCGGCGCAACTTATACTCCAGGAAGGAAAGCTCACGCTGCGGACGGCGTATGATACGCTGGTACATAGCACGGTCGTTGTTCAGCTGGAGTAGCAGCATGGCTCCATCCTGAATCTTCTCATCGCTCTTATGGTCGCCTTGCAACCATCTGGCGATTTTCTCTGTAAATTTCGGATCTATCATAGTCGTATTCATTAAATATGGGGCGGCTCACGACAATACGTGAGACCGCCCCACGGTCACTATTGAACCATATTGATACGAGTGCCTCAGGTTGTTGCCAACTCATCGGTGGCACCGTTAATTTCGCCATAAGCGGTCTCGATGACGCCCTCATAGAAAGGAGCGGCATACTCGTCCGTGACACTCACCTCAATAGAGGTGGTGTTGGCATCGGTGGCAGTCTTGCCGAAGGTCTGCTTCTCTACGAGCTCTGCCTGATAGGCAGGAGAACCGAACAGACGGCATTTACCATTGGCCATCGGAACGAGGAACACCACGTCGTCGTTATTCAGTTGGGAGATAAGGCCAGTGACCTTCTTACCGGTACCAGGAAGAACGAGCGTGATTTTGTTGAGGAAGGTTTTCGAGCCATACGAGCCCTGGCTATCACATTCAGGCTCGCTCTCGTTTGGAACGAGGTCGATGCGGTGCCACTTCTTATCAGCGGCCAGTGCAAACGGAGAGGTGCTGGGAATCACAGCCACAGCATCCAGGCTTGCGGGTTCAGCCGCCGGACGAGGGAATGTCACGATATCGCGACGTGGGATATAGTAGGCATGATTGCGCGTGCCGGGCAGCGACTTGTCGCCCATGCAAAACTCGATGTCGTCATAGAGGGCGGGATCGTTTGCGCAGCGTACTTTTGGTGTTACAGGATCAGCCATAATGTATTGATTTACGGATTTACAATTTAGATTCATATATATGGGCGGCGGTCCGAGGCCTTTAATCCAATGCCGCCGCCCTGATTAATAGATTAGCCGCCTCCCTGCTGTGCAGCAGCTGCAACAGTCAGCGCATAGCTGCCAGAGGCTGCGTTGTGGGTGTCGTCACCTGCGAACGAGGCAGTGATGAGCGTGGTACCTGCGCCAACCAGTGTCACGGCACCTGTCGATTCGTTGACTGTGGCAACAGTCTGGTCAGACGATGCGTAGGTCAAGGTCTTACCGGCAGGGTCGGTGGTGGCCACCTGACCGGCATACTCCTGTCCCATGGTGGCATTGTCAACAGCCTTGGTGAAGCCGACTGTCACGTCGCTCTTAGAGACTGTGATGGTCTCAGGCTCGTTGTTGTCATCATCAGGAACTTCGTCCTCGTCGTAGCGGGCTACGCAGAGCATCTCCTTGTTGATGGAGAGGTACTGCTGACCATAGAACATGTTGGCCAGGAAATCAACATCGTAGTGAGAGGTCTTCGACTCCTTCACGAGGAAGGTTTCATCAGCGGTGCGCTGGTTCCAGAGAGCAAGGATATTGTTCTTCGGAGTCAGGCACAGATAGTTCTCAGGCACGTTGGTCAGGCCAACGAACTCCACGTTGGGCACACCGTCCAGATGAGCCTTGATGTACTGCTCGTTATAGGGCAGTGCACCGTGGTTGTGCTGGTAGGCTTCCTCGTAGAAGTGCTTGGTCTTCACGTGCATGAAGAGCTTCAGCTTCTGATTCTTCAGTTTGTCGTTGGCACCATTCCAGCTACCGGCGACACCCCAATAGAAGTCCTTCAGGAGGTCTTCGGTATTCTCGGCGGTGAAGGTCTCAGGCAGATAGTAGAGGTTGCCCTCTTCAACTGCCATGGCACCAGCCTCGATCTCTGCGTCCTCGATGGTGCAGAAACCATTGA
>CACZRZ010000032.1 GCA_902783655.1 uncultured Bacteroidales bacterium
CTTTTCAAAAAAAGAGTCCGCAATGCCTATTTATCGGCATCGCGGACGATTATTAATGCTCATTTGAGTTTTAGCGGACAGCAATATAATTTTAATCTGTACGAAGATACAGGCAATGCTTGGTCAATGGAACTGGTGGGAACACGAACTTATGATGCGGATGATGAAGACTGGGCATGTGATGAGGTCTTTGATAATAGGGAAACACCACTTCGATGGCAGGAAAATGCATCGTGGCAGTCTATAACAGACAAAGTGGAGAACCTGATAAAAACGTATTTGGATCAAGGTGAATACGGAGCGAAGATGAAGACATATCGTGCCGTAGCCGTGGGATTCGTAGACGGGAATTTGTCTATTGTATATGATAAATAGAAGTTATTAACGACTTGATTATATAGGCATTATTGTCCATGTAACTTTTGATACGCAAGTCGTTCATCGCCATTGGCGATATGGATGATGCCGCAATACGTGAAGCCATGCTTTTGTAGGATGTGGCGCATGATATGGTTGTCGCGGTGAGTATCGATGCGGAGATTGTTACATTGGGTAAAGCAGAATCGTAGGAGACAGTCCATCACTCCGTGACTGTCAGGCGTACTGGCAATGCGGTGGACAACATAATAGGGTAGGTCGTTGTTTATCCACTCACCATCATAAATAATAGAATAGGTAGGGTCAGGGCCTGGGATGAATGCCCAAGTGGCAACGATGTTGTTGTCCTCTTCCATCACGTAGCTATGGCCTTGCAGAATGTCCTGCCGGAACGTGTCTTCCGTCGGATAACCTTCTGGCCATTGGTCGCGATTACCGCTGGCACGCATAATGTCACGTGCCATATCGCGCAGTTCCAGTATGCGCGGCAAGTCGTTGATGGTTGACTTTCTTACGTTCATTTTTAGTTTACTGTTTACCGTTTACTGTTTACCGTTTACGGTTTACTGTTTACTGTTTACGGTTTACTGTTATTTGAAGATGTGATTATCGGCTGTAACAACCGAAGCTGACGAGTTGGACGTTCTCGATGTGTTCTATCTGGGGCTGTTCGGGATTGGAGAGGGTGACAGAAACGATGTCGAAACGGAAGGGCATGTCTATGCGACGCGAACGGATGTATTGGTTGATGGATGCGAGAATGTTTTTGCGCTTGCGCCAATCTACGGATTTCCAAGGTTCGCCGAAAGCATCTGATTCGCGGGTTTTGACTTCCACAAAAACCAGTTCGTCGGCAGATCGTGCCACGATGTCTATGTCACGATGTCCTGACCGCCAGTCGCGTTCCAGTATGCGCATACCCTTGCGCTCCAGAAGGTCGGCTGCCAGTTCCTCACCCCATTTTCCGAGTTCGATGTGTGAAGCCATCAGTGGAGATGTTAAATGTTGAACGTAAAAGAGGGCTCGCCCCAGTGGTCTGCCAGATATTGCATGGAGGGCATGACAAGGTTGGCACCGGCCTCGCGCAGGACGGAGTCGGGCAGGGGGCCCGTGTTGACGGCAATGGTGAAGATGCCTGCTGCGCGAGCGGCCTGTATGCCCAGGGGCGCATTCTCGACGACTATGGCTTCCGAGGCTTGGATGCCGGCTTTTTTCAGTCCCATCAGGTAGGGTTCGGGATTGGGCTTCCCATGTCGTACGTCGAAGGCTGTCACCATCAGTTCGGGCGAGAAGATGTCGGGAAAGGCGGCATTGACGCGGTCGAGTAGGGCGTGTGTGGCGCTTCCCGTGACGATGACACGCATCAGCCCTTGGGCACGAATTTTTTCCAGCAAGTCCATTGCTCCTGGCATCGGTTGTGTCTCGGGCAGGGAGTTGAACAGTGCGCTCTTTGCCTCGTATATCTGTTCCACCTCTTCGTCTGTTGCATCACGCCCCCAATAGTGGTTCGACAGGATGTTGATGGTGCCCTTGCCCGTTCGCCCCTCGTTCATATACACCTCCTCCGGCTCCATCTTCAGACCAAAGTCCGTCATAGCATGGCTCCAGGCATAGGCGTGATTCGGCATGCTGTCGAACAGCACGCCGTCCATGTCGAACAAGACGGCTTTCAGTCGTCTTGTTAATTCAAAATTATTTAATTCAAAATTCAAAATGTTGTCCTCCGCTTTTAGCTTTACGATTGATGATTTCGTTTGGTTGTGCTGATAATGGCCCCCATCAGTTTACGCAGTTCCTGACAATCTGTGATAAGGGATTTATATTCGGGGTCTGTGAGATATCCCGTGCGATGAAGCAACAGAATCCAGTACTTCGTCTCATTTGCTTCCTTGAGGGATATACAAAGTTTATGAATGAAGTCCTCTGTGGATTCTGCCGCTATCGCCTCACTGATGTTTGCACCGATGGATGTCCCGCTACGGAGTATTTGTTTGCTCATAACGTTTTCCTTTCGCTCATCCCTCAGAACCTTATATAGGTTGACAATGCGAATAGAAAAGTCGAGAGCCTTAATGAAGATGGGATTTTCTTCCATCTCGCGATACTCCTGTTGGGATAATCCAGTTTCCTCGCTCATCGCGCAGCCCAATTTTGAATTTTTAATTTTGAATTTTGAATTAAGATAGCCGAGCCTTTATCTCGGCTGTTTCTTTCTCGTACCCCGGCTTGCCGAGCAGGGCGAACATGTTTTTCTTGTAGGCTTCTACGCCAGGCTGGTTGAAGGCATTGACGCCAAGCAACTGGCAGTAGAGGCCGCAGCCGAGTTCGAAGAAGTAGATGAGCTGACCGAGGTTGTAGGCGTCCAGGCGCTCGATGCTGACGCGCAGGTTGGGCACTCCGCCATCCACGTGAGCCAGCTGTGTGCCCAGTTCGGCCATCTTGTTCACTTCGTCCACACGCTTGCCAGCCAGGAAGTTCAGTCCGTCCAGGTTCTCTTCGTCGGAGGGGAAGAGCAGTTTGTGCTCCGGATTCTCCACGCTGATGACGGTTTCGAAGATGGTGCGTTCGCCCTCCTGAATCCACTGTCCCATCGAGTGCAGGTCGGTGGTCAGGTCAACGCTGGCGGGATAGATGCCCTTGTTGTCCTTGCCTTCGCTCTCCCCGTAGAGCTGCTTCCACCATTCGGCGATGAAGTGCAGTTTGGGCTGGTAGTTGGCCAGGATTTCTATTTTCTTTCCTGTCTGATACAGGGCGTAGCGTGTGGCAGCATATTCGGCAGCAAGCGTTGCGTCCTTCTCCATGTCCTGGGCACCCTTTACCAGTTGTTCGATGTCGAAGCCGGCAACGGCAATGGGCAGCAGGCCCACGGGGGTGAGTACGGAGAAGCGGCCGCCAACGTTGTCGGGAATGATGAACGACTTGTAGCCTTCCTTGTCGGCACAGGTGCGGGCAGCGCCGCGCTTGGCATCGGTGATGGCCACGATGACCTTCTTCGCCGTTTCCTTTCCGCGCTGTTCCTCGCACTGCTTCTTCAGCAGGCGGAAGGCCAGGGCTGTTTCCGTCGTGGTGCCCGACTTGGAAATGTTGATGACGCCGAACTTCTTACCTTTCAGATAGGTGGTCAGTTCGTAGAGATAGTCCTCGCCGATGTTGTTGCCGGCAAAGAGGATGACGGGATTCTTGCCGTCGTTCAGTAGCCACTGGAAACTGTTGCTCAGGGCCTCGATGACGGCCTTTGCTCCCAGGTACGAACCGCCGATTCCAGCCACAACCACAGCGTCGCACTCCTCGCGCAGGGTCTGAGCCGCAGCCTTCACTTCGGCCAGAAACTGGGGGGTGATGCTGCTGGGCAGATGGAGCCATCCGAGGAAGTCGTTGCCCGGGCAAGTGCCCTCTTCCAGTGTCTTCAGTGCTTCGGTTGCACGGACTTTGTAACCATTGATGGTGTCAAGCCCCACGAATGGGGTAACTTTCGTAATGTCGAGTTTCATAATTTATGAGGATTTAATAATTTAAAGATTTTATGTTCGTTACAAAAAAATTGTCACTTATGGGATATGTTTTATAGGCTTTCAGCGGATGAAGTTTGTGCGCACTTGTGGCTCAATCTCAGGATGTCCCTCCTTGCGGACGTCCAGCCGTTTAATCATCCAGGCCATGTTGCGGCCCAGGGTGCGCATGGTCTGCATTCCTTCCTCGTCCTGGGCGGCCTGTCCTGGTGTCTGACCGTAGGCCATGTTCCAGTATTGCGAGCTGACGACGGGCATGTTCAGGATGGTGAAGTACTTGTTCAGCCGGTCGAAGGCTGCAGACGCACCACCTCGGCGGCACACCACCACGCTGGCACCGGGCTTGAAGCGAAGGTCTGTGCCCAGCGAGTAGAAAACGCGGTCGAGCAGGGCGCAGAGCGAACCGTTGGGGCCTCCGTAATATACGGGCGAACCAATGACGAGTCCGTCGATGCCGTCCTTCACGGCACGCATCACCTTATAATAGAGGTCGTCGCGGAAGGTGCATCTGCCTTCCCTTCCACACCATCCGCAGGCAATGCAGCCCTGAACGGCCTTTTTGCCGATGCTGATGATTTCTGTCTCCACACCCTCCTGCTGGAGTGCCTTTGCCACTTCGCTGAGGGCAGTGAAGGTATTGCCCTGTTCGCGCGGACTTCCGTTACTAAGTAGTACTTTCATCTCACATTTACCATTTACTATTTACCATTTACTATTTACCATTTACCATTTACCGTTTACTGTTTACCGTTTACTGTTTACGGTTTACCGTTTACTGTTTACTCAACGCGCAGTTTAATTATGAATTATGAATTATGAATTGTTTCATTGATGGGCAGTACAATGAAAATCGTGTTCATACTCCATCTGCATCGTATAACACTGCGTCGTCCTCTTCGTGGTCGAGGTTTTCGTCCTTGACGAACGAGTAGGTGCCCTGGTCGGTAATGGTCATGATGAAGGGTACAGACATGTCGCTGTCAGGATAGCTGACGGCGAACGAGAACACCAGTCCCTGTCCCGTTTCGGCACTCAGGAAGCGGATGCCGTCGAGTATGGCGTTTGCGTAAAACCCCCTATCTATGCTCTGGGCAAAGGTGGCTTTGGTGAATGTGCGGTCGAAGTACACGGCTCCGTCGCGTCGCAGGGTCAGCCGGATGGTGTTGTCCAGATACAGGTCGTCCATGTCGTCCTTCACTTTGTCCAGCGAGTCGCATGGCGTGCGCAGTATGCTGTAGACATACAAGTGTCCGCTGCTTTTCACGCTGTCCGTCAGTTCCAGTTCGGGCATCTGCCTTGTCACCACCTCGTGCTCGGGAGCCACCCAGACGTCTTTCTTCTCGCTCTTGCTTCCGCAGGCGGCGAGAATGACTACAGCAATACTTAAAAAGTAAAGCGTTAAATACCTTTTCATATTCTTCATAGATTGTTTCAAAGTACAAAGGTAGTGCAAACCGAGAGAAAATGCAAATTTATTTGCAATTTTCCGAACCGAAAGAGCAGCGGCCCCGTTGGGCAAAGTGTCGGGCATACGATTTCAGCAGCTTGGCGGCTGCGCGGTAGCCCCACGTCATGTACTGCTTCACTTTCTTCTCGCCCTTCAGGGAACAGGCGACATGCGTGCGCAGGCGCGTTCAATGATTTCCTCGCTCGAAAGTTCGCGACCGTCGGCATCCTTCGTGGGGATGTAGCCGCCCGTCATGCGTATCTGCGGCAGCACCTCGGCGGTCACCCAGCGCTTGAAGGCGCGGGCCTTGTCCAGCTTGGACGAGAGGATGAGACTGTAAAGTCCCGATTCGTTGATGAGGGTCATCTTACGTCTTTGGCTGAGGCACTGAATCAGTGCGTCAGCTCCATTTTTACTTTTTACTTTTTACTTTTTACTTTTTAATTGAAGTTTCGCAAGTACTTACGTGTTTTATTTGGAGTGCCACTTGTGGCAGAAATTGCACAAATCTTATCAGAATCCAACAAATAATGGTATAAAACTCTGTGTGATTTGTAAAGATTTGAAGAATTTCTTCGACGAGCGAAGCGAGTAGAACTCGATTACTCGCCAAAGGCGACTATTAAATTACTTGCGAAACTTTAATTTTTAATTATTAATTTTTTTTGTCCGCATGTCAAAGATCGCTTGTGAAGTTTCACAGTGCA